>JBDKVE010000326.1:0-24729 GCA_039679345.1 Anaerohalosphaeraceae bacterium
GTGGACCGTTATAACTCCGCCTATCTGTATCTGCCCACCGGAAGACAAAGCCACCTGCGATACGACAAAATCCATCTGGTTCCCTTCGGTGAATATATCCCCTTCAAGAAATCGTTCCCCCCGCTGTATAAGCTATTTATGCAGCTTAGCCCCTATGATTACGATTATAACCTGACTCCCGGTGAAGACTTTATTCTGTTTCCGGTCAAGCTCAATAATATTGAATATCACTTCGGCGTATTAATTTGTTATGAAGACACCGACCCGGCCATCAGCCGTAAAATGGTCTATCAGGACGACATCAAGACCGCGGACTGGCTGGTTAACATGAGCAACGACGGATGGTATGTCCAATTCAAAGATAAAACCGTCGTCCCCTCCGTCGAACTGCCCCAGCGCACGGCCATCAGCGTCTTTCGCTGCATCGAAAATCGTATTTCCATCCTCCGCAGCGTTAACACCGGTATCAGTTGCCTTATCGAGCCGGACGGCACACTGCGCAATGAGTTTCAGGCCGGTACCCTGCCCGAAAATGTCATGGACCGCCAGGGCGTTGAAGGCTGGTTCATGGACCATATCCCCCGCGTCAAAACGATAACATTTTACACCCGTAACGGAGATTGGATTGACAAACTCCCCGCCGGTGTGCTTATATTAACGGCAATAATAATATTCCTGAAAAGACACAGACGGAGAACGAGACGATGAAACCAATAGCTTACTTACTGATTGCGGTCATATGCATCGTATGCGGATGCAGTCCGGTTGAACAACAAAACACCACAACATCCATGACCGTCCCGGTCAAGCCCGTCGAGTTGCAGCCCCTGAAAAGCCAGGCATTTGCCATTATCAAGACAGGAATAGCCGACAACAGTGCTTATATCCGTCACCATGCTATTGAAATCGCGGCATTGACCAACCAGAAAGATTTGATTGCAGATATCATCCAGAAACTCGATGATCCTTCCGTGGCAGTACGGTTTGTGGCCGCAATTGCTATTGGAGAAATGCGCTGCCCGACTTGCGGCGACCACTTGAAAAAAGCTCTTGCTGATGAGGACCAAAATGTTCAAATCGCTGGAGCATACGCCCTCATCAAGACAGGCGATACCGCATATTATCAAAAAATCCGGGACGCCGCACTCAGCACGGATGGCACCGTTCGAGCCAATGCCCTGCTCCTGCTTGGCAAACTCGGAAACAAGGATGATTTAGACCTTATTTATCGGGCAACCAAAGATAACGACGCACCCGATAAAGTCCGCATTCAGGCCGTTGATTCCATCGCCCGCCTCAAAGATGTTCGCATTTACAAAGAAAAATTATGGCCCCTGCTCATCAGCAAATTCGCCGATGATCGCGTCATGGGCATTCGCGGCATGGGTTCCCTGGGAACCAAGGAAGCCAAAGATGCCATCCAGACGATGCTGAAAGATGACATTGCGGAAGTCCGGCTCTGTGCCGCTGATGAACTCGGCAAACTTGGCAATTCAAGCGGCCTGGAAGAGCTGGTTAAGTATTTCCAGACTAATCCAGACCTGAATCAAGCCACTGTCGCCACAGGTACCGCTGTCATGGCCATTGGCAACATAAAAGCTAATAACCTGACGGGCTACCTCGCCAAATCTCTTAACAGCAATTCACCTTATATTCGCCTGGCCGCAGCACAATCTATCTTATTAATGACGAAATAAGCGATTTTCTGTACTGAAATCAAGACAGGGTAATTTTGCATATAATCTTACCCTGTCTTTTTTTATATATATAGCAAAAAACTCCATTTTTGTTTGAAATTCTTTTCCTCAAGTCCATCGCCATTTGATGTCGAAAGATTTCCAGCTTTTTTAAATTCAGGTTAATGGTCGCGTACGCCCAAACGTAATATAAATGTGGCTAGGGCGTTGTTTTCATTAATTATGGTATAACGCAGAATAGAATTCAGTGGACACAGACAGAAAAGAAAATTCTGATAAGTTTTTGAGTCTGCTTCTGCCCAATCAGAAATGCATTCTGGGCTACATCCTGACTTATGTACCCAACTTTGCGGATGCAGACGATATCCTCCAAAATACCCTGTCGATTCTCTGGAAGAAATTCGACCAGTACAGGCCGGAAACGGATTTTGTCGCCTGGGGCCTGACGACGGCCAGATTTGAAATTATGAACTATTTCCGTAAAAGCAAAAAAGAAGGCAAACTGCATTTTGACGAAACCCTGCAGACGATTATCGACCAGGAATCGTCATCTGCAAGCCACCAGTTCAATTACCGGATGGACACCCTGAAGGAATGCATCAAGAAACTGGCTCCTAATGATATGCAGCTTGTCAAAATGCGATACGAACAGGAAATGCCGTTTATCAAAATCGGCCAGCGTCTCGGAATATCCTCGCCGGCAGCGCTGAAAAAGGTATCCAACATCCACGGCCGTCTGATTCGGTGCATTCGCTTAAAGATGGCGATGGAAGGATAAATTATGAATCCGGTACACAGAGATCCTCAATTTGTTGACCAGTTGACACATCTGCTGATGCTGTCGATGGAAGGGTCAATTACCGAAGCCGAATTCCGGCAGCTCAACAAGCTTCTGACCGACAGTGCCGCAGCACGACAGCTTTACTACGATTTTGTCGCTTCTTATATCGGACTCAATGATATCGAAACGCTGTCCATGACCGAGCACAGTCAATCGGCTTTTCTGGACGAGAACCTCTGGAGTTGTCTGGCCGACGTCGAAAAGACCGCCCCCGCCATCTGTTTGCCCAAAGCAAATGAGCATCTCGCAGAACAGCCCGTCCCCAGAGACCGCATTGTTCATAACTTCAGCAAAATGTCCCTGTTTTCCCTTATCGTGTCGGCGGCGGCAATTCTTTTGCTGATCTTTTTTGCCCGAACGACATCGGTTACGACAGTCGATCCAGTCGCAAAATTAGTCAATACCATAGAAGCTAAATGGGAAAACGCCTCCGGCCAGATTCTGCCCGACTGCGACCTCTACCCCGGCCCGATGAAATTGACCAAAGGTCTTGCCGAAATCAGCTTCGATGATGGTGCCATTGCTGTGATACAGGCCCCCGCCCAGTTTACCCTGGAGTCCGCAAATCAACTCTATCTTCAGCAGGGCCAGGCAGTCATCAGAATCGATAAAACCTCGGAAACGCCTTTTGTCGTGCGTTCCCCCCAGGCCAGCGTCGTCGATTATGGAACCGAATTCGGTATTTGCATCGACTCCTTCAATAATACCCTGACCCATGTCTATCAGGGCAAAGTAGAATTGCGTTCCGGCTCCAATCCCCTGCGTTTCGAGCAGCGATTGACACTAACCGAAAGTCAGGCCGGCCAGGCCTCGACCCTGGGCAAACTCAGCAAAAAACAGGGGATTTCCGGCCTGTTCATCCGTCCGGATGAATTCGATGCCCGGCTCAAAGCCGCCGAAGGGTCCGCCTATGACCGTTGGATGGCATACAGCTACCAACTACGGCGAGACCCGGACGTGATTGCTTACTATACTTTCGAAAAAGATCCTGCCAATCCGGATAACCTGATCAATCTGGCCTCATCCACCATGGGTTCGCTCAAGGGGACACTGTGCAGTCTGAGCAATAAAGACAAACCCACATGGACCAAAGGGAGATGGCCTCAGAAAACGGCACTCCAGTTTGACCGTTCACAGAAACAGCAGGTGGAGGTTGCCGCCGATCCAAAGCTCTGCATTGACGGCCCGGTTACGGTGGCCGCATGGATTTATTGTACGGATGAAAAAGACGGCGGGCACATCCTGTCCAACCGCATCGCCCCTCAGGAGCTCTGCAATTATCAATTAGGTTATCGAAGCCCCTCCTCACCGGAGTGGAAACAGAATATCCATCTGGCCAGAAAAAAGAACACCGAAGACGCTAAAAATCAGATCTATAGCACAAAGATATCTGAACAGTTCGGCTGGATCCACATTGCGGCTACCCATGACAATCAAACCATAAAATTTTATCTGAACGGCGTTCTTGTTGACTCCAAAAACTGGCCGTACAAGCAACCCCTTGCGGAAGCAGGACTGTTCATCGGCACAGACAGCGCTCCCAATGACGGTTCTCGATTCAATGGCAAAATGGATGAGATCGTTATTCTGGGCCGCGTCATGACCGACAGTGAAATCGCAGACATGTATCAGGCCGGCAGACCCTGAGTGGCCGAACCTGACAAAACCGTGATAACAGTTGAGCATTCAATAACATTTAACTGGAAAGGGTAAAGTGATGAACAACAGAGTACTAAAAATTGGATTGATGCTGATTTGCCTGTCAACGATGGCATCGGCAACCAGCATCCTGTGGGTATCGGATTGCTGGAACGAGGCTACACCGCATGACCGCGGCTTCATCGAACGTCTTACGGCGGAAGGATACACGGTCGCCCGGATGCAGGATCCGCAGGTTATGACCGAGGCCAAACGCAATGAAGCTAACGGCTACGACCTGGTTATTGTCGGCCGTCATGGTGCCAGCGGCAACTATATCAATACCGGCGAAGTGGCCCTGTGGAATTCCATCACCAAGCCGATGATCAATATGAACCCTTACGTGTGGCGCAGCGGCCACTGGAAATGGTTTAATGCAACCGGTATTACCAATCCGAATGTCAGTGACAACATGCTGGTTATAGATAAAACCAGCCCCGTATTTGCTAAGGTAACACTGGATGCCAACGATCAGGTGGATGTCATTTCACAGGGTATCATGAGCATGCTTCAGATCACCAATGCCGGCAACGGCAAGATTCTGGCAACACGTGCAGTAACCGGCGGTCAGTGGGTCTGGATCGCCCAATGGACAACAGGAACCGAATTTTACGCCGGTTCCGGCCAGTTCGCCACCGCCCCCCGTATGGCCTTCGCAACCAGCGAAGCCGGCGGCTCCGGTGACGGCTTCTATAACCTGACCGAAGAAGGTGGAAAAATGTTTTCCAACGCCGTTTATCTGATGAGCGGCGCCACATTCAATCGCTTCCCGGTCGCCAATGCCGGAACCGACTTTATCGTCTATGTCGAGGATACCATTCAGCCGGTCGGGACTGTGTTTGATCCAGATACTGAAACTGTCGCTATCGAGTGGTCCAAGCTCGATGGCCCCGGCATCGTAACCTTCTCGGATGCAGCCGTGCTGAATCCGGTTGTCAGCTTCAGCGTCAAAGGTACCTACACCCTGCAGATGCAGGCCAATGATGGCGATAACACGGTCAAGGATACCATTACGGTCTATGTCCGCGACCATGCCGATGATAAGATGCTGTCACACTGGGATTTTGAAGGCCTGCCCGATCCCAATACTCTCGTAGATATAGAAAATGGATTTAATGGTGATTTCCATCACATCGTTGCTGGCTCTGAGCCGAATGTCATCTCCGGTCACATGTCTGACACAGCGGTAAATTTCAACAGCGTACAATATTGGGAAGTCCCTAACACCCTGACTGGGGATCCCAATGGCAATTACAACACAACCCGCACCGGCCTGAGCGTGGCTGCCTGGGCTAAGGTTGAAGGAGAGGGCGGCGGACCTTCCCCTAGCACCCCCATGCTGATTGGTTATAACACGGCCGGCTGGCGTTTCCAGATCAATGCCAATCGCTGGAACCTCGTGCAATCCGGCGGCACCCAGCGCGAAGTCTTCAGTGTCCGTCAGGTCTTCCGTCCGGCCTGGCAGCATGTCGTCGGTGTCTTTGACGGCCCCAATCACCAGATGAAGATTTATATCGACGGCATTCTCGACACTACCGCAGACATGCCCGCCGGCTATACACTTGGAACCGGCACTCTGCCTCTGCAGATCGGCAACCGCGCCGATGCAGAACGGATGTGGCCCGGCATGGTGGACGATATCCGCGTCTATAACTATGCCCTCAGCGACACCGAGATTTTAGCCCTGGCCGCCGGAGGTGACAAGGCTCCCCTGATCACTGCCGGTCCCGACCAGACCGTCTTCTACAAAGGCGTCCCGGTCCCGATGGATGCCACCCTGCTTATTGACGATGGTGTGCCTGCCCCATTGAGCTTGACATGGTCGGTCGCGCAGGTTCCCACAGGAGTCGATCCGGCCTCGGTCACATTTACCGATACAGCCGCCGAAGATCCCGGCGTCACCTTCCCGACGGTTCCGGGAATCTATGTCCTGCGGCTGGCCGCCACAGATGGTGTCTATAATCTGATGGATGAGATCACCGTGTCACTGACCATCCCCACGTGCGAAAACGTCCTGACCGACGGCCTTGGAATGGCAGCCGACCTGAGCGGTCCAAACGGAACACCGGATTGCTACATCAACATCTATGACTTTGCTGTCATCGCCAACAACTGGCTGGAATGCAATAACCCGGCAGACGCCGATTGCTTCTTCCCGTATTAATCCGGCAGCATCCTGCCAAACGCAAAAGAGGGTCTGGCAAACGCCAGGCCCTCTTTTTTTGTCGAATGATTCCGCTGATATACGGCTTATTTCGAAGCCGGATATTCAAATAACTCTTCGTTTTTATCAATACACCCGACCGCCCGGACAACCGCCTTGGGATTAGACAGGGTGAAAGGATGTTCCGCCGCATAATTCCGCATCCGGCACCCGAACAGGGTAATTGTCAGCTTATCCTCACCCCGCACCAGCATATAATCCTGCGACATCTCGATAGCCGTCAATGCCCCGTTCAATCCCGAAAAAGCCTCGACATTAGTGATGGCCGTATGCCCCATCCCCTCGATAATCAATGGGTGAATCTCGGCCACATCCTGCCCGGCGTTGGCAATAATCGACCCCTGACTGATTTGCCAGTTGCGATTTTTTGTGCTGTCTCCCAGTTTGTGAATACCCACCTTCACACAATCCAGATTAAAATTGGTCAATTGACCGTAGCTGGCAGCGCCAAGGTAAATTCCGCCATACGCCCCGAATGTGAACAAATCCATTAACTGGGCATTATCGGTATGCTCAATCCGATACGTAAACGTCTTGCGGGCAATCACTGAATCAATCACCGACCGACTGTATCCCCCTTCAATCATGCGGCGGTTGGCCGGGTTGACGTGGCAATGCAGGATACGCGGAATATCGTAACAGTGGTCAATCCGGATAAACTCGCCGCCCAGCGGATAGCCATAACAATGCTCAAACAGAATCTGCTCGACAATGCCCCCTCGCCGGCCATTGAAATCCATCGCCAGATATTCCCCGTAAAACGTCAGGCACGACAGCGTCACCCCCTGTGCCCCTTTTGAAGGCGAACAGCAAATCGTCGCAGGATACGCAATAATCTTGTCCGGGTCCCGCAGTGTCTGTTTGGGGTACCAGAACTGGATGCCGCGAATCTGGGTTGCGTGCTCGACGGTAATAAACGGGTTCTTCTCATCCTCGATGGCAAACACACTGCCCACCGGCTGCACTTTGTCCGGATGGCGCGTCCCCCGTCCCACCGGCCCATGCACGCCGATCAAAGACACATTGGTTTTCAAAACCAGCCCGCCGTCCACACGATACGGCTCTTCAGAAGGCTCCACGTACAACGCTCCACCGCACGGCGACGCCCAGTCGATTGCCTTCTGCAGATTTTCCCGGTTAACCGCAGGACTGTTGGAAGGAAGCACACCAAATTCACGGATGCTTCTGGCCCCGCCGACCTTCTCTGCGGCCGCTGATGTTTCAGACGCTTCCATTGCCATCACTCCCGAATAAAATGAAGTCAATACAAGTCCCAACACGATTCTACTGATTTTATCCACCATGTGATTCTCCGAAAGTTTCTGTCTATAAGATAAACACCCTAATATCATCTGGCAGCCCCCGGTGGGCCGTACTTTTTATCTGCATCATCGATCACCAGCACCCAGTCATTGCCCCGCCCAGGCTTTCCAGGCGGATCAAACTGCGTTTTTTCGCCTTGCCCAAACTCCCCAATCCTTTCCGCAGCGCCATCTCGCGGATTATACCACCACGCCTGCCGTTTGGCCCCGCTGATCGTTCCATCATCCACCTGCAAAGTGTCACCATACGGTGTATAGACCATCAGATAATCGGTTCTCCGTGTCGCCTGAATATGCCTGCCGCCATCCTGCTGACCGGATTGGATAATACTTTGGTCGGGAATCCGCTCCAGCATAGGCCGCGACTCCATCAACCGCCGCACATGCAGCATCTGCCCGGCCCCCGGCAAATCCATCGACTCGTACCAGATGCCGCGTGCCGCCGATATCGGCGACCATTTCGGCGTCTTCATCTGCCAGATATCATGACAGCCATAGGTATGCCCGCACGCCCCGGCAAACAACCCCCAGTATGCCGACTGCCGCACATCAAAGTCATTAAACCATCCCTGCTCAGGCTTCCAGTTGACCGGGTGGTTCTCATACCGCGGTTCACCATCCAGGCAGGGCTTGGCCGGACTGCGCCGGTAATCCTTATCTATCATGCGATAATTATCGATGTCGTACCGGGCGTGTCCCGATTGCAGCATATTAAAATCCAGCCACGCATCGTTATGAAACCAGTCCGCCGACGTCCGCTCACCCTGCGGATGATACGTCATCAGATGCTCATCGCCGGCCGCCTTAATCCCCCGTGCCATAGCCCGCCAGACCGGCTCGACCTGATCGGCCACCCGGTCACCTCCCAGAATCCAGATAATATTCGGATAGTCCTTATATCGTTTGCCCAGAAACCGCCCGTATTGCTCAGCATTGGCCTCAGTAAAGACCACCGGCCCAGCACCCCAAGCCTTGGTCACCTTGTCCCCCCACGTCGGCAGCAGCCCCATATAAATCCCCTTGTCCAGCGCCATTTCCACAATCGCATCCACATGCTTGAAATAGGCCTCATTCGGCTTGCTCGGATCGTTATCAATCAGGGGCCGATCCCCATACATATTCGGCGTATTCAATCCATCCACTTCCGCAAGAATCACCGCCTGAATGACCGTAAATCTCTTGGCCCGCCGATTCTCCAGATAACGTTGGGCCTCCTCCCGATTGAGCCGCGCGAACAACTGCCAGGCCGTGTCTCCCAGATAAAAAAATGGCGTCCCGTCGGCATGAACCAGGTACCGGTGATTGTCCGACACCTTCAGCTTGCCGTGCTTGAAATCCACCGATACCCCGGCGTGCTCCTTCACCTCCGCCGCCGCAACATTCACCACCACCGACCATACCAACAGCACCGCCATCCGTTTCATCATAACAGTCCTTTTCAATATCCATTAATCGGAAATCGTTATCGATTGGGCTTTGATATTCCATCCGTCAATTATCATCGTGTAGCCTGCCCCGCCGCGCTCATAGGGTTCGACTTCAACAACCTTCTCCTCTCCCGGCAGCAGGCTGAAAAAATTATCCGTATAAAACGTCGGCCGCACAGGCTTGCTGGTCTTGCCATCGGCCAGCTTGACCTGAATCATAAACGCCAGAGACTCGGACGGATTTTTCAGGCTCACCACATATTTGCCATCCTGCTTTTTGACCTTCGCCGAAAGCCCGATTTCCGGCAGTTTTTCAATATCCCCAAAACCGCCGTAGAGCGGTCCCGTATAAGTATTCTTGCCTTTGTATGCCTGCGTCGAACGCCAGTAAAACGTATCCGCAACCGCCTTGTCGTCGCGGTCCTTCACATCCAGCCGGATAAAATGCACCGCCGACAAATCCTCCGGCAGTACCACCTCCATCACATCATTGGCTACTTTATCCTCTCGTATATACACCTCGCACGATTTCTCATACCGCAGCTTCATATCCAGATCAAAAATCCGTATCGACACCGCGCCCTTGAACGGCTCATACAACTCGTTATTCACCGAGACTGTATTCTTGATAAAATCATACTGCGCGTGAATCGGTTCGTGAGCATCCTGCGAATAATACAGCGCTGCCGTAGGCTCCAGCGACCAGTCCCACATCCGCCCGCACACCTGCCGCGTCGGGCTGTTATGATACCAGAACCACACCCCCGTCGTAAATCGATCTCCGCAATCCTGCCGGTTATACGTCCAGCATTCCCAGATGCCGCGATACCCTACCGCACCCACCATCTGCCCCTTCCACGCCAGTTCCTCCGCTGTCTCCACCGGCCCGTATTCCTGAATCGCCGGCACATACCGCAGCACCATATCATGGAATCCGCCGCCATCATGATAATCCCACACATCCTTATTCACCG
Source organism: Anaerohalosphaeraceae bacterium (assembly GCA_039679345.1). GTDB lineage: Bacteria > Planctomycetota > Phycisphaerae > Sedimentisphaerales > Anaerohalosphaeraceae > Anaeroglomus. The sequence goes on from JBDKVE010000326.1 coordinate 10,184, forward strand.
GCCAGATATCCTTCTCATCCATCATCTCCTTGAGGCAATCCAGTGTCGGCAGACACGGCGTCCCATACTCCGGACACAGCCCGTTAATCCGGCTGCCCCGGCTGGACGCGCTGTCATCATAATAAAACATGGGGTTGACATACTTATACGGGCTGCCGTCGTGAATCCCATCAATCTCCGATCCAGCCTGCCAGCCCCGTGTCCCGTCCAGCGCATCGACCAAATCCTTAATCGGCACAATCCCTTTGGCATCCCGTTCATTGGCTGAGATATAATACACCAGCGATGGATGATTTCGCAGCAGCTTAATCGTGTCAGCCGCATTGGTCCGATACAGCTCCCGATCCTCCGGCAGCACTGTATCCCCCGACTGCCAGAACTCCATCGACACCATAATCCCCAGCTCATCGCACAAATCAAAGAAATAATCGCTCTCGACGATCCCACCCGCCCAGAACCGCATAAAATTAATCCCCGCCTGCCGTGTATTCCGCAGTTCAGTATAGGTCCGAGCCTCGCTGTTCCGCAGCATCGCCTCCGGAATCCAGTTGGTCCCGTGCAGGAAAATCGGCTTGCCGTTAATATAAAACTGCCGGCTCCGGTCCGGCGTATTCTGGTCGCTGCTCACATGCCGCACCGCAAACCGCACCGTCTCCGTATCGCACACCTTCCCGCCCCGCTCAAACGTCAGCGTCAATCCATACAAATGCTGTGGTCCCTTATTCATCGGCCACCACAGCCTGGGATTCTTAAATACCAGCTCCAGATACTCTTCCGGCCCAAACGTGACCGTCCTGCTCTCGCCGGCCGCCAGTTCCAACCGCTTTTCAATCGTCACCCCCGCATCCAGTATCGCCGCCTTGAGCGACCCGGCCTGCACCCCAGCCGTATGATTAATCACCTCGACCGTTATCGTCTGCCGCGAGATTGTCAAATCCGGCACCGACAGCTCGCTTTTCACAAACGCATCCCGTAATTCCACCGCATCCACCGCAAACAGTGTAATATCCTTCCAAATCCCAGTATTGCGATCCCGTATCCCATCCGAAAACGTAAAATCCCACCCGACCGACATCAGCATCGTCACATTTTTGCCGAACTGGCCGTCACCGCCGTTTTTGTTTTCACCCACCGCCCGGACCTCCTTGAATTTATTCAAAAATCCGCCCGGCACATCCACCGGCTTTACCAGCACCGCCAGTCCATTGGCCCCCTCGTATTTCACCACATCCGTCACATCAAAAAAGCCCCGGTTAAACATCCCGGCCATCGCACCCACTTCCCGGCCATTCACCCAGATTTGGGCTCGATAATTAATCCCGTCAACCCGCAGAATCACCCACTTGCCCGCAAACGCTGGCGTCAGCTCAAACTCAGTCCGGAACCAATACGTATAAAACGCACTCCCCACCTCCGTTATATCCGGAATCAGCTTCTTTTCCCTGGCATTATTCAGCCCATAATACGGCTCCGGATATACCCCATTATAAACCAGGCTGTTGAGCACCGTTCCCGGCACCACTGCCTTCAGTCCCGCATCCGCCCTGAAGCCCACCCGCGACACATCTGCCCCGCCAACCCCTTCAACCTGTCGAACCATCTGCCATTCATATCCGCCGCCATGCACATCCCTGGACCGCAGCATCAGCGCATCCGACTTGCGAGAAAACGGCTCCCGCGACAACTCCGAACCAACCGCCGCACTGCACAACGCCCCGCCCAAAATCACCCCCAGCATAGCCGCACGCAATCCGACTTTCAACGGGGACAAATAACGAATCGAACCCAAAACCGATGACATTAAAGATGAAGTATCCATACCATGTCCTGACATATCCAAAGTTAACATAACCATTGCAGCTCAATCCTCAGTACGTGAGGTAAAATCCCATGCCAAAGATATTTCACATTATTTCGCAATGGGAAATGTAAATACAATCTTGACAATTTCTACACATCCAGCGTTGATTGTATTGTCAGAAATCCCCCCAACCCTGTCAAGCCCTTTTCCCCCATATCGTGGAATAATTCCACATACCATTGTAACACAAATAGGACAATTAATCCCTCCTGTAACTCTCCCGCTAAATTATCCCCTTTTTATTCATAATTTCTTTGAAACGCAGCAGCAGGAGCGTTGAACCCGAAGCTGTAAATGCCATGGCAAAACAATTAACACATACAAAGTACAAAACCACCGGAAGCCACATCCGTTCTTCAGGATTGGCGTGGTCAACCATAAATAGTGTTACCAAAAGCAAATAAGCAAGAAGACAAAGGCCTGTTGAAATTGAAAGACATGCCATGAAATTCCTGATTGCTAAATGAACTACAACTGCAATTACGATTGAAACAATATACCCAATGAAAATTGGAACAAGTATAACCCCGAGATCGACAGCCCAATGCATCCCTGATCCATAGAGTAAAAAAGTGATAACAGGCCCACCTAATCCCATCATACATATAAGAAATCTCAACAGAATAGTTCTCATATGATTTATTTAAACTTCTGGCAGTTTAGACACGATCGGTCCAGTTTTTTTTCGATCATGATCCGCAAAATGGTATGATCGGTCTCCATCATTCCCTCCACACTGATTTCACCCATATTCTTCATGGTTTCTTCCGCCGTGCGGGCGATGATACCATCGGTTTCCTTGACGTCGATGCCGTGCAGCGCAAACAATGCCGACTGCACCGCCGTCCCCGCCGCTGTCGCCAGCTTCAGCGCGCAGCTTGCCTTGGCCCCATCGCAAATTACTCCGGCCAGATCGCTGAGCAGATTCTTGATTGCACCCGCAATATGCCGCAGATTGCCGCCCATCAGGTAGGCAATCCCCGCCGTCGCTCCCGCCCCCGCCGCCACCGAACATCCGCACACCGCCGACAATCGCCCCGTATGGGCCTTGATATACCCCGTGACCACATGGCTCAGCGCCACCGCCTTAACTACGTCTTTCTCATCGGTGGACTTGAGATACTGACTGACCGCCCACACCGGCAGAATCGCCGTCAGGCCGTGGTTGCCGCTGCCGGCCGAGCTCATTGCCGGCAGTTTCGCCCCCGACATCCGCGCATCGCAGGCCGCCGAGGTCATCATTCGCGCCGACAGAATCATATCCTTGCTGATCAGCCCCTCCCGTGCCAGCCGGTCCAGCATCTTGCCCACCCCCAGCCCGCTGCCGTAGGTCATCCCGTACTCGGCCAGTTTCAGATTGCAGGCAATCCCCTCCCGCACGAAATCATAATCATCCAGATCCATCTGCTCAACCAGCACAAGCAGTTGATCAAATGAACAGCCCTGCAGAAATGTCTCGAGGTCGCCGATTTCGTTTCGGCTTTCGGCAATATCCATCAGCAGCCCGCAGGTCTTGATTGGCTGCTCATTGTATTTCAAGCCCACCAGGTTGTCATGTGTCCCGCGAATGGTTGCTTCTGCCGTCTCGCCAGCCCCGCGGATGACTGAACGGATATAAATGCCCTTTTCGTTGTTTAACAGGTGAATCGCAACCCGGTTCTGCTGGATTAACTGATGCGCCTGCTCGATATGGAGTTTCTCGATGGGAGCCAGCACCTGGAGCTTCAAGACGGCATTGCCCCCATAAAAACCCAGTGCCGCCGCCAGATCGATACCCACCTGCCCATCGGTACCTGGGATGGCTACCGCAAACGCATTTTTATAAATGCTGGGGCTCAGCCAGACCTCAATGGATTCGATTTGTCTGGTTTTCAGCAGTGCCCCCGCCGCCGCCGTGGACAGGGCCACTGCCGCCGGCTCCGTACACCCCAGTGCCGGTGCTACCTCAAGCCGTAAAATATCTTTGATTGAAAACACATCCCACCTTTTGCAAGAACACGATTTCTCTTTTTCGGACAACCTATCCAATCCACTTCATTATACCCTGCAATCCGACAAAGTCTACCACAAATGCAGACAATAAAGCCCCATCAGGATTCACCGTCCGCATTGAATTGCTGCTATTTAAGAAATCAACTTTTCGATTGCACGAACCGCATCTCGCACAGAGACAATGGTTTCGCTTTCTTTATCTGGCACACTGATATCGAATTGATCTTCTACAAGCATGACAAATTCGATCATATCCAGGCTGTCAAATCCGAGATCAGCGGCAAATTGTGAATCCAGTGAGATTTTTTCTTTGGGAATATCCATGTGACTGCTGACAAGTTCAATAACCTGCTGGCCCCGTGCATCGGTCGTTTGGGTTGACATAGTTAACTCCTATACATTTTTATTATAGTTGTTGATGGCGTCGATCAGTTTTCGTATGGTTTTAAAGTCGGGTGTTGTCCGGCCTTTCTCGATACGGTTTAAGGTTTCAACGCGTATCCCCGCCAGCCCGGCTAAATCCTTCTGCGTTAACCCAGCATCCTGACGCCGCTGGAGCAAACGATCCGCCAGGCGTTGACCGCTGATATTCATGGCATCGAGTGAATCACGGGTTCGCGCAGGTTCTCTTTCCTGCGCCAAGGCTCGAAATTCATCCTCTCGAATAACGATATACCAGACACCTTCCAATTGAATCCGCTGATAAGCTGTTTTTTGTTTTTTCATAATTGACTAGTATATCAATATTGACTTCTATGTCAATTTTTATTTACTATTTTCATGGTTTCCCGCCGAGGCGATAAAACGTAAATGATTTGAATAAAAGACTTTACAGTCCAGCCTGCCCCCCAAAAAAACAATGGAGTCCGTACCCCTCGCTGTTCATCCAGTGCAATTACTTTTATCTGACCGTTTTTGTGGACATAAAAAAAGCTCCCCGCGGCACATTGGCCGCAGGGAGCCCTAATCACTCAAGTTTGAATTACAGAAGAGGTTTAACGCTCGTATCCAGCAGCCATTCTGAAGCCAGTTCTGCCAAATCGTTCATATTAACAATACAATCACCGGTTAAATCATTTGCCGGGATCGAAGGATTGGGGCACACGGCCGTACCCGTGATACTGGCATAATTCTGTGCAATAGTCACCGCATCAAGGGCATAGTTATAGATCGCCACATCATCCAGCGTACAGGGAATTACCGACGTATTCTGAATATTCAGGTTCCCCGGCGCCCCCTGCACTCGTCCGGCCAATGCAACCGGAGATGCCGTCGTACCAATCAGACCGCTGACCGCATCATATTCCTGCTGTACACTGCCATTGTCAGCGTTATAAACACGGCTCAGAATACCATCAATATAAACCTTTTTAGCGGCGCCATCATAGGTTCCGACCACATAATGCCATTTGCCGTCAAAGATAGTGCGGTTACTGGCAGTTCCATCATCATTGCCTGTCCCACGAGTGGTAAAGCAGACCCTTTTTGTATCCTCTCTCTGACGGAGCTGCCATCCCTCGCCATTTTCACCATTCCGGGCCACCATCGGATTCCAGGACCCCGCACTGGATGCTTTAATCCAGCAGGCAACCGTCATCGTGTAATTGCAGATGTCAAAGTAAGACGATTTCTCCGGCTCGGTATAGATCAAATCCTGGGCATTGGAATCGGCATCAAACGCCAGAGCCGCTCCCACAATACCCTCTGTCACAAACGCCGGATCGCCATAAACAACCGATGCGGGACTGCCTGCAATCGTGCTGTTCAGGTCATTGTTCTCAAATGGCCAGTAAGCAATTGTTCGTTTGACCCCCAGCAGGGCCTGTTTGGATGTGGCAGGGACTCCTGAATCGTTGTTTACGACGCAATAATAAGCCCCTTCATCCGCCAGTTCCACATTGGCAATCGTCAGTGTGACAGCTTTCGTTCCGGAAATATCCCCGGCATTAGTCAGGGCAAGATCATTGGTGCCATCAACATATTTATACCACTGATAGGTTGGCGTCGAGATAGAGCTTGCAATCACTGTAAAGGTTGCGGAAGTACCAGCCGGGACAACCTGATAAACCGGATCGCCGGTAATCTTGGGCACCGATTTTTCTGCATCAAATGTCCAGATGTCACCTGTGACGACTTGGGCATCATCTTTAATGGAATCCACACGCCATAAGTAAGATGTGTCGCGCTGAAGCGGTGCAGACGGGGTATATACAGCACGCAGAGTTCCCGCATCCCAACTGAGAATGTCGGCTTTAAAGACAAAATTAGGGTCTTTGTCCGTTGCCATATATAATTTCATACTGACCAGATTGGGATCCACCAGACCATTGGGGTCCTTTGCCACCGTCCAGGAAAAGCCTGCATTAATTGCCACATCCACTGCACCGGCAGCGGGACTTGGAGCCTGCGGACGGCTATTCAGCGAACCCGGAACAAACGTCTCTGCAAATGTGGTCGCCACGATCAAGTCGTCCCATGTCGTCTTGCCTCCGCTACTGATACGCACCCCATTGACCCAGTTCCACATGCCTAAGTTATTATACACCACATCCGCACTCGTTCCGAATGATGTATCATAGTCACCGGAGTCGGGATTAACCCACATTCTTGCGGAGTTACCGTCAAAATCCAGGACAGCTACAATACGAAATGCCTTTTCGACTTCCACCGGAATAGTCGTATAGACTTTTACGCCGCTGTTTTTGTTGCAAAGTCCAAAGAAGCCCAATCCTCCGCTCTGCCAGGGCATCCCATACTGTATTCTGTCATTTGTTCCATCCATGGCACTAAATTCGATCCAACCCTGAGCTTCATTGACAGTCAACGTTACGGCATAACACACAATTCCCTTGGCCTGAAACGCCCCGGTGCCCCAGGTATCCGAACCGAATTCGCGCCGTGCGGCAATCCACCCGGAACCGGTTTCTGTAAGGACGAGCCTGCCGTTAACAATATCGGTACCGCTGGCCATATTCATCCATGATGTGGGAGAAGTCCCCTGGGGATTACCCACTCCTTTCCAGTCCCAGCCGTATCCGCCAATACGGCCGGCAATTGCCCCATCAGGATAATCAAAATAATCAGAACCAACAATGTCGCCATAAACGGAAGCGATTAGAAACAAAGGCAGCATGATAAAAATCTTTCTCATAATCAACCCTTTCCTGAAAAATGATTTTCCTCATCATTACTAACCCGCCGTGCAATCTCATCGCAGATTCCCCCGTTAAGCAACATCATTGCAGCCCTATCCACATCTTTAATCGTTCATTTCTCGCCCTCTAAATATGCCAAATACTCTCTCTCCATATACGTGCAACCGGCCCGACTTCCCGGTTGTTCACTTACAGCAATCAAGCTCACTTTTATTCTAAGGTGTTTCAGGTATTTACGGTTTGGGAAGATATCCGCCCACCATCCATTTCAAGTCTTCATTATTAAGCGGATCCGGATCGGAACCGATTTCTCCTCGCATAAGTTTGAGGGTATTCACATTCATCCAGCGATGTCGTTCGGCATGACCGTCGGCAAACCCGATTGTACTGCTGTCATTGTGGTAATAGGCCGGCCAGTCCCACCAGTTGTATGCGCCGTTTGCCAGCAGGACGAATCCCCCGGCATTGACATTCTGCCCCTTGGCGGCGACGTCTTCTTCCACAAAGACATGCTTATTGCCCGGAGACACGATTTCCGACGTTTTTGTTACAACATAGAGCCTCTTGCCCCCCATGCCGGAGGCGGTGCGATACTGAGATATCGGAGAATATATTCCACCGGAACGACTGATGAAATCTTCGCCGTTCATCAAACCTGTGATGGCATAGCTGCGGAACACTGCCGCCGGTTCGATCCTGGTCATATTTCGGTCACCGGGACAATGATACAAATCCTCATCCAGGGTATAAGGAAATAGTTTTCCTGCCCGAATCCCGTTTTTGCGAGTTTCAATCGAATACTGTGCCGTTGAGGCAGGAGCAGTCACCTCCGGATTATCCTTGTCGCTTACGAGAGGATATTCAACCCAGCGATAGGGTGTTGCACGTGTTCCTGAATAATAGTTCGACCCCCCTACCAGCTGCGAGTCATAATCGCTGGAATACGTCGTCCAGGCGATGCAGAGGTTTTTCTGATTGCTCAGACAGACCGAACCGGAAGCCAGCTCCTTGGCACTTTTCAGTGCGGGTACCATGATAGCCAACAGCAGCGCAATAATAGCGATAACAACCAGCAGCTCAATGAGTGTAAACCCTCTTTTTCTAATCATGTGTATCTCCTTGTCTCTTCAATCCATATAGTCTTGATTAATGTGAATCCCTTAACTTTCAATATTTGTTTTAGAAAATCCATGCCGCAGAAAAGCTATCCAAGTTGAGACGGGTACACGATTCCTATCAATCACAGATGTTTTGGGGGAGCGGTACAAAAATTCTGTAGTTGCAGGGCAAAATGATGAAATGACAGGACCCTGACCGTCGTTACACGGCCGGAAATCCCCCGTACAGCTAATAATTGGACTCAACATATCCATTTCAAAATCACCTTTAAGACTTTGAAATTTTTATTAATTTTATCACATTTGCATAGAATTTGAAATAATTTTTGGAAAGCGATTTTTCAGGACTCTGTACAAGTCCCTTTAAAATGAACGTTACTCCATTACAGAAAATGTGTTACAGCAAATAATGAACTTTAAGTTTTTGGCATGGAATTTTCGCATTTGATGCCCTATTTAAAACAAAGAATGAACTTTAATTGGTTGAGATAATTACAATTTGTTTTAACAATTCATACGCCGATCTATGATGCGAGTTAGATTGGACTCAATATCGCACCAATATTCTCCACGATGAAAAAGCAGATCGACACATAGAATGGTTGGTCGAAGCATAGTCAAGAGCTTCATTGAGAAACCTTACGGTTCGGTTCCGAAGTTCGGTGAATAATTCAGGAAAACGTTCTGTCTTTTAGACGTATCCTCTTTTTCGAAAGAGAGTTATGTTTTCGCTCACGGTTATTACTGATGACCGTAAGCCACTCTGATTGACTCGATTATCTTTGATTTATAGGGTATATCCGAATTTGCCCAGAGCATGCGAAGGGCTTCCTCGCAAGAAGTGTCAGGGGCCAAGCCTTCTTGCTTGATAAAATAGGCAATTCCTGCGGCGGTGCCTTTGGCCGTATTAGTCGGTTCGGCCCCCTGCTCCAGACACAACTGCATGGTGCCGAACAGCCGGTCATTTTCTGAAAGTTTTCGTCGTGGGTCCCTGGCAGCCCTTTCCACGGTATCGGCCAGCCACGGATTGGTCATGCGTTTGAGCAGGTCTTCGGCGAAAGCCCGGTAGCCGGCTGGAGTAAAGAGCTCCTCGTTGAGGTGGGCGTATTTTTTAATCAGGGCCTGGCCGGATTCGTGGATGAACGCGTCGCGGGCAACCTGCAAAATCTCGGCATCGTGCTCCAGGTCGGCCATTTTCGTATAGCCTTTCTGTGCGGCCAGATAGGCCAGCACAGCGTGAATGGCATTGTGGCCATAGAGTTTAGCCTCCTCAAACGGCAGTACATCCGGCTTTTCGATAAAGACGGAAATGCCCGGGGTAAAGCCGGGGATAGCACACTGTGTGACATAAATCCTGTTGAATTCCTCGACCAGAAAGGCTCGCTCAATCCCGGGAACAATCGGGATCAGACGCTTTTCGGCGATTTCGTTTTTATCGGTAACCACCTGGCTCATCTTGCCAATGACGGTGTTGAGGTACTGGACGGGGTGGGTGGGCCGGAAGGCAATTTTGTCTTCAAGAATCTGAGCAGCGTGATTGTTGTTTTCGGCGGCATAAACAAGAGTCGCTTTGGCGGTGCTGTGAGTTAAGCCCTCTCGGATAAGGGAAGCGACACTGGGATTGCCCCTGCCATAAAAATCGACCGACGGCAACGCCGTGACAATTTCGGTGGCCTGCGAGAGAGCCTTGACCAGTTCCCGGCGGTCCTGCTCAACGGCGGGATTGAAACACTCGATGCCATCGATGTGCTCGGTTTGAATGCCGGTAAACGAGGCCACGTTCACGACATAACGGCCCTTATTGCCACGAAGGGCCTGCACGAGGGCCGGATCGATTTCAGCAATCACGATGCGTTTGAAGCGGCCGCTCTTGAAGGCTTCAGCGGCAAACAGGCCGCTTTGAATGGGGCCGAATCCAAATCCTACAAATACATGTTCGTTCATCTTGGTGTCCAGTTTGTCAGTCTAATCGTTAGTCAATTGAGATACCTTGCTTAAAAAATACATATCAGCATTTTTTTCGATAAATGCAAGAATATTTCCCTGCATAATCCGCATGTGATAGACATCATCCAGCAGCTTAAGGTTGAACTGCGGGAAACCACAAAGATAATTTTCAAAAAAATAAATGGCTATCACCGGGGCAGGGTAAAATCGTCTTTGGGGGAATTTAATAATCGTAATTATGAAGCCTAAGTTATACCTAATTTAGATGACAAAAAAATAATGACATACAGATAATGCATATCCAGAGTTATATGTGGCTTTTATTTCTTAAAGGTGGTAGAATTTCTATCCAGGAACAGATCTATTGAAAGGCTGTTTTGTGAATAAGACAAATAGTCAACTCCATCAAGAGCTTGAAAACCGTATTCGGTTTGAGACCCTAATTGCAGACATATCCGCTCGCTTTACGAGCCTTCCGTTCGGTAAAGTAGACCATGAGATCGAGCGTGCTCTCAAGCAGATTCTTGATTTTTTTGAGGTTGACCGCTGTGGCCTGATGGGAATTCGTGAAGACAAAAAATTCGTCTGGGTCACCCATATCTGTCATACCGAGGATATCGAACCGGTGTCCAAAGATATCAATCTAGCTACCCTTTTCCCATGGAGTTATGAGGAGCATGTAATAAAAGGGAAGCCTGTTGTCGTATCGAAAATGACAGACTTGCCGCCGGAAGCCCGCCAGGACAGGATATCCTGGCTAGCTCAGGGCACCAGATCCAACCTGACTATACCGTTGTCCAGTTCGCAAGGTATTCGATATTTATTTGCAATTCAATCTATTCGCAGAGAACGCAACTGGCCCAAGGCATTTATTCCGCGATTGAAACTCGCAGGAGAGATATTCGTCAATGCTTTGGAACGAAGGGATTCAGAACAGGCACTGAGCGAAAGCGAGTCCCATCGAGCACGATTGATCGCCACCGGTGAGTGGAGTGAGTTGCTAACTCAAACCCATAAAAATACAGAGTCGCTCCTGGGGTTTTACGAAAACCGCGGCAGTCCCCGGCTTGTATTCCCTGATGATCGATTGCGTTTACTGCTGGGCATTCCTGAGGAACAAATACCCCATTTCTACGAATTCTGGGTTGAGCATCTGCACCCTGATGATCGCGAGCGTGTCATGGCCTTACGACACGAAATCCAGGAAAACAAATTGAATAATGCATTTTCAGAATATCGCTACCTGCACCCGCAGCGAGGACTGCTATGGCTTAATCATGTCGTTCAGGTTCTGGAACGAGAGCCACAGGGAAAGGTGCAGAGACTGATTGGCCTGATCTGGGACGTTACCGGATATAAGCGGCTTATTGAAGCCTTTGAGCAGTCTCGGGTACAGACCTTGGCGATGATGAACAGCACCGATGACTTGATTTGGTCTGTTGATGCCCAGCGATTTGGACTGCTCACGTGGAACAGAGCCCTTCGGGACTACTTTTACAACTGCCATGGCATCGAAATCAGTGTCGGGATGTCTCCTGGTCAATTACTTCCACCGGATTACGCCGCTCAATGGCATGAATTCTACACACACGCGTTGCGGGACGGCTCCTTCGTAACGGAATATGTCGTTTCTTCCCAAACGAAAATTTTACTGCTGTCGCTTCATGTTGTGAAGCAGGGAAATAATGTATTTGGCATTTCGGTGTTTGGAAAAGACATTACCCATCGCAAGCAGGCTGAACACAAACTGCGAGAGAGCGAAGAACGTCTGAACCTGGCAAGCGATTCTGCGGGAATAGGCCTGTGGATTATTGACATGCATACCTATCACGCATGGGTAACATCCAAGCTGCGGGAATTGTTCAACTTCTCATCAAACGATGAAATAACTTACGAACGTTTCTTTAAAGCAATTCACCCCGAAGATTATAACAAGGTACGCCAAACCGTGGAACACTCTATCCAAACAAAAGAGGATTTCCGCATCGATTATCGTATTGTATTACCTGAAGGGAAAATTCGCTGGATAAGTGCTCGTGGCCTGCCCTATTTCACATCATCCGGAGAGCTGGAACGATTGATGGGCGTGTCACTGGATATCACAGAGCGAAAACTTACCGAGGAAAAACTGCTGGCCAGCCAGAAGGTCTTGCGAGCGTTTACAAGCAGGCTGCTGACTATTCAGGAAGAAGAACGCCGCCGTCTGGCCAGAGAGTTACATGATGATTTCACCCAGCGTCTGGCAGTCCTGGCGATGGAACTGTCGAAACTGGAAGTCTCGGCACCGTCTTCCGGGAAAACATTTGAATCCACGATTAAATCTGTCCGAGACCAGATTATTGAGTTGTCAACGGATATTCATGATATCTCGCGTCAGCTCCACCCTTCGATTATTGACGACCTCGGACTTGGACGGGCGATTCAATCGGAATGTACCCATTTCACCCGCCGGTCGGGGATTCGTATTCATTATCAACAGATTAATCTTCCTCGAACCCTGAATCGGGATATTTCTGTTGTTCTGTTCAGAATTACACAGGAAGCGCTTCGTAACATTCACAAACATGCCCAGGTCGAGGAAGCCACCGTGAATCTTGCCGGCAAAGAGGACCTTATTACACTTGCAATACAAGACCAGGGAACAGGTTTTGATCCGGAAAACAGGCGGCAAATGCATGGTTTGGGATTGTTTAGCATGCAGGAACGTGTACAATTGATTCATGGTCATTTATCGATTCATTCAGCCCGCGGAAGCGGAACCGAAATCAGGGTTGTCGTCCCTTTAACAAAGGAATAAAACGTGGCAAAGGCAAGGATATTACTGGCGGATGATCACCGTATTGTTCTGGAAGGATTGAAAAATCTGCTGGAAGCTGAATATGAGATCACAGAGATGGTTCAGGACGGGCATGCACTCATCCACGAGGCCCTGCGTCTCAAGCCGGATGTGATCATTGCTGATATCAGCATGCCATCGTTAAACGGGATTGATGCCGTTCGACAAATCCACAAGCAGGGATTGGTGTCCAAAGTTATTTTTCTGACGATGCATAATGATGCAATGTACGCCAGGGAGGTGTTGGATATGGGGGCATCGGGTTTTGTTCTGAAACATTCAGCAGCATCGGAGTTGATTACCGCAATCCAGGAAGCCCTCCGGGGAAATATTTATATAAGCCCCGCTATCTCCCAGGAACTGCTGAAGCTTTACAAAGAAGACAAGTCTGGTCGTGAAGGTGCTCTCGGAGCGCTTTCATTTCGTCAGCGCGAAGTGCTGCAATTGCTGGCCGAGGGTAAGTCTGCCAAAGAAATTGCGACGGTACTAACCATTTCGACACGGACTGTGGAATTTCATAAATACGGTATCATGCAGCAGTTAGGGCTTAAAACCAGCGCCGAACTGGTCCATTTTGCCATCAAACACGGGATTGTTTCAATGTAACCCCGCCTGTAAATAATTCATCGCAAACCCAGTAATTTTACCAGTTGTATAAACAGGCTGATTGTCTATCATTTTAGCCATGTAAACGGTGTGACTGCATACAAATAAAGGCGGTGTCATGAAAAACAATTGCATTGTTCTTGCCGACAAGCATCAGAACGTCCTTGAGGGGCTTCGAGGATTGCTCGAAACGACGTTTGGAGGTGTGGTGATGGTTGCTGATCAGCCGTCACTCATTGAAGCTTTGAGCAAGATACACCCCCAATTTGCCATTGTGGATTTATCTTTATTGATTCATGATGATTTGACTGCGGTATGCACACTGAACAGTCATTCCGGAGTTAAACTTATCATTTTGAGCGATTATGATGATCCGGATATCGCTGCGGAGGTCCTGTCGGCGGGTGCCTCAGGAATCGTTCTTAAGCGGTGCGCGGGGACAGACCTGCTGGATGCGGTAGATAGCATCAGTGCCGGTCAAACGTATGTTTCCCCTGCCCTGAAGAAAGCCGGCGGTTGATGCCTGTAAGCTTGAATGGTAATGTACAATCGTGCAGAAATGAGGATTAGTCCAATGTCAAAAAAACAAGCTGAAGACTCAAAAAGCAAAATGAAACGCAGGGACTATGAAAAGAAACTCAGAGGGCTCCAGACCGAATTGTGCCGGCTTCAGGAATGGGTGGTGCAGAAAGGGCTTCGAGTGATTGTGGTATTTGAAGGACGGGATGCGGCAGGCAAAGGCGGTACGATCAAGGCCATTACCGAACGTGTCAGTCCGCGTGTGTTCCGTGTGGTGGCACTGCCGGCGCCCACGGACCGGGAAAAGACACAGATGTACGGTCAGCGTTACATGCAGCACTTCCCCGCCGCCGGCGAAGTCGTTATTTTCGACCGAAGCTGGTATAATCGTGCCGGGGTGGAATATGTCATGGGATTCTGCTCTCAGGCCCAGTACGAGGGTTTTCTGCAAAACTGCCCCAAATTTGAATCGTTTTTCATACGCTCCGGCATTATTCTGATCAAGTTCTGGC
>JBDKVE010000327.1:0-13447 GCA_039679345.1 Anaerohalosphaeraceae bacterium
TGAATGAGTCTCTGTTACGGGCTGAAAATGGGCGTTTTTTTAGCCTTCTCCAGAAACAATCGTCATGGAAATGTATCTTTGTTGCAAATCGAAATGAGACAAAAGATAACATCCATTTATGTTCGCCGGACCAACTTTTACAAACACTCGATCAGCTTATTTGCAATATATGTTATAATATATCCAGAAGCCCTGTTTCTAAAACACTCAGACCCAAGGTAAGTTTGAATTTTCAGCCTGAGGAATATACGCTCAACCGGGAAGAACTGACTGTATTATTGCGAGATAAATAATGAGGATTCATGTGACAAATCTCCGGAAAATGCTGGTAGTCACACAACAGCAAAGCCCTTTTGAGGAATTCTCCACTGAGTTCGGACTCGAGCTGACATTCTGCAATAATATTCTGGACGGCATTGCCTTTGCATCTCAGGTATCATACGATTTAATCCTCATTCAAATGAGTCAGGTACTCGGCCGAATCGATCATGCACTGGAATCGCTTCGCCACTCCGGCAGCGATGCCAAAATTATTCTGTTGTGTTCCCTGACACAGGAACCGTTAGCCCGTCAACTGGTCCGCGAACGAACGAATAACATTCCATTAGCCGATGACTATATAATCTACCCATTGGGTTTTCAGGAACAATTCAAAAAGCTGCTGTGTTCTGCAAAGCCACATTCTGATTCTTCTCCGGACGCAAAGCTACTGGAACAGCTTGAGCAGCTTGCCACTGAAGACGATCTTACGCATTTGAAAAACAGACGTTACATCCGCCAGTTCCTCCAGCAAATTCTGGAATATGCCCGAACTGATAACTTTCATGTTACGCTGCTGCTTTTTGACATCGATAACTTTAAGCATTATAACGACCAATATGGTCATGCGGTCGGGGATGAAGTTTTATATCAGGTCGGTCAGATTATGAAGCGGTGCTGCCGCAGTCATGATGTGGTTGCCCGTGTTGGCGGCGACGAATTTGCCGTGGTATTCTGGGACTTGCCCGCGGAAGTGCATGATAAAGACATTTCACCCGAACGCCGGAAATTACTCAGCGAACACCCCAGAGAAACGGTATTTATGTCGGAACGATTTCGTCGGCAGTTAAGCAAGGCCAAATTGTCTTCCCTGGGAGCCTCCGGAAAAGGACATTTAACCATCAGCGGCGGCCTTGCCTCTTTTCCAAAAGATGGCTGGGACATGAAGCAGCTCTTTGAACAGGCCGACCAGGCAATGCTTCAGGCCAAACGCAGCGGTAAAAACAGAATTCACATCGTGGGAAAGTCGGAAGATTCCACCCATTCTTCAAATCAGATACCCCATTCAAACGATGTCTCGGAATAACACAGATAACACAACTCATTGCTTTCAGACAAAATTATTTTTTGTAACACAAAAACATTTCACCAACTGCAATGAATCGGATCGTCCGGATCAGAGCAGGCAAGCCAATTCTGTGATAACAAAGCTAAATCGGCAAGGTTCACATAACAATCCCGATTGATATCGCCGTTCAAATACGTCCCTTCCACCGAGCAATCCGATTGGCCTGCGATAGCTGTATAGCTAGTTCCTATGCGGAGTTCATCAATCGACCAGAACGCCTTCGGACCTGCTACAATACCTATTCGGTCCAACACAGCATCCAAATTGTCCGTAGCCGTCCCAATCAGTGTCCATGCCACATCAGATTCGCTAATCGGGATAATATCTGCGCCGGATTGGAACGTTTTGAGATAAACCTGGTCATATTGTTGGGATAATACAATCTTGGCTACAAGAAAGTAAACACTGCCTGTTGAGATCGCATCCGCAGCAGTAGTTGTCATTGAACCTGGCTCGGCGATGAAGAATTCCTCATCGCTGGTCACTCCAAAAGCAATATACGGAGTATTGGCCTGGTCGCGAAGCTCAATGGTCAAATCTTCCTCAGACACATCATCGGATGAAGTATCCAGCGCCCGACTGACCAGCAGTGAGAGATAGACCGTACTCTCAGTATTCATATCGATCGCAGATGACAGCCGCCGAACCAGATTCAGGCCGCCAGTTGAGGTATCCACACGTCCCAACTGTGAGGTAAAGCGAAAATGCTCAAAGGGCAGACTTGACCCGCCATACACCGGTGCGGATTTTCGTGTAAACTCTCCCGCACCCGACCATGAGCCTGTCCAGCCGACGCCGCCTCGCCGTGCATCTACCGCATTGCCGAAACCATCATATTGGGTCAGACCTTCATCATGCGGCCCGTTTTCCAGTCCCTCAATGCTGCAACTGGCCAGCCGAATCAGCGTACTTCCGGTTTCCTCATAGATCACACCAATCGAGCCGTCGGCCAGCCGTTTGATATCGGAATAGGCGGCAAATCCATTATTAATCTGGACTGGATTAGTAAACGACTTGCCCTCATCATAGCTGGTCCAGATCGCCATATTGTAACGTCCGGATGCCGACCCGATGGGACTGCCCAGCGGCCCGCTAAAGACAATTCGATCACGGTCATGGCCGTCCCGCCTGGCGGAATAGCGTTCAATGCCGCAATCCACCGTGGTGATATAGATGTCGCCAAGGCCCTGATATTGCCACGTCTGGCCGCCATCGGTACTCTTGAGCCAGTACCGATACAATCCGCTGCCGGGGCGGGCATCCCACAACAGGTCCCCATTGGTCAGCTCGACCACATCAGACTCATTTAAGCTGGGAGCAGTAACATCGACTGTACCAGCCTGCCATGTCAGACCACCATCATCGCTATAGATAGAAACCGCATCAACGCCATTGATATGTCCCGGATCCAGCAAACGGCCGTTCCTGGCCGGATTGCTCTGCCAGCGCAACTGAATGCCATGCCCCGGCCCGGAGTTCAGAGCCTTCCATGTCGGATTTTTGACCTGGTTATTCAGGTTGATCGGACCTGACCAGGTCAGCCCGTTATCCGCACTGGTTTGCAGGAACATCACTGACGAATTATCACCAAGCCCCGCTGGAACACACCCCTGTCCGCACAAATCCGGCCACTGCGTATAAAGCAGATGGACTTTGCCCGTTTCCATATCCGTGACAGGACGCGGATCCGAATAATCAAACGTGCTCTGATGGAGCACCACCAAAGGTTGCCAAGATTGCCCATGATCGGTGGAGCGTTTCATCACCATGTCAATCAGCAGGGTCGCCCCCGGGTCCCCGCCATTGCGGCGTCCTTCGGCAAATGCAAGGATCGACCCGTCCGGCGCGACGGTCATGCTGGGAATCCGGTAGTTCGACGTTCCCGCCGTCCCCTCCTGTCCTCCAACAAATACACTCGACACGAAATTAACCGGCAGGTCATCATCGGCAATTGTCACTTCTACCGTCGGCAGATTCAAGCCATTGTATTCGGTCAGGGTGGAACTGGAGGTATGGGAAATCAGCCCGACATGTGTGCCTTCAGATAAATTGTCGTTAACTGCCGTGACTGTAATTTTCTGAGGCGTCCCCGGATCAACCGGCGGAGTAAACATCAGCGTCACCTCGGATTGACCATTCATCCGAACCTGATCATCGGCCGTCACCGTAACCGACACCGGTTCCGCGGGGCTGTTTTTCACATAGACATCATACACAATCGATGATACAGACCCTTCCGTTAAAGCTGTATCGCTTGTGAGAATCTCAATCGGCTGAACCTCGGCCACACGCACATCATCAACCCCAATAAAAGCCGAATTCGAACTGCTGATCCGTGTAATTTCTACGAAAAGCAGATCCCCCGCATTCAGCATGCCGGTCGTAAATTCCCGTGTAAACACATGGTCGGCCTTGGAATCTGCAATCTGCCAGTCATCGCCATGCACCGTCACCATAACAGGACCTGCAATCACCGTCGTCGCCGAGGCGGCATTCTGCCCCACCAGCAGGTCATACGACATGATTGCCGTTCGTGTAGAAGTCGACGTTTCAGCGACAAGAACAGCTGAAAAAGAATATTGTTTACCACTCAGCAAACCTTCGATACCTTTGCTGGTAAGAGTGGCCCCGTCGTCGATGGAAACCCACAGACGTGTCCCGCCGAAATTAGTCGTATTATAAATCTCAGTCGCCCGATCCACAGCAGGGTCAAAATCGACGGACCATATTCCAGTCGGAACACCGCCAATCGAAAAATCAGCCGGTTCTTCAACATCATAGGCTTGGAAATCATCATAAAATAAAACCGGTCCTGCAGCATAACAAGGTATGCCCATAGTGCTAACCAAAATCAATACCATGACTGCGATAGGTAATATGGCGTTGATACGCATACTGATTCTCCTATGATAATAGTGGAATATCATCGCATTCAAGACAACATTGGATCATAGAAATCCATTTAAACCACACTGCGACTATTCATATCCAGATCAATGGCTTATGAAAACATACACTTAAGCACTTAAGTATTAATATAGCAACTCTGCACCTCTCATTCAAGTCATTTTTTGGATATATACAGATTCATCTATAGACTATGTCTACCCTTATACTGGTGTATTGGTAATTCTTTTGTTATCCGTGTCTAACAAATTGTTCACAATATTTGACACGACTGGGTGTTATCGAAATCCATTCCCTGTGGTTGGCTTAACCGTTCCGCTACCCCGCCGGGCCAGCATACAGTCTCCCGTGAATGAAAATTTCAAAACAGGTCTGCCGTCACCACGCCATTCGTTGGTCAAACTGCTGACGCATTTCCCGCTGCAGAAATAATTTATCAGTTGTCGGCCTTTGTGGAGGAATCCTCTTGGATTTAGCGACAGGTTCTAATACGACAGCTTTTTCAAATGTTCCTGTCAAAACGCAGCTTTTTTGACCATCTGAAAACCAGCCCGCCGCCTTGACAACACAGTTTTGATTTACTGTAAACGGGCCTTCATGCTGCCTTGAGTTCTCGGTGGGTTCGGTCCCATCCAGAGTATATCGGACCACCATTTCACTGGTCGGTTTTTCGATTGTGACGGTACATCATATCTGGAATAATCATGGTTTCGGATTCTCACCCTATGTGGTTCATTTTCCTTGACGTTATGGCTAAAGTAGGTAACAATATCCCTGTTTTTCTCTGTCCGAAATAGATGCATTCGAAAATGGTGGTATAGAATGACTGAAATAAACCAATCAACGGGCACAGCCCGCTTTGGATTGCTGGCCTGCCTGATAATCTGGGCAGGCATAACCGTCTTTGGCTTTTATGCCTCCACGCACATGGTGGCCGCGGGAGATACCTGGGTCGCCCTGGCCTGCGGCAGACACCACGCCAACCACGGCGTCGATGTCGCGGAGCCGTTCAGCTTCAATTCGCACAAGCCCGGCCCCACCGACGAGCAACTGGCCGGCTGGCCCGCATGGACGCACGGCCTGATTCGCACCATCCACCCCACCGGCTGGATAAACCAGAACTGGCTGACTCATCTGACCTTCTATGAACTGGTTCATTTGTTCGGCAGCGAAGATAATCCCAATTACAACATGCTGATTGTCTGGAAATTCGCCCTGTTTATTGCGACTGCATTTGTCGTCTATGCCCTCGGACGAGTCATGAGGGTAACTCCCCTGCTGGCCGGAATTGCGGCCTGCTTTGCCATGATTATCGGCAGGTCGTTTTTCGATATTCGCCCGGCCTGCTGGTCGAACTTCTTTGTCCCCCTCTATTTGCTGGTGCTGGCTTTAGCCGTCTATCGCAACATCCGCTATATCTGGCTGCTGATTCCGGTCGTTGCCATCTGGGCCAACTTCCACGGCGGCTACATCTACGCTTATATGATGATGGTGCCCTTCTGCGGGCTTCACGCCGTCTCGCTGATCAGCAGGACCCGCCTCCGCACCATCCCGTTCAAGCACACTTTGACCATCGGTTACGCGGCCATTGCGTCCTTTATCGCGATGCTGGTTTTCAATCCGTATCACCTGACCAACCTGACGCACACCTTTGAAATCAGCGTCAGCAAACACGCCGAATCCTGGCGCAGTGTTAATGAGTGGCGTCCGGCGTTTGATTTTCTTGACAAAACCCGCCAGGGCGCTCCCAATCCTGTCGGCAACGAAGAAGCCTTTGGTGTGATGTGTATTATTCTGCTTATCGTCCTTATCCCCTGGGTTATCGGCCACCTGATTCGACCTCACCTGATTACTGATAAACGCATTAAGCCTCTCGATATTGAAAAACAATACGCCAACTGGCCTAAAATCGATCTGCCCATGCTGGCAATTGCTCTAATGACCACGTATATGGCTGTCCAGTCACGTCGGTTTATCGCGATTGCCGGTCCTGCCGTCTGCCCGATGATTGCCCTCCTGCTCCAGCAGGCGTGGCAAACCATTACCGCTGCAAGCCGATACAAACAAACCAGCCCGATCGAACCGCTGGCAATTCCTCCGGCCTGCCGCCGTCTCAGCCTTGGACTTTATGGTGCGGTATGTTTGGGACTCGGGTTGTTTTGGGGCTCTGCGTTCTATCGTATTTATCTGGCCCCCTGGCCGGAAGACAGTGTTTATAACTCCATCTTCATGCGGATGACCGCCTCCAACGTCAAACCGATCGATGTATGTCGATTCATCAATGATAACCAGATGACCGGGCGGATGTTCAACTACTGGACCGAAGGCGGAGCGATTGCCTTTGGCCAGAAAGCCGATCCCAAAACCGGCGAAATCCCCCTGAAACTCTTTATGGATGGCCGGGCTCAGGCCGCCTACAACCACGATACATTCACGCTCTGGCAGGTTATTTATGGCGGCACCGAATGCCCCGCTGTCAAAAACGCTTTCCTTGCCCGCAGGGCGATGACCGATACGGATTACCGGGCCATGGCCGAATGGATCAACCAGATGCTCAAACCCTATGATGTCTGGGTCGTCCTGGTACCGATGAACCAGGGAAATTCCGACTTCATGAAAGCCCTGTCGCGATCGGGCAACTGGAAGACCGCCTATTACGACAACTGCCAGTGGATGATGGTGGACACCCGCCATGAAAAAGGCGAAACGCTCATCAGCAGCATTATCAATGGCAGCGCCGTGTTTCCCAACGAATTGTCACGCAATATGACGCTGACGAAACTGCTGCCGACGGTCTTTAACAGCAATCTGTCGTCAACGCTGGAGCAATCCGCCGCAGAAGCCTTCCGCATTCGGCCCTGCACGGTCACGCTGATTGAACTGATTAACGCCGGCATGACCACCGGCAATCACAAGCTGATTCTGGACCAGTTAACCGCGTATCTGACGGATTTTGAAGCGAATCGTGCCGCCTATCGTAAGCAGGATGGCTACCTGGAACGGCTTCGCTGTGCGATTATCACCTCCGACAACCTCAGTCGAAATATGCCGGCAAAAAAACAGGACTATATCAAGCTGGCCAACGATTATAAAGCAGAAGGCGACACAATCATCGATCGTGCGATGTGGTAAACCATGAATACACCTGAAAACACCTCCAAACCCGCCGCAGGAAAACACCATTCCATCAGCGCCTTTTTCCCCTGCTTCAACGAACAGGCCACCGTGGAATCACTGACCCGCAAAACCGTTGCCGTCCTGCACAGGCTGACCGATGATTTCGAGGTGATTATCGTCAACGACGGCAGCAGCGATGATACCTCTGCCATTGCCGACCGACTGACCAAAGAGATTCCTCAGGTTCGCGTCATTCATCACCCCCATAATATGGGTTACGGAAAAGCGCTGCAGTCCGGCTTCCGCGCTGCCACCAAAGAACTGGTTTTTTATACTGATGGCGACAGCCAGTTCAACGTGGAAGAACTGGCCGACATCCTGCCCCTGATTGAACGATATGACATTGTAAGCTGCTATCGGCTCAACCGGCAGGACGGCGTGGGACGCCGTTTCAACGCCTTCTGCTGGACCCGGCTGGTATGCCTGGTCTTCGGGCTGCGGCTGCGGGATATCGACTGTGCATTCAAACTCTATCGCCGCTGTATATTCGACACGATGAATCTGATTAGTACCGGCGCCCTGATTGACACCGAAGTCCTGGCGCGGGCAACCAAACAAGGCTGCACCATCATCCAGAAAGGCGTCCGCCATTATCCCCGCGTCGCGGGCAGACCCACCGGCGCCAAACTGCGGGTCATCCTGCGTGCATTCCGGGAATTGTTTCATCTCTATGGACAAATACGTAATGATACAAAAAAGATGTAATCGATATATTTTCGCCGCGGGGAAGCTCGCAGAAACAACCGTCTCTCTGTCCCCTTTCTCCCCGGCCAAACTGCTTCATTCAGGAACCTGTTAAAACCATGAATACCACACAATTACCCCAACTCATACGCCCCGACCTTCAGGCGCATATTTATTCCGACCAGTTGCTGACCAACGTACGCAACCTTCGCACGTTCTGTCCGGCCCGGACGCGGTTTTGTGCAGTCGTCAAGGCCAACGCCTATGGGCACGGCATCAGCGAGGTCGTCGGGATTCTCAAAAACTATGTCGATGCCTTTGCCGTAGCAACCTTTTACGAAGCCCTGCATATCGAACCATTGACCGGTGGAAAACCCATTTTGATTCTCGAACCAGTCAATCCAGCCTATACCGCCGAGCAAATCAAACTGTGCGCCCGGTATGGATTCCATTGCGAACTATCCTCGCTGGAGGGGGTGGAGTATGCTCACAGTGTATTGCAAGGCTCCGACCTGCGCATTTGCCTGCATCTGAATGTCGAAACCGGCATGGGACGCTGCGGCCTGGACGAACCCATCTGCTCGGCCATCCTCCAGCGGCTGCCGGACTGCCCCAATATCAAACTGGCCGGGGTCATGACCCACTTTGCCACCGCCGACGAAGAGGATCTGTCCTACGCCTATGAACAGTTGTTCCGTTTTGAACGATTCCTGGCCGAGCATCAGCTTAAAAATCGCAACGATATCATCGTCCATGCCTGCAACAGCGCCGGCACCCTGAAAATCCCGCAGGCTCACTACGACATGGTCCGCTGCGGCGTTTCGATGTACGGCTACTATTCCCGACCGATGAAAAATCCGCCGGTCCCGCTGACGCCGGTCCTCAAGCTCCAGGCCCCGATTACACAGCTAAAGAAGATTCCTGCCGGCCATTCG
The DNA here is from genome assembly GCA_039679345.1 of Anaerohalosphaeraceae bacterium. Lineage (GTDB taxonomy): Bacteria > Planctomycetota > Phycisphaerae > Sedimentisphaerales > Anaerohalosphaeraceae > Anaeroglomus. The sequence goes on from JBDKVE010000327.1 coordinate 9,091, forward strand.
GTCAGTTACGGTCGGTCGTTCATTCCCAAACGCGACACCCTGGCCGCCATCGTCTATCTGGGATATGCCGATGGATACCGCCGCTGCTTTTCCAATCGCGCCCAAATGAAAATCGACCAGTCGCTGGCCCCGGTGGTCGGACGGGTCTGCATGGATCAGGTCATCCTTGATGTCACCGATGTGCCGAATGTCAGGCTGGGCCAGATGGTCACGGTCCTGGATAATCAGCATGATTCTCCCTGCGGGGCTTATGCCCTCTCGGAACTGGCCGATACCATCTGCTATGAGATTCTGACGATGATTCATTCCCATGTCAAACGCATCGTTCATTAAGGAATAACAGGCCTGTATGCCCTCCCGATTGAAAGAAAAAACAGTCTATAATTTATTCGTGTACGGATCCCTGCGGGAACCCACAATTTTCGAGTCCGTTTGCGGGCTGACCTTCACCCTCAAGCCGTCCCGGGTGTATGAGCCGCAGGTGCTGTTCGCTGAACTGGCCATGCTGGATGGCCACCGCCGGGTCAGCCCGGATAATGTCTATTATTATGCCATCAAAGAACCGGACTCCAAGATTCAGGGCTTTGTCATCCATAACATCCCGGCTTCGGCAATGGCGGTCATTGATAAATATGAAGGCAAGCTCTACACCCGCGACACCGTCACCGTCAATACCGCATCAGGGCCGGTTTCGGCACAGGCCTATCTGAACCGCAACCGCGACATGAAAAAACAATTCGGCGACCGCTTTCATGTCAACCTGATTCACGAACTTTGGCTGCGTAAACGCATTGAAAACTTCTTTGCCAAGCATACGCGCCCCGGCGAGACCTCCCCCGATGCCGATATCGAACGCCGGGCCCGGCGTGAACTGATCGGAACCACCGAACGCGACCTGGTCGTCAGCCACCTGGGCCAGGATGCCGTCAGTGATTTTTACCTCGAACACGAGCTATCCCGGCCGGTGCCGTCGATTAAAGATTTATTCCACGACGAACAGGCCAGACCCTATATCGAAAACTATCTGACTCTCGTCGTACGGCAAACGCTTCTCAATCAATTTGAATACTACCTTCAGTCCCGGTATCGGTTTGAATTGGACCAAATCATCAAATCCACCCGCTATTACACCCGCACCATCCCCCTGCTGATTGCACTGCGTATGCTGAATTTCAATTCCGCCGCCGTGGATTTGCTCTTGAAACGGTGCTTTGAGGCCCTGCCCCCCAACGGCAAACATGATTTGCTGGATTATGTCAAATTCGCCGTCGCCGCCGCCGAAAGCATGTTTGATCCCCGCGTGGCCCAAAGCAGCATGCAGATTATTCGATATAATCTGCAGCCCGGACTGGTACCGATGGGCGCGGAAATGGAGTTCAGCAATCTGGGCTACCGGGCCGTACTGAAAAATGTGTCCGACAAAGATGCCTTCTTTGACGGCTTTCGCTGGTTTGGCCGATTCGCACTGGATGTACTGACATGGAAACTCGGCGGATATATCGACGACCACACCGGGGCATTCAGGCCGGGAAGCTGCGGCTTTTTTGAACTGGCTCCCGGACGGCTGACAACCCAGGGTGAAGTATCCAAACCCGCCACCGCCGATCCTTGTATGCTCAGCCAGCTTATCCGCGAAGTCGCGGCATTCTATCCCATTCAGCCGCACAGCCTGCACCTGTCGTTCCAGATGCGGCGCCATCAGATCGAACATCAGACCGTGCTGCCGCTGGAGTTTGTCAAATGCCTGTTTGTCCTCGGCGGCGGGCTTCAGCTTTCCGATACCGGGCGGGTCTTCATTACACGCATGAGTCAGGATGAAATCCGCCGGGATCAGTATGGCGAAGAACTGGTTTTTGCCCGAACGAGCAAACGGCACTCCACGATGACCGGTGAAGAAGAGCTGGGAACCGAACCCAAATTCCAGCCAACCAATTATGTCCAGCAATATAAATTCATCCGCCTCGACGCCCGCGCCAACTATGAACCGCTAATTCTGGCGTTGAAGGGATTGCAATTGTCGATTAATCCCGGGGATTACCTGACCCCCAAACAATTGGCCAGCAATCCACGGCTGCAGGATGAGTACGAAGAACTGAAAAGCTGGGCCGCCAATCCCACAGCCATATTATCGCATTCCCTGCAGAAATTTTTGAGCACCATCCGACACGGCCTCATGCTGGAAGGACATCATAAACCCTACCATAAACGGCATTATATCGAGTGGGCCGTTGGTGCCGTGGAAGCACAAATTCAGTTATTCAATCAGCAGTTGGAAAAACAACCCTAACCTGCAACGCGGACAAACAGACTTATCCGGATTGCAGGTTATGTGATTATTGCACGTTGGGCATTATACTGATCCTGCTTAAAATTTCCCGGTTCGTCGCGGCTAAAAAGCTTTCAGCCGCCAGCTTTCAGCAACAGCATTATCACCGCGGCTGCGTAGGGTAACGTTACCCCGTGAGTACGCGCGGCATAGAACGGCCTGTGGCCGTCGCGGAATAATCATACCCGTTGGGTATTAAATCATCTCATGCACTTTGGCAACCAGGGCCTTGACCCGGCCCACCGAAGCATCCAGCATCTGCTGTTCTTCGGCGGTCAGTTTCAATTCAATAACCTTTTCGACACCGTCTTTACCCAGAATCACCGGTACGCCTACATACGCCCCGCCGACATGATACTGTGCATCACACCACGCACAACAGCTTAATACGGACTTCTTATCCTGAAGGATTGCCTCGGTCATACGAACCGCCCCGGCCGCAGGAGCATAATACGCACTGTAGCCCAGCAGATTGACAATCTCAATGCCGCCGTTGCGGGCGCGATCCACCAGCCGCTGAATCACCGAGGCGTCCATCAGCTCCGGCAGCGGAATCCCCGCCACCGACGTATAACGCGGCAGCGGCACCATGTCATCGCCGTGCCCGCCCATCAGCACGCCGGTCACATCGCCGACGCTGACATTCAGTTCCTGGGCCACAAAATACACGAAACGTGCCGAATCCAGCACCCCCGCCATTCCCATCACGCGGTTCTTCGGAAAACGGCTCACCATGCCGGCCACATCTAACATCACATCCAGCGGATTGCAGACAACAATAATATACGAATTCGGGCTATACTTAGCCACCTGCTCGGTCACGCTCTTGACAATCTTGGCATTGATAGCCAGCAGGTCATCCCGGCTCATGCCCGGCTTGCGGGGAACGCCGCTGGTAATAATCACAACATCACTATTGGCTGTGGCTGCCCAGTCCGTCGTGCCGCTGACCAGGCCGCTAAAAGGATACACGCCGCTCATCTCGGCCATGTCCAGAGCCTTGCCCTCAGCAAGCCCTTTAACGATATCCACCACCACCACATCCCCCAGATTACGCTGGGCCGCAATATGGGCCGTTGCCGCACCGACATTTCCTGCACCCACGACAGTAATTTTTTGCCTGCTCACTTTATTCTCCATTGTCTTAAACTGTTTGATTATGCCGCATCACATTATACAAATACCGAAAAAAGCGTACAACCGCATATATTTATTTATATACAATCCACATCTTTATCCGGAAGTTTTAATCGTCGTGTAATTATAAAACAACACGCGGCAAAAGAAAAAATATTTTCCAAAATCCCCTTTTCCGCACCAGATACAACGGATTTTTTCTTGCAAAAAAAGCCCAAATCCGGTACTTTCTTTGGGTCTTTAAAAGCTTATGGCGACGTACCCAAGTGGCTCAAGGGGACGGTTTGCAAAACCGTTATTCGTCGGTTCGAATCCGACCGTCGCCTTTTTTTATTTCCCCATCTTTTATGTCCTATAATAATTTTGTTTTCATTTGACTTTTCCATGCGAAATTCATAGGATAGTTTAAAAGTTTTGGAGAGAAAACGCTTTTTTGAGGAGAGGTAAAAATGAGAAAGCTATGGATTACCTCGATGATGGGATGGATTCTGAGTATAATGGCGTGTCCGGTATTCGCTTCAGATTTTCCCACGATGAATTCCTATGACTATCAAATCGAAATCCCCCCTTTCGTCGATGATTCCGCCGATGTATTAATTCACAGCCGTTTTTCGATTCCAGAGCCGGCCACACTTGCATTATGTGGAATCGGGCTATTGATTTTTCGCCCAAAAAAAAGATAGCGTGTATCCGCTCACCTGAGCATTCAATAAAGATGATAACCGGAGGGGTTATACATAGCATGAGGCCGCGGTAAAGAGGGTGTTGCCGCGGCCTGTGTTTTTATTGGCTATTCTTATTCTCAGCCCGCCGCCGCTTAAAAAATGCCTGCAAATGAAACCGGCAATCCTCCTGCAGCACTCCGCTGACAATCTCCAACCGATGATTGAGCCG
>JBDKVE010000328.1:0-35825 GCA_039679345.1 Anaerohalosphaeraceae bacterium
GACCTTTGGCTTCAAAGGCAAGTACGACCTTTTCATCTAAATCTGATAATATCTTTCCTTGAAGGTTTTCGTTTAAGGCATACCCACAGACGCCTTCTTGCCTGTCAACGTACCCCCAAAAATGCGAAGGTCCAAAATCGGCTTCTTCAACCAATTTATCACACCATTGATCTAACGGGGGAACAGTACCATAGTCATTTGCATATACAGTCAATCCGATTCCAATTCCTATAATCCCCTCGTAACGAAACTTTTCAATAAATGCACAGTAAAAGAAATAAAGAATCCCACCCAATAACAGGAGGGTTACAAAAGTTGACATCAAGAATATAGATAATGTTTTCTTCGAAATCTTAATTTAACAAATATCGACTTTTTAAAAACATGAACACTGAGTTTCAACTATAAAAAAGGATTCTTTATGGATTGTCAATTTAAAATGTAGCCCATCAAAATCGGTTATAACAAAACTCTCTTATGAGAATCGTTCCATTTTTCTGTTACAACTCTCTGTAAAACAATATCTTACAAATAAATGGAGGCGAGGGGATTTGACTATCCATGACAACTGTATCCCTGTGTATCTCAACAACTTACAATGCCTCCGATTTGAAACTCTCTAAAATAATTATCTAATCAAAAGTTTTTTTAGGCAACAGAACTGCTAATCAGTCTTTCGAAGTTTTGAAATTTTTTTCCAGCCTAGAAGAGACAAACCAATAACTGCAAGTACGCCAATAGTACCTAGGGCAATTGTCAAGGCTAAATCTCCAATAGAAGAACAAATGTGGCTCTTGGTGATTCTACCAATCACTGACAAGATAACACCGCCAAACATCAACAAGCCATAAATCCCAAAAGGCATCCATACTGGAATTACTCCCCACATTTTTTCCTTTGTGTGCCTCAAGTGGGATGTTGTCCCAAAACAAATAAGTATTCCCTGCAAAAACAGATGTATGCCAACCATGCCAAGACAACCACAAAATAAACCAACGAATAACGCTGCCAACCAGCCCCGACCAGCGTTATAAATTCCACTTGCGGTTAAAGTCCCTATCAATACTCCTACCCCAATAAGGAAAAGTATAATGAAGTATTGCCATTTATTTGTGGTTGGAGTTTTTTGCATGATTCGAATACTGCTTAAAAAGTTATAACATATTTATTCACTGTAAATGTCCAGATTAATATCTTTTTAATTCGACTTGACATATTTGTAAGATTGTAATCATGTATTATAGCTTTTCAATTGTAAAAATAAGGTGGCATAGAGGACAGGAAATAACTCTCTAATTGTTACACCAACAAAATAACCTATAACTACTTACAAACAAATAGGTTAAAAAAATGGAGGCGAGGGGATTCGAACCCCTGTCCAAAAACACCTATCCACTTATAAATAAAGAACTTACAGTCACACAAAAGACCTGCTTGGCGTCTGGCTTAGCGGTTCTGCTACAAGCCTATCCTGAGCTAGCAAATTTAATCGATTTCTGGCCCAAACTACCCGACCATGTAAAATTGGCGATTCAGGCATTGATCCAGAGATGTATAAAATAATAATACGTAGTCTATGAGAAACAAGGGTAATTTAGCAAAAATCGAGAGGGGACAACAAGAATACCGTTTCTGAACAAATAGTACATCCTTTCTTTATCCTTCCAATCCTAATGTCGGTGCATTTTTTTCATAGCGTGACAATTTTTCAAGAAGATGATTGTAAGCCTTGACTGTGTCACCACACTCATTTTAGGCGGTTCCGCTTCTGGTATTTGAATGATGGAGCCGCATGGTTTACAGCGAACACTCTTGCCTGCATATTTGTCAGAAATGGCATAAGGATGCCCACATTTCATACAATTGAATTCTACCATATCCTTTATTATCTTTTAAACAGGATAAATTGGCTATTTAATCAAATATCTATTCCCCCATCAACCTATCCAGTACCTCCACCGCCTTCTTTTTATTCGCATCACTCGCCTTGGAATAAAACTCAATTGATCAGTTTTGCGATCTACGCTATGTTTCACCTGTTAATAGTTTTAGGCGTAATTTGGAATATAATGTAAGTACGTTTGAATGAAATACTTGTGGGTTCCCAATAGGGCCTGTGAATAAAAAAACAGATTTTTTATAAAATGTTTCTAAATTTGCATCGCGAAAACGCAATACTTATTAGAAGTCATAATTATTATTGAGGTGAAATTTGGATCCGGAAACTCCAGAAAATATAAAATTAAGCAGTCTTTTTTTTCGCCATTTGATGGATAGCGAGGACAAAATCTTTGCTTTTATCCTGGCGATTGTTCATAGCGATGCGGACGCCAAAGATATTATGCAGGAAACATTGGTAACCATGTGGCAGCAGTTTTCTCGATTTCAGTCGGATTCAAGTTTCACTGCATGGGGGATCGGTATCGCAAAAAATCTTACATACACCTATCTAAGAAAACATCGAACTTCAAAGATGGTTTTCAGTACCGAATTACTTGAAGAGATTGCTCAGGTTACGGCTGAAACCACTGAAAAACATGACTATTGGTCTGAACAGTTGCGTGAATGTCTGAAGAAGCTTGAGAAAAATGAATTAGATTTGATCAAAAAGAGATATATTGACAATATGACGACCAGGAGTATTGCATTGGGATTGGGGATTTCTGATCATAAGATGTATTATATTATGGCGAATATTCACCGTGCATTACAGTTCTGTATCCATCGATCATCCTTAACAGAAGGGATCTAATGGAAAACTCCTCAAATAAAATCCGTCTTTACAAACTGGCACTTCAAGCTTTTGAAGACAGTCTTTCCGAAGATGATTTTCTGGAACTGCAATCGCTTCTGACTGACAACCCTGTTAATCAACGCAGATATGCTGAGATGGCATTTCTTTTTACCACGCTTAAAAACTCGGGACAATTATTCAAGTCAGAAGATGTTCTTGATATGGCTGTTTGGAAAGCCCTTTCAGAATACGAAATGGCTGCTCAGGCGATTGAAATTCCCGATGCCCATCAAGATGAACAAAAGAAGTATCAAGATGTCGCTACTCCGGTGAAGGAAAAACACAGAATAAGCAGATTAAATATTTTTACGCTTGTTTCAAGTGCGGCAATCCTTCTATTGGCACTACTTTGCATGAAATTTGGTCCTTCCAGGCAAAGCGTTGAAGTTGCGACATTGACGGACAGTATTAATGCTAAATGGGCCGGGGACACCGGATCTTTCGAAGATGGTTCAAGAGTGGCAACCGGAAATGAAAACCTATTTTTGGACAAGGGGTACATCGAACTCCTTTTTGACAATCAAGCAAAGGTGACGATTGAAGCACCCGCAGAGTTTAAGATCATTTCCGAAGAGCAGATTCAACTGTCTTCCGGTCGGATTTATGTTACGGTTCCGTTCAGTGCGATTGGCTTTATGGTAACGACCGCTACAGCAAAGGTGATCGATCTTGGTACCGAATTTGGGGTGCAGGTGGATATGCGAGGGGATACTGAGCTGCATGTGGTCAAGGGAAAAACATCGCTGATTACGGGAGATAAAATGAATAAAGCCAGTCAGCTCGTTTTAGAAAAGACTGCCCGAAGAATTCGTTATGATAATTCTTCTGTTTCAGAAATTTCCTGCCAGGAAGATATGTTTGTTCGTGAAATCAATCCAGAAACCAGCTTTGTCTGGCGAGGTCAAGCGTTGGATCTGGCAGATGTTGTCGTTGGTGGTAACGGTTTTGGGACGGGACAAAAGAGTTATGGTATTGATTTTAATTCTGGCCAATTAAGAGCTTTTGACAAACGCATTGATTACCGGGATTTGGCAAACAAATTTGTCCCGGTACCCGGCAACGCGTTTATCGACGGCATATTTATCCCGGACGGTGGAGCAGGCGAGGTGACAATATCTTCAACAGGTCTTGTTTTTCAGGGATGTCCCGATACGGGCGGTACATCGGTAGAACTCTTTGGCTGTTGTGGATGGATTCCCCGCGATAAGGAGCCTGATCCGATACTGTGTAGAGATTTTCTCCTTGACAACGTTCAATATGGTGTTTCGGGGGCATCGTTAATTGGTTTGTGGGGAAATCGTGGAATTACTTTCAATCTGGAAGCGATGCGAAAGGCTATGCCGGAGATTGAAATTAAAAAACTGTCCAGCCTGTACGGCTATGCCCAGAATGTCGTTAAAGCTACTAAGGACACTGGAAATAATCCCAAAACAGATCTATGGGTATTGTTGGACGGGGAGGTTGTTTTTTCTCGAGAACAGGTAACGATTGAGGACGGTGCCATTCCAGTTGATGTTGAAATTGATCCATCGAATCACTTTTTGTCAATAATCGCGACGGATGGTTCGGATAGTCGAGCAAATGATTGGGTGTTACTTGCCAGGCCGCAGCTTGAACTTGAATCTAAAGATTACCGCGATATGTGACTGTGTATCTATTGGATGCAGGGGTATTGTTTGTCCAATGAATGTGTCCCAAAAGTATGTAACGTTTAAATGAAAGGAAAGAAAAATGAGGATGATGAAGAAAGTATTGGCAGTATTGAGTATCGCTGCAATGGCCTCTACGGCTATGGCGACTATTGTTAATGTTGACTTCAACAACGACCATGGTTTTGCCTACTCTGGTCAAGGAGCGTATGCGGACCCCGGAAACAATGTTTGGAACCAGGTTGATGGTACGGGTGCTACACTTTCAGGCAATACGGATTTGGTTGCTTCGGACGGTTCTCTCACCTCTATTGATGTTGCGGCATACTACACCGGTCGTCACGCACGCATCAATTACACAAACCAATTGCTTCGGGATGGTATTGTAGGTGTTGGCGATATTACGATCAGTGGATTGGATGACAGCTCGACTTACGATCTGACGTTCTATTCAACCTTTGATGCCTTCGCCGCTACCTTTACTACGGATGGACAAAGCGCCGGGGTTTCCGGTTCACCCAATTCGGCTCCCTACCAGGAGAATTTCGTGTTAGGTGAAACCTATGTAACGCTCTATGGTGTAAGAACCAATGGCGCAGGTGCCATCGTTGTTACCGTGTCCAATACCTATACTGGAGCCACCGGCGGCACCAGCGCTACTTTTGTTTCAGGTCTTCAGATTGCTGAAGTTCCCGAACCGGCGACATTGACACTGCTGGGTTTTGGCATGACAATGCTTATGCGTCGGCGTAAAGCATAATCTGACATTTTCAGAGTGGTTTTCTGTACCGGAACGGCTGACATTCCGGCCGTTCCGATACTTGTGACGATCGTAAGAGTCATACATACATATATATACATGCGATATTTAAAGGCTCTAATTGGTTATTTTTATTCAAGGGTGTTTAAAATGAAATATATAGTTACAAACACGATATATCTGGTGATGATAACGGCTGGTTTAGTGGTGATGGTGGTATCCGAGAACGTCGAGGCTGCGGGTTTCGGCAACATCGTCTTTATTGGTGATTCCATTACCGAAGCATCCAGCACCAAGCCGGTGCACGGTAATGGCGATTACAGTTGGCGATATGGACTCTGGAAGAAATTCGTCGACAATGGCGATACCTATCAGTTTGTTGGTTCCCGCACTTCGAATGCGCATGGTTCCACGAGCTACCCCACCTATCTGGGGCAAACCTTCCCGAATCGTCACGAAGCAATCTGGGGGACATGGTCTCAGGAACGCTATAACACATTGCACCCTTACTGGGGCGATTTGAATCGTAACGGTACTAATTATGCCGCCGATGCTGCATTTATTTTTGTCGGCGGCAATGACAGTCTTACGGTTACGCAGGTCTCGGGTTATCTGGAAGGTATGGTTGATGACCTCCAGGCTGCCAATCCGAATGTCACCGTATACATGTTGTCCATCATTCCCAGGTACACATCCGATACGGATGGCGACGGTTTCAGAGACCTTCCGGACTCACGAAATACAACCCAATTCACCGATATCAATACCAATCTGCAGGCATTTGCAGCTACCAAAACAACGTCGACTTCAGATGTCATCTATGTTGATTTGTTCAGTTTAGTTCAACCGAACTGGCTGTATGACGGCATTCATCCCAACAGCTATGGCGAAACTCAGATTGCTTCGGCTGTTTATGCGGTAATGGACGATCCCGGTATTGTTCCTCCGCCGCATGCTGCATGGGGGGTGATTAACGTTGACTTTAACAACGATGCTGCTGATGCCTACTCGGGACAGGGAGTGTATCCTGATCCTGGAAATAATATTTGGAATCAAGTCAATGCCACTGGTGCAACGCTTTCGAGCAACATAGATCTGGTTGCTTCGGACGGTTATCCCACTCCTGTCGATGTTGCAGCATCCTATACCGGCCGTCACGCACGCATCGGTTATACGAACAGCTTGCTTAGAGATGGTATTGTGGGTGTTGGCGATATTAAGATCAGTGGATTGGATGACAGCTTGACTTACGATCTGACGTTCTATTCAACCTTTGATGCCTTTGCGTCCACTTTCACGACGGACGGACAATCGGCCGGGGTTTCCGGTTCACCGAATTCGGCTCCCTACCAGGAGACTTTTGTTTTGGGTAAGACCTATGTGACCCTCTACGATGTAAAGACCAACGGTGCAGGCGAGATTGTCGTTACCGTGTCCAATACATATAATGGAGAAACCGGCGGCACCAGTAAGACTTTCGTAACGGGGTTTCAGATCGCTGTCAAATCCGACATTACTGCCCCGAATCCTTCGATGAGAGAAGCTAATGTTCCAATTAATAAAGTCCTGTCCTGGGTGGCGCCATCCGATCCGAATATCGTGTCTGTTGAGAGCTATACCATCCTTTTGGATCCCAATGAGGCGTTTGTCACCGATGGAGCATTGGACCTTGTGGATTACTTCGACACGATTCCGGGGACTCAGACATCTTATGATCCTGTTCCGGATCTGGCTACCGACACGACATACTACTGGCGTGTAGTCGCAGAGGTGCAATACGATTATAAAACTCCTGGTGATGTGAATGATATTAGCAGCGCTGTTTGGAGTTTTACAACCGTTCTGACTGCTCCGCAGATAACCCAGCAGCCGTTGACAACCCGCGTTTACCCGACCGATACCGACGTCGTTCTGGCCTGTGAGTTTAGCAGTGTCTCAGCTGCAACGGTCCAGTGGTATAAAGATGGTAAAACACTGTCAACCGGTGGTGATATCAAGATCAGTACAACGAATGTCGGCGATGACTATACGACAACACTTCAAGTACTAACGCCCGCAATTGCGGATGGAGGTGAGTATTATTGTGTTATCAACAATGGCGGTGAGATTGTTTCCGACACTGCATATTTGATTATCAATCGGCTGCTGGCGCAGTATGAATTTGATGGTTCCCTTGCTCCTGCTGTCGGCAGCGCTTCGGATGCACCGACTGGCCAGGGCAAGAGCATCAATGGCGTCGACAATGCAAACGAATGGCTGGCTTCTGACGTCACATTGCCCTATGTAACGGGTGTGAACGGTACCGGCCAGGCGATCAATCTTGGTTCGGGCCAATATGTCGATTTCAGTACTGCCGGCTATCCCAGAGCCAGCGATTGCGGCAACGGTATCGGAGAAGGTTTGGATGCCGGCACCATTGTTTGCTGGGTTAAACCAGACAATACCGGTGATGTTGGTATTCTGGTGAATTATAACTCGAACCCTGACCCGACAGGATTCGGGCTTACTCTTAGCCCCTACGGCACCACTGCCAGAGGACGACTTTATGTCCGCGCTAAAACAGAAGCAGGCAATCCTGTCGACCTTGCCCCCGCATTGCTGGGGCTATCGGATCGACCGGGCTGGAATATCTATGACGGTAACTGGCATATGCTGGCCGCGACCTGGCAGGCGGGCGATGAGGCCAATCTCTATCTTGACGGGCAACTCGTTGGCACAGAGCGCACGAATACCCCGGCGGTCTATGAGCCTTGGCAGCATGGAGTTCTGGTCGGCAGCAGCCGAGGCCCTGGGGATTCTCGTCATCTGCTGAGTGGACCGCTGACCGGTGCGGTTGATAACCTGAGGATTTATAACTATCGACTGGATGTGGATTCAAACGAAGTCTTTGCCCAGGAGTATTATGACAATACCGGCGTTCTCCCGTGTATGGAGATTCATTTTTCCGGCAACGAATTTAACGTTGACAATACCGGTTCATCCTATTGCAAAGTCGATCTTTCCGATATAGCTGAATTTGCAACAGCATGGCTGACAAGCGGTCTGTTGGATGTACCCTAAATGAAATAAGAATTGAAAAACAAAATCATGTATGGAGATATTGGTATGATGAAACGTGGTGTCTTATTACTGATTCTGGCTGCTGTCGCAGTGGCTCAGGCCGATTTGATAGGATTGTGGGAATTTAACAATGCGGCAGATCTGACAGGGGCAACTATCGGACCTGATCTGGAGTTAATCGGAAGTCATGCGGCGGCGGCAGGCGTTGACACAGGCGATGGCGCCGCCCGGATTGGACCAGGCGGTTACTACACCCTGACTCATGGGCTCGCCGGCAACGGGGGGGGGGCAAATGTGAATGAATGGACACTGGTCTATGACATTAAGTGCCCTCGGGCATCCAAGTACAGTTCTCTCCTGCAGACAAGTCCTGCCAACAATAATGACGGTGAGCTGTTTGTGAAGTTAAACGGTGCTGTTGGTGTGGGCGATACCGGTTACAGCCCGGAAGACACGGTTCAGGCGAATACATGGTTTCGTCTGGTTGTCCGTGTTGCCTGCGGCAGCATGTATGAATTATGGATTAACGGCGCGCGTGTATTGAACGGGCGGAGTTATCCTGTTGATGGTCGTTATTCGCTGGCACCGCAGGTACTTCTGTTTGCGGACAATGACGGCGAGGTGGCAACGCTTGATGCGACGCAGATAGCCCTTTATAACACAACGCTTTCTGTACAGGAGATTCAAAATCTGGGACCAGCCGGTCAATCTCTTTTTCATGCCCTGAATGTTTACCCGGCTCTTAATAGCGACGGCGTACCCACGACGGGATTACTGGAATGGAAAGCCCCCCGCGATCCGAATAATCAGGTAAATGCGAATCCCGGCACCCATTCATTTGTGGTGTACTGTGATCCCAATCTTGTGCGGCTTCAGGCGGCGACTTATGAGAATCATGAAGACGTATTGTATTACAGTGACCAACTGCTGACGGGAGACATTGCCGATGATCCGGTGCAGAGCTTTGATCCCGTTCCGGATCTGCTGATTGACACTACATATTACTGGCGCGTGGATACCCGGTTGAATGACGCTGAACCAAACGATGTGGATGAAGGTATAATCTGGTCGTTCAGCACCAGTATTCCTGTGCCGGCAAATGTCGTGGCTCATCGCGATATTGTCAAACCCGACGAAACCGATGGTGTGATTACCGTGACCTTTGACTCGTTCAATGATGAACTATCCTATCAATGGTATTTGGATTATGATGTGAATACGTCGGGCGATGAAGTGGCTCTCTCTGACGGGTCGGACTACTCCGGTGTTAATACGGATACTCTGACTGTGATCAGTCCCGCAGCGGGCGATCCGGCCAGCGGCGGCGATGAAGGGTTCTATGTCTGCGATGTTACAAATCGCGGCGGTACAACCCGCTCCACCTCCGCGCGCCTGGTCCTTGGACGGCTGGTGAACCACTATGCATTGGAAGGAGATCTGACTGATTCGGCGAGCGGTTACAATGCCAGCCTGATTACTGGCGCTGCAGAGCCGCAATGGCCTGCGGGACATGTCGGTTCTTACGCGGTAGGACTGTATGACCGCCAGGCCGCAATTGTTGATTTAGAACAGTTTCCTTCAAGTCCCTATCCTGTGACGAGCGAATTTACCATTACAGCCTGGGTTTATGCAAATTCAGCGGCCGGGTGGGGCAGCATTGTGAAACACTGGAATGGCGGCATTAACGGGGGCATGTTCCATCTCGGTCTGGACAGCAGCGGTACGAAACTGGACCTTCAGATTGAACAGGAAAACGGGGTTTGCGCGAGAATTTCAGACCAAAGCACTTTTCCAACAGGGCAGTGGCAGTTTGTGGCTGCGGTGGCAGACGGTTCCTCTATTCGCCTGTACCGAATGGGTGCAGACGAAGCTACCAACCGTAATTTTGAAATTGCTGCGACAACATACAACGGGACGCTTAATTATGGAATTACCCGGTGGATGGCTATTGGCTGCAAGCCGGCGCCTGAGGGTTCAGGGGCCGACCCGGGGGCTGATACAGGAGTTGCCGGTTTCTGGAATGGCATGCTCGACGATATACAGATCTACAACTATGGTCTGAACGCAGAAGAGGTGGCTGGTATTTTCGGGGCGAGTGTTTGCCTGTACAGTAACAATCCTGCGGATTCCCGCTACCTTAATACGAGATTGGATTTTAATGCGGACTGCAAAGTTGACTTGGGAGATTTCATGGAATTGGCCTCACACTGGCTGACGACAGGACTCTACACTCCCGCCCAATAATTAAGACGTGCTGCGAGAATGCCCCCCCCGTCCTTGAGATCAGGGACAGGGGGGCATCGTTTAATGTGCGGCGGTTCCTATGCAGTGCGGTGCAAAAATTCATCTGCGGCTAAATTCTCGCTTTTCATAGCTTTATCTTCCAGAAATTCATCCAAAATTTGACCTTCTTTGATCTTTTCGTGGATGAGAGAATTACGAAATAGCCTGAAATCCAACTCATGCATTTAACATAGCATCACTTCAACACAGCCCCCCGCCTTGGAACTTAATTCAGAACACTTTTTAAAAAATCAGGCAGCCATCCTGTGATAGGACTTGAGCAATCCGCCAAGCCGTTCGATACACACAATTTCAGCATCGTCATGGGTTATATGTATCGGTTCGATTATCCTGTCCAGCGATTGGTGAATCCGTTCGTGGTGATAATATTCCTGATATTGTTTCAGAACGTAGCCAAGTTGATCTACAGAAGATAAAATTAGGTAGTTTAGACATTCATATTTTATGGATTTCACAAAACGTTCTGCGATCGAATTCAGATCTGGACTTTGAGCAGGCAATCGGATGGACTTGACTCCAAAACTTTGAAGTATTTCATGAAATCCGTCTGATTGAAATAAGGGGTCTCTATCATGGATCAGATATCGTTTGCCTTTCAGAAAACCTTCTTGGCAATCCGTGAGAATCCGGGCAACCTGCTTCATATAGGGACCATCCGGCTGGAGTTTTATCGGTGCAAAGAACACCTTTCGGGTTGAAAATTCGATGACAAAGAAGAGTGTTCATCGAATCAATTGACCTCGTCTAAACAATTCAATCGTAAAGAAATCACAGGCAGTCATGACATCCCAATGGCTTTTAAGAAATTCATGCCATGTTGATCTGACAGTCAGATCCGGTTCAGGATCATAACCGTTCTCAATAAGAATGTTCTTCACCGATGTTTTACTGATCTTGTATCCGAGATACTCCATCTGATCGGCTATTTTCTCATATCCCCATCGTGGATTTTCTTTTTTGAATTGTATCACAAGATCGATAATTTCCTGATTGAGGTGCGGTCGACCCGGTGATGTACGATGCGGACTTCCATCATATTTTTGAGCAATCAAATGACGATACCAGCCGAGTACAGTGTCCGGGGTAAACAGAACCGTGCATTGCTTCAGCATTTTCCTACTGAGTCGTTTGGCTTTGGCGGCAACCCTCATCCTCTGCTGATTGGTGAGCAGAATTCGTTTATTCTGTTTTTCCTGCTGTTCAATCAGTACACGAACTTGTTCTTTCAGGTAGTCAATCGCCTTGTAGAGTTCTTTGTCAATGCAATAAGCGATATAACTGATCAAGGTAAGCCATCATTTCTGTTTCATAATCTGAAAATATTAACAGAATCATAGAAAACCTGCAACATTGTTCGTCAGAAAGCTCTTTAACTCTCTTTTCTCAAAGATCTTATAAAAAATGAATATTTGTACCCTACGGGAGAATGTCAAAGATGGGGTCAAATACAGGCATGAAAAAACTGTTATCCGCTGCCTGGAAAACTCCTTGGGGCCTAAATCGGTCAGTTTGAGTGGCTATGTAATAATAACGGGGCTTTTTAATTTCGATTTCTCTTCACGGATAAATTATTGCAGGCACAATTCCAGCCAAACAACTGCCAGTTTATGAAGATCAGCGATATCAACCTGTCCATCGCCCGTTAAGTCGCCCATGACAGGTATCGTCTCGGTCTGCCACTCTGCCGCAATATAGGCAAACTCGATAAAATTTATAATCCCATCCGAATTCATATCTACTTCGCATATAAGCTGATTCGATTGAGAGTAAACCATATCATCCAAACGATAGTTCTGCTGATGGTTTCCCGTTCCGCCTACCAACCGTACTGAGGTGAAGGGTGTATCCGAGATAAATCCCCAAAATTCACCGTCATAACTATTTGGAATGAATCCTACATAAGGAGATAAATCGTCGATGTAAATCAGCAAATAGTTTCCAGAACCGCCGGGGCCGCCTAACGTCCAATTTCCCCCATATCCGATAATTTCAGAGGCAAAACTCCATGTGGTTTTCGGCTCATTCTGACTGGTAGACGCCAAGACATCATGATAGCACTCCTCCGCAGGGTTGATATGGCCGGATTCGGTAGACACAAAACTTACCCCGATGTTCAGTTGGTCGTCAGAAAAATCTTCCATCAAAAATGATCCGCTCAATGCATTTTCCCATTCAGTCTTGTTGGTGTAAACCGTGATCACTGCCCCACTTACTGGAGTTATCGAGGACATTATAATGATTATTGCTGCCCCAAAAATCAGTAATTTTTACATAAATCACCTTTTTTCTTTC
Organism: Anaerohalosphaeraceae bacterium; assembly: GCA_039679345.1. Classification (GTDB taxonomy): domain Bacteria; phylum Planctomycetota; class Phycisphaerae; order Sedimentisphaerales; family Anaerohalosphaeraceae; genus Anaeroglomus. The sequence continues at coordinate 12,860 of JBDKVE010000328.1, forward strand.
CTTGATAATTGGTAGATTTTCCCAAAAGTGTACCTGCCTACGTATATTTTCATACAACACTCCTAATATAACGCATTTGCTGTCGTAGATTAAGGTGCCTCAAACCTCAAAACGTTTCGATAATTTGTTTTTCTAAAAAAGATTATTCTTACGATATGTTATTACGTATCCGTATTGTTCATATTTTCTATAGGCCTGAAAATAACTTCTATTTTCCACCCCAATATTCCAGTATAAACTCTGGGTGTTCGAGGAGATACTACTGACGGGGAATATAAAAAGTGCCGCCGGGGCTTATGGCATCGGGATATGGGATTGTTCCATCGGGACGGATCGATATCTTCATCAATGTCATCCCTGACACAGAAAGGCTTTCCACGTGACCATCCGTATATCCCGCCCGAATCTGAATTTCTATTGCTGCCGGGGTAAGCTGGCCATCGCTATTCTGTCTGGACCAGAAATCACAGGAAACGGGAGTGCCTGGAGTTATCGAAGCGGACGGAATTTTTTCGCAGCTTCCAAAGGCTTCACGGGTTCCGTAAGCCAATTCATTCCGCCAATGGCCATAACCAAAATAATCACTGATTAACAGTTTGCTTTGACGTCGGTCTCCACCTGCAGATTGGGGTCCAATAAAGGGACGTTTATATTCAGCAAGATAGCCTACATAATTCCAATACAAACAGTAATTGCCAAATAGCGGATCTTCGACTGCCGTGTTGGGAGTAGGATTATCCCAAGCATCCCCCGCCTCCCATGCCTGTTGAGCAAACGGGTATTTGGCCGGCGAAGAAGGACAGAACATGGTGGAGGAGGAATCAATGTAATTCTTCAGATAAGCAGCCACAGACCGGTACGACGAGGGAGTTTGTTTTTGGAATCCGGCCAGTACGGTCGGCTCATGCCAGCTCCAGGCCGTCCCTTTTCCTAATTTTGCCACTGACTCAGGAAAACGATCCTCCTGATCCGCAGCATAGCAAAAAACACCTTCAGCAATTTGCCTTTGATTTGTTGCAGATACAAGGGATCGAACTTTCTGTTTGACCTTTGACAGGGCAGGGACAAGCACCCCCACCAGCAGACTGATGATACACACAACCACCAGCAGCTCTATTAAAGTAAAGGCTTTTTTGTGCAATCGACTCACTTGTATCCGACCTTGTCTATGCTGATTTATGCCATTACTCCTCGTGCTTACGGCTCTGTCACAAGCCAGTTCACAATAAAGCATTGTAAATCTTTTATATCAACATGTCCATTGGTATTTGTATCCGCTTTTAACGGCCAGGGACTTTTACTCGCAAAAGGTGTGCCTCCATAAGCCCCCATATTAATACGCCCGCCATTCGGCATAGCCTCCCGCATCGGGTTCTGGGCAGCTAATCCGGCATCAACACAAGGGCTTTGAACCATATCCGTAACCCAGGTATCCGGATTTTGCCCAGGATTATTGTTTGGCAGACACCTGCCGCTTATGGATTTAAGATGATAGTCACTATTGGCTGGGTCGGCAAATAATGGATCCTCGCTGATATTGCCTTCCCCCGCAACGGCCCTCTGAACACAGCAATAGCTGATATTAGCCGCAAAGGCTTCGGTATATAGATCACTGCTGGGGTTATACCAGAAAATGCAATTCTGAATGGTCGGAAAAGAATAACCCCATGAATCCACGCCATATTGATTGTTGACAAATGTTATCTGTTTAAGCGTCGGGCTTCCTGAAGAAATGGATACCCCCACTATACTGTCCCGAATAATGAAATTTTCAATCACAGAATCGGCCTGTTCACCAAAATAAAACCAGAATGCACAATTACCGGGGCTGCGAATGACTGCCGGCTCAGCAGCACTTCTAAGATTAATCGCCTTACCGAGGAAACTGATGGATTCTGTATAAATTCCCGGCCAGACCATGACCATATCTCCGGAATCTGCCATATCTATCGCATGCTGGATGGTTTTAAAGGCTGAGGGCCGCCCCTGCCCATTACTCTTGTCATTGCCGGTGTTGTCATCCACATGCCATGTTTTACGATGGAAAATCTCATTAGCGGACAAGGCATAGTTATAAATTCGAATATTATCCAGTGTACCTTTCCACCCATTTTCATCCTCTGGATGCTGGGGATCTCCTCCAATCCAGATGTCATACTCGTTCCAACTGACCGATCCGGAGGCATCAGCCTGAGCGTCAAGAATCTCATCCACATAGAGATATATTTTTTGGTCTGCGTGGTCATAGACCGCGGCAAGATGATGCCATATCCCATCTGTCAGGATTGTTGAACCAACAAGATACGAAGTGCCAGCCAGACCCGGACATGAAAAATAGGCTTTATGCGTGGACCCTTCAACACCAAGCTGCCAACTGCTGCTGCCTTTGGAAATAACCGTTTGATTTTGATTATTCTCAGTCGTTTTAATCCATACATCAATAGTAAACGAGCCATCCAGGACTGGAAATGAATCCGCATCAATGGAAATATAATCCTGTCCATCCATGTAAATCGCTCCGGAGCCCACTTTGGCCCCGGACGCCGGAACCCACGACGGATTACCATAGACCATGCCATCGAAAGATGACTGACTGTCCTGGGCATTCATATCCAGACGCCAGTACGCCAGCAGTTGCGGCGGCAATCCATCCGGCCCCCAGGGTAAAGCTTCATTCCATGATTTTGACAATATAGAAAAGTCCTGAATGTTGACGATGCCATCATCGTTGAAATCGCAGGAAGTCTCTGCGAGGGCGCATGGACAGAAAAAGACCGTCGCTGCTGCCCAAAGCAGTGCAAAAAGTCTTTTCAACTTGTCCTCTTCAATCATCTTCATCCTTCTCACAGGCTCTCCGAAGCCAGTTTGATAAGCCAGTTCACCGGCTGCTTTATCAAAGTTTGAGAACTCGGCAGCGATGTCGGCATCGAGAAATCGCCCACTGCCGGTCTGGTTTGTATGTATGCAAAAACAATCTCGCCACAGGCATTTCCCGATGCATCCAGAAACGTAATCTTTTCAATCCAATCCTGCTCCATATTCAGGAGATATTCAATCTTCCCCTCTTTCAGCAAAAGCGTTACTTTCGATTTGTCGGCATCGGACAGCAACAGGGTTTGAAACGGAACGGATGCGGCAGCGGCATCCCGACGGACACTGTCAATGCAGTGAAGGCCCATCCAGGGTTTATTCAATCCCGCAAATAAGGCATTCGGGCCATACGCGGTCATAATTCCGGAAGAGTCCTTCTTTAACGCCCCGCCGACCGAATCATACAACTCAGTCTGGTTGCCGATCGTTACAGCGAGCCAGGCGGATTTTGTCTGGCTGATTCCGTAATAGAACGGCATTTGCCCCTGACCCGTAATACGCTGGTCTTTATAATAGCCCGTCATTGTGAAATAACACCAGCCCTGGCGATGGATTGCATCCCTTTGGTCCTGAACCGCAGATTGCGATGACCAGTTATAATGAAACCGTTCTTCCATCAGGGCATCGTAATTTTGCAATGTGAAGGTTGTATCTTGCTTATCTTCTGTTCGTGAGGCGACAATCAAGAATGCCTTCGAAGCAGCAAAGGGCCTCCGCAAAACCAGGGTTCGGTGTTCGATAGCCGCGATAAACGTTTCCAGTTCCGGGCTATCAGTGGGAAGCTGCATTACAGACAAGTCCGGATTCCAATAACGGGCATTGCGAATCACGGCACCTGAATGAGTATTGTCAAATAAATAATTACCCGTATCGTTCTGAAGTGCCTGATATGTTTCACTCTCTTTCGAGACAGACAGTCGCATCATAACGGGTCCGCTGCTGCCCTGAGGATAATAATAGTATCCTTCCATATCCGTATAGGGAGAGGACATGCGTCCAGAGTCCTGGGCAATCGTGGACGAGGATGGATTCGACAAAGGTTGTGCCGCATGATTGCCGCTCAGGGATTCATGTGCCACAACGCCTACGGTAACAACACTTGCAGTTGCCATCAGCAGGACTGTTTTTGTCGTCAACACTCCAAGGGTCGCAGCGGCAGCACCGACAGACAGGGTGGATGATGTAATGCACACCTGAACTGCCGAAGCTTCACTGGAAGCAGTCATTTTTCCAAATAAAACCAGCGCCATAACCAGAGATTTTTTTCCAAAGCCGGAATTGAAAAGCAGCTTTTGCAGTTTATTTTTTGTCCGGAAAAATAAAATCCGCACACCCAATTCCGACATCCCCATCACCTGGGCAATCAGAGAATAGGGCATATTCTCATAACACCGCATGGACAGGACTGCTTTTTGCTGGTCATTGAGAGTTAATACCGCTTCAAAAACAGTCTGTTTGATTTCATCATGAATGACATTGGCCAGCCCTTCAAGATTTGCAGGTTTCGCAGCCAGTTGCTCGGCATGCTGCTGCAAGAGGTGTTTCTGCCGTGTCTGGGTTCGGGATTGCATACGAATCTTATTCAGGGCAATCTTGCACAACCAGGGCCAGAAACGGTCGCCATTCCGTAATTGTCCAAATATCTTATACATTTCCAGAATCGTCTCCTGAACGATATCGTCGGTCAAATCCTCCGACAAAGTAATCCGAAATACATAGCTGCGAAGTGAATCATAGACCGACTCTGCCAGAATCGGCAAAACCTCAGTCTGCCCCTGAATTGCCTTTTCGGCCAGCTTATTATAATCATGTTGTTCGATCACTTCACACCCACAAAAGGTGCTCAAAGCACTGATTTGTTTCAATAAAAATCAGAATTTATTTTCTATCCCCTTATCATTGATGTTTTGGTTTTATTTTAACATTTCAGATAAACAAATGCAAGTTTTCAGCCTTTTCATCCCATAAACGCAGGCCCCTGCTCGCTCTCAGCAGGGGCCATTGAAATAGGACTTTGGGGGCAGGAAGAATAGATTGCATAGCCCAAATCGCCTCTTTGGTACTATTCCTGACAAGAGCCATCCTGTTTTTGGTCACGAGTCTGATCCTGCTTCTGGTCTTGAATGGGATCGCAAGTTTCATCACACGTCTTTTTCTGATCACGGGTTTGAGTTCTTGTCTGATCCGGGGTGCCGTCCTGATCGCCCGCGCCATTGGCCTTCAGCACTGTTTTCTGACATGTGCCATCCTGTTTCTGCTCCCGGAGCTGATCCTGTTTCTGTTCACGTACCTGGTCGCAGGTCTGGTCACACGTCTTTTTCTGCTCACGAGTCTGGGTTCTGGTCTGGTCCGGCGTGCCATCCTGATCTCCGGCGCCATTGACCTTCAGAACTGTTTGCTGACATGTGCCATCCTGATTCTGCTCACGAAGCTGATCCTGTTTCTGTTCACGCACCTGGTCGCAGGTTTGCTCGCAGGTCTGATCACAGGTCTTTTTCTGCTCACGTGTTTGCGTTCTGGTCTGGAGTTGGTCGGGATCAGTGTCACCAAACAGGGCCTTCAGGAAAGCTGCATATTCCGCATCAGTATCTTGACAAGAACCATCCTGTTTTTGATCGCGAATCCGATCCTGTTTTTGTTCCCCCGTTTGGGCCGCCTGTTTTTTCTGGTCGCGGATGCGATCACGATCCCGATCTTTGTAGCCATCACCACCATCGACGATGCTTTTCAGAACCGCTTCCTCGGCAAGCTGTTTTTGATACCGATACTGTGCCTGGACTTTCTGGACAAGAGTCTGCTGATACTGGGTCTTTTTTTGTTGACGTGACTGCTGTTTTTGTGCCGCCTGGGCGGAAACGGCCAAAATTCCCAGAATTACACACATCGCTACGATTTTTTTAGTACTCATTGTCATTCCTTTCCTTTGTCTAAACCCATTATTGCTTTTTTATATCCCAATTTCCCATAATGACTTTTTTTCTGTGTACTACCTGTTTAACGCCGCAGGTTGCCAAAGACCTGCGGTCAGGACATGTTTTTTTAAAAAAAATCCAATTGTCCATTTACTTTTCCAGATAATCATTGCCGGCATCACCGAATTTTATTTTTTTTGTAACAAATTTGACCTTTATTAACCATTCTTCTGAATTGCTGCCCTCTCTGCTGTAGAGATGGTATTTTCTGAAATATGCATTAAACGGAGGTTGATTATGAATAGTCCTATCGTTTGCCGTCTGTGTTTTATTTTGACTCTCTGTTTTTTATTCTGTTCCGCACAAGCCGAGATACAAGGCGATTCCTGCCAGAATGCCATTTCATTGACTGAATCTGTCGCTTATCTTGGAAACAGTACTGGTGCAACAGGAACCTCAGCCAGCAGTTGTTCCATCAAAGACACCAAAGACATCTGGCACAGTTTTATCCCTTCTCAATCCGGCAATTACACCATCAGTCTTTGCGGCAGCTCATTCGATACTACGCTATCTGTTTATGATGCCTGCGGAGGAATGGAACTGGCCTGCAATGATGATCTATGCAGTATTCAATCAGAAGTGGTGGTCCGTCTAACTGCCGGATATATGTATTTAGTCCGTGTCGCCGGTTATAATGGTGCCGCGGGGCAATATACATTGCTGGCCGCCAAACGACCTGACGCCCCTGCCAATGATGATTTTGCAGGCGCGATCGAGGTATTCGAAAACATTCCTTTCAATGGTACAACGCTTGGGGCAACCGGAGACACCTACAGCAGTTGCGCCCAGGGATACGACTTTTATGATGTCTGGCATTTGTTTACCCCGGCGGCAACCACCGAATATGTAATCAGCCTCTGCAACAGTACTTATGACACCACTCTGTCGGTATTTGATGACACAGGACTTGAAATCGGCTGTAATGATGACGCCTGTGATTCCCAGTCCAAATTAAATATAACCCTGACCGGCGGCAGAACTTACACGATCCGCGTTGCGGGCTTTGACGGAGCCGCTGGAGATTATATCTTAAATATTACGCGGTATTCACAGCAGCCCGTCAATGATTTGTGCACCAATGCAATTCCCCTGTCTCTGGACCTGCCCTATTACGGAACGACTTTCGGTGCGACCGGGCAGAAGTCAAGCAGTTGTGGCGGCAATGACAAACTTGACGTGTGGCATACCTTCAGACCTGCCAGGAGCGGTTATCACACCATCAGCCTGTGCGCCAGCAGTTTTGACACCACCCTGGCCATCCATACCAGTTGCACGGGATCCGAGCTGGCCTGCAATGACGACATGTGTGATGTGCAGTCGGAAGTCGTGGTGTATCTGACTGCCGGCCAGACATACTATATCCGCATTGCCGGAAAAGGCGGCAAAACCGGCGATTATGTCGTTGTTGTGACCGAACGATTTACACAGCCGGTCAATGATGACTGCACCAATGCCACTGAAGTTTTTGAAGATATTCCATTTCAGGGTTCCACGTTGGGGGCTTTGGGCAGTATCGGCAGCAGTTGCGGATTTTATTTTGATTTTTACGATGTCTGGCATCTCTTTACACCCTCTAAAACCGGAGATTATCTGATCAGCCTGTGCGGCAGTGATTTCGATACAACCCTGTCTGTCTATTCCGGCTGCCAGGGAAGCGAATTGGCCTGCAATGATGATAGTTGCGGCAGCCAGTCCGAACTCGTACTGGGCCTCACTGCCGGACAGACTTATTGGATCCGAATCGCTGGTTATGATGGCGATATGGGGATTTATGACTTGCTTATCACCGAAAGCCTGCCCCCTCCGGCTAACGACGACTGTACCAATGCCATCGCCGTGGAGTTGAATACCCCCTACTATGGAACAACTCGGAGCGCAACAGGCGTATCCGCCAGCTCCTGCGGGGAAGAAGACACCCTGGATGTCTGGTTCAGATTTACGCCCCAAATCAATGGCAATTATGAAATCAGCCTGTGCGGCAGTCAATTCGATACAACATTGTCCGTCTATGATGGCTGCAATGGAATTGAACTGGCCTGCAACGATGATTTCTGTGAAGAGCAATCAGGACTGGGTATCTATCTCGAAGCGGAATTAACATATCTGATTCGAGTAGCAGGCTACCGAGGAGCCATGGGGGATTATACTTTGGTTGTCAGTTCGGATTGTATGCCGCTGACCGAACCTGCCAATCCTTATCCTGCCGATTTATCCTTCGATACGGAACAAGATCCTGTTCTGAGCTGGAACAATGGAGCCGCAATTTTAGAGAATACATCACAACCGCAATTCATGTTAAAGGGAATCTATGGTACGGATGATCGTATAGACGAATACCAGGTCACCAATCTGACACTGAAAGCCATCGGCGATTCCACCGCGGCAATCATCCCCCTGGGGGATTTAACAATAAATACTGACGGCTCTTTTTCAATCCCCTCAACAACACTGGCCCAGACTTATCTGGATACCTATGCACGAGCGCTTTGCAGTGATGTCCCGTTTATTAACCAGCCGGCTCCGGCAGTATGCACGGCATTCCTTGTTGCTCCCGACATCGTGGCCACTACGGGTCATTGCATTGATGATTCCAGCGTCTGTATCGACATGGCCTTTGTATTCGGCTTCACCATGCTCAATGCCTCAACCCCCGTTCTGACCATGGATGAATCGGATGTCTATTTCTGCAGCGGCCTTATCGCCCGGGTACAGACCGCCGATTCAGACTGGGCACTGATTCGTCTGGATCGTGAGGTCTTAACCCATGCCCCGCTGATCACCCGCCGGGCCGGCAAAGTTCCGGACCAACAGGCCCTTGCCGTCATCGGCCACACCCTGGGACTGCCTCGAAAATATGCAAACAATGCCTGGGTTCAGGACAATCTCGCACCAGGCAGCTTCCAGGCCAATCTGGACACTTTCATGGGCAACTCAGGTTCAGCGGTGATTAATATGGAAACCTATGAGGTCGAAGGCATCCTATATGCAGGAAATCCGGATTTCGTTCAGGACGGCAGTTGCGACCGGATGTCACAATGCCCTGACGCTGGCTGCCCGGAATGGGAACAGGCAACACGCACAACCGAATTCAGCGGCTTAATTCCAGTCTTTGATGTTTATCTCGGAACGAGTCCCGATACGATGGAGTTAATCTCTGCCGATAATCCGCGTCCCTGGTTCCAGACAAACATGCTCACTTGCGGCACGACCTATTTTTGGCAGGTCATTACCAAAACCAGTTGTACGCAGACTCCGGGACGTGTCTGGGTCTTTTCAACCAAACTGGCCGGCGACTATGACCATGATTGCGATGTGGATATGCTGGATTACGCCGCGCTGGCAGAGACCTGGATGCTCCAGAACTGTGACCCATCCAATATGTATTGCCAGGGGGTGGATATCGACAAGATGGGTTCGGTAAACCTGGCAGATCTGATGATTTTTGCGGGGCATTGGATGGAACGAATCAATCCTTAAGCCAGTGAAATGATATTATGGGAATGATTATCGAGCATCCAGGAAAGACATCTCCCGATGACTGCGAGCTGATGACAGCTATTGCCCGGGGTGATACCTCGGCGCTGGGCCGATTGTATTTGCAGCACAAAGAGCGGGTATTGGCGCTGGCATACCGAATTCTGGGACAATGGAATCTCGCCGAGGATGTATGTCAGGAAGCCTTTCTTCGGGTATACCAGGGGGCGGAAAAATACAAACCCGAGGCTGAGTTTACCACCTGGCTGTACCGGATTGTTGTCAATTTATGCATGGATGAAAAACGCAAAACTCAGCGGACTCAGAGCATGCTTCACCATCAGGAAGAAACCAGGCATTCAGACAGGAATAAAGGGGGTTCCCAAATTGAAAAAAACGATATGTCCGACGCAATCTGGAAAGCGATTCAGACACTCAATCCCCGTCAGAAACAGGTTATCCTCCTGCACAAAATTGAAGGCCTGAACTATACGGAGATTTCCAATAAGACAGGCTGGACGAAATCGGCCATCGAATCGCTGCTGGGCAGAGCCTACAAACGATTACGAAATGAGTTAATGATTCAACAGAAAAATAATCCTTGATTTCCACACCATACCTCTCACTATTTGGGGACAATTGAATGTGCAGGGCAAGCAATTATCGATAAATGGTTGAATCGGCAAAAGGGAAGCTGGATAAATCCCTCGCTGATCGCAATGATTCACTGTTAATCATATACCGTTTTTTAAATAAATCTTTCCTCTCCAATACTCCCCACATACCGCAGCCACACCGCAGTCAACATTAAAGCACTCTGACCATCGGGGAAACATCCGACCACACGCGTCCTGCGATTTCTTACAAATATTGTATATTAAAACCGTATGACCATGTGCCTGTAGACTTTACAACACAATTGTTATATAAAATGTGCATCAAAATAGACACGCACATAATGCATTTAAACACAAACACTTACAAATCATTAATTTTTGAATTTATCCTGCTATCTAGTGGTTGGGTTGTAGAATAGTTGTATGGGTAAAACGTTGATGATTTCTCAAGCTTCTGGTTTTGAATCACCTCGATGTATGGTCCAACATCTGAATACTCTTCTTACAAAATCCATGCACCAGATAGTCAGGCAGCAGAATGTCAAAGATGTGGTCAAATACAGTCATGAAAAAACTGTTATCCGCCACCTGGAAAAACTCCTCGCGACCTAAAACCGGTCAGTTTGAGTTTTTAGAAAAGGCATGGGGTTAAATTTCAAACTAATTTATGAAAAGTAAAGCGATTAGATTTAATAGCGGATGAATTTTGTCGGCCTAAGGTGATCCATTTTATGGCAGTATCCAAGCCAAGGCAATGCTACCAGTCAAGTCCGTGTAGCAGAGGGTTATAGATTCTTGTCTTTTGATATTCGGTTTTACGGTCACCATTGTACCAAACAAAACCTTGAATGGTTGTATGTTTTGGAAAAGCGTCCTTGAAATGTTCGATTCCCTTGACAAATTCCGGCTGAAATGTCTTTGCGGACTTGATCTCAATGGCTGCCAAGTGTCGCCCGCTAAATATCAGTAGGTCCACCTCATTGCTCTTGGCATCCCGATAAAAATGTACGATTGGTTTATGGCCTTGATTGAGTATTTTTTTTACTGCCTCAAGGATCAGTAGATTTTCGTACAAGGCTCCACGTAACGGGTCGCGCTCGGCCTGTTCGGCCGTTTCCAGACCGAGAAGCCAGGCGGCCAGGCCGACATCAATAAAATAAAGCTTTGAAGATTTAATGACACGTTTTCGAATATTGCTGAAATAAGGCGGCAGCTCAAACAAAATAAATGACGCTTTTAAAACAGAAATCCAGTTTTTAATTGTTACCGCAGAGACGCCAACATCATTTGCCAATGATGCATAATTGACAAGCTGACCAACTCGTCCGGCCAGAAGCCGCAGAAACTGTTCAAATCGTGTTAAGTCTTTCAGGTTAATCATAGCACGCAGGTCGCGCTCGATATAGGTGGATAAATAGGAACTGAAGAATCGATTGGGGCGCAGTTGGTTTTCATGCAGTCGAGGATAAAAACCCTGCACAATCATTTCATAGGGTGATGGTTGGGGACGCTTATAGTGTTGGATTTCCTCTATTGAAAACGGCAGCAGTTCTAGGACGGCTGTGCGTCCGGCTAGAGATTGTGTGATTATCTGGTGCACTTCGGGTTGATGGCTGCCGGTCAGAATAAACCGTCCAGACGTCTGGTCTTTGTCAATCATACCCTGGATATAACTTAACAACGCAGGCACACGCTGAATTTCATCTAAAATGAGGCCTGATTGGAAATTCGCTAACAAGCCTCTGGGGTCATTGTTCGCCTGCTGTCGTACGTCTGGATCTTCCAGCGAATAATAGGTGTGGTTTGGGAATGTCATTTGAGCCAAGGTGGTTTTTCCGGATTGGCGTGGTCCCAGAAGGGTAACGGCCGGATACTCCTTAGCACACAGTAATAATTCATCTTGAATTTGTCGTGTTATCATGAGATAGGATTATAACTCAAAAAGTGCAAAAGACAAGTTAAACTTTAGATTTGCACATATCTGCCTCTTACTGTCCGAAAAAAACTATGAAAAGGCCAGTACTTACCTCAATCAACTTTTGACACAAAACAATAGAGTGGGGCACAAATTGAATACAAAACCCTATTTCTGCCAAAAATATAAGGATTGTAAGTCTTTGATATTAAATGTCTTATGGGCTTTTCCCTGTAGGATTTGAACCTGCGACCAAATGATTACGAGACCATCTATTTGTTTATAAGTATAGTATTGACAAAAATGCGGGCATTCCATATAAAGACAAAGAAGGTCTGTTTTCTGATTTTCATTCGCTTCGCTACACAACCGCCTCATTGCTTGCTGCCTCCGGCGTCAGTCCCAAGGTGGTCCAGACCATTATGCGACACAGCGATATAAATCTTACTATGCAGATATATACCCATGTCTATTCTGAAGCACCAACAAAGGCCATCGCCTCTTTGCCGGATTTAAGCTTACCGGCCTCTTCAGAAAAATTGGTGAAGACTGGGACCGATACCGAAGTTAGTGATGTTATAGATCCATTGACGACAGGCGAAAAAAACTGAAAAATGCTTGGCGTCAGAGTGCGGAAAAAGGCGAATTTCTGCGAACCAGGATGAACTGAAAACCCATGTTATTTCGGAAAATCGAAATACACCGGAAACGTCTATAACTGCAATAAAACGCAGTTATAGACCTGATCAGACCAGTGCACAAGGAGTGTCAGATACACTGGAGGCGAGGGGATTCGAACCCCTGTCCCGAGACATTTCAGGTCGGTCATCTACATGTGTAGTCGTTATTTTGGGATTCGCCCAACGACACGCCCAACGACAGGCTTGCCGCATCGCTATTTCGCAAAGGATTTCGCCTTGGCGCTGCGAAAAGACGCCTCAGCTATCCCGCTAGTCGTCGCAAACGGTAGATTCACGGGAAAACCCACCGATGCGGGTTGCGTAATTTACGCAGCCATTTGGTACTGGTAGTTGCCAGTTAAGTTTTTTAACGGATATTTAACGAGGCCAACCGTTATCCTCGACACGCCAACCGACCGTCAACTTATCCGGTCGAAGCCTTTCGCCCCCGATATGAATCTATATTATACGATATAATCCGGGCCAGGGCAAGAACGGCACTAAATTTATCGTATCTATATTCTCCACAGAGACTTACGAGCCGTAAACGGTCTATTTTCTTGATTTTTCGCCCTATTTTTGGTATAAAATAAGATCTATTCCGGCAAGGACAAGTGCACGTCCTACGGAGGGTGATTGTATTCTTTTCGAGGAGAAGGTGATGGCATTACGAATGGTGGTATTATTTTGTCTTGTTTTGTCCGCCCTACCGTGGACACGGCCGGTACAGGCGGCACCATATCAGATTATCATCTGCGAAACCCCGATGGGTTCCGGTGGCGGCCAGGGTGTTCGGCGCTATATGGTGTTCGATACATACGGGGCAATTATCCAACTGACACCGATTCCAGGCTCGATGCTCTATGATCCTTCTGCGGCGGCACTGCGCAGTCCGACCGAATTGTTCATCGCCAACCGCGCCGCTCACACCGGCAACAGCTCCATCGCACGGTTTGATTTGTCCGGCTCATTTTATCAGGCGGGCAGCACAATTACCGGCAACTATGTGACGGACTGTCACCAATTGGCATTCGACCCGATCACTGGGGAATTATTTCAGTCCAACTGGAACAGCGGCAAGCTGTCACGATTCCTGTTCGATGGCAGCGGCAATGCGATTGCCAATGGTTACATCCAAATGCCCGATGGCGACAAGATGCTGGGGGTGGCCGTCCGCCCTGCCGATCAGCAGTTATTTGTCAGCGACTATAACTATGTCCGCCGGTTCACACGAAATCCCGATGGCAGCTATACTTTCGTCAGCAATTTCAATGTGCAAACGGGTGAATTGTATCACTTTATGAAATTCCATAATGATGAATTGTATCTGGCGGCGTTTGCGACCAACCGGGTACTGCGGTTTTCATTTAATACCGGCGGTGCTCCCACACTGAAACAAACCATTGACTCGCCCGGGGCGGTGGACATGGATTTCAGCCCCGATGGACAGGAAATGTTTGTCAGCAATCATCGCGTCGGTGGCTTATACCGCTATCGCTACAATGCCGACAATGACACGTGGGTACGATTCGGCGACCTGATACCGACACCGATGCTGGGAGGCGTGGTGATTACCCCGACGGTCTGCCCGTTGCGCGGCGATTTATCCGGCGACTGCGATGTGGACATGGAAGACCTGGCGATCTTCATTTCGCAGTGGACTCAGTCGATTGATCCCTATTACTGCACGCTGTCGGCCAATCTGGCCGGCGAAGACTGCACCGTCCAACTGGAGGATTTCGCCGTCTTTGCCGCCGACTGGATGGAAGGATTCCCTGCCCCATAACAGCAATCCAATCAATCAGCTTGTTTTGGTATAGATAATCTTGTCGTCACCGACGGCATAGAAATCTTTGACGCAGGCAGCGACGGTATAGCCGATTTTTTCATAGAATTTGCGGGTGGGCAGATAGCTTTCCCGGCCGGAGGTCTCCACGATAAAGAGCCTGCCGCCGGCGTCGCGGATTTTCTGCTCGGCAAATTCCATCAGCTTTTTGCCATATCCCTTGCCCTGGCAGGCCGGGTCCACGCCCAGCCAGTAAATGTCATACGTGCCAACGCTGCATGGGGTCGGCCCCCAGCAGACCCAACCGACCGTTCGGCCGTCCACATCCAGCACATAGGATTGGTAATGCCCGGATGCACCTTTGGCGGCAGCATCGGCGACCACTTCTTCGGCGATAAGCATTTCCTCATGGCGAAAGAATTTCGTCTCGTCCAGAAACTGCAGGACCGCCTGGACATCCTTTGACTCCGAAAAACGGATGACTTGGGTGCCCGGTTCGCTTTGAGATTTGACCTGAACAGATTTTTTCTTTCTGGCTTTGTCGCCGGACTCCACGCGGGACAGGGCATTATCAGTACAGAGCTTGACAAACGCATGATATTTGATGCCGGCTGCGTCAATCGCCGCGGCCAGACCTGCCTGCGGACTGATGTCTGGATTGGCATTGACTTCGAGGATGTAGGGATTGAGCTTTTCGTCAAGGCGAAAATCCACACGGCAGTAATCGAAACACCCCAGTACCGCACAGGCCCTGATGGCCATATCGCGGATTTTCTGGGCAAGTTTAGCCGGAACGGGAGCAGGAATAATCCGCGGGGTATTGTTGAATTCGAAGCTGTCGGGCTTCCATTTGGCCTCATAGCCGACAATGATCGGCATATCTGGTGTGACTGCGGAAAAGTCGATTTCCGCCAGCGGCATGACCACTGGCTGGCCTTCTTTATACAAAACGGTGATGTTCAGCTCACGTCCTTCAATATACTGTTCGATGAGGGCAACCCGCTTGAACTGCGTGTGAATCCGCTCAATGGCCTTGTCGAGGGCGACGCCTTTGGTCTTGATAATGCTGGCGTTGTCAATGCCTTCACTGGCGTCGGAGGCGGCGGGCTTGACAAAATACGGCCCGGCAAAATCGGGCTTGGCCTTCTGGCCCGGCTCGACAACAATGCCCAGCGGAACCGGCAAGCCCGCGGCGGCCAGGACGGCCTTGCTCTGCCACTTATCGGTGGATAGCAGCAGTCCGGCGGTACTGTTACCGGTGCAGGCCTTGCCGAAGGCTTCGCACAGAGCCGGCACGCAGGCGGCCTTTTCCGGACAGCCGTCGATGGTCTCGACAAAGTTGAAAACAACCGTCTCGGCGGCCTGAGCCAGAATGCGCGTTAATTCGCTGACTGAGCCGACGGCCGCGCTGCGGCAGGCGATCTTGTAATTGTCGAGAGCCTTGACGACCGCATCGACCTGATCCATGACGCCGACTTCACTTTCCACGCAGCCGGCTTCCGCATAATGGCTGCTGGGACGAGGATATAATATCAAGACTGTTTGTTTTGTTTGCATAGGAACCTGTAAAGTTCGTAGTTTATAGTTCGGAGTTCGTAGATAAAGAATCAGCGCGACAAGCAAAGGCAATACTACGTTTTAGACCACTGATCATTTAACTCGTTCCAACGCACTAAGAACAATTTCTTTGAGCAATTCATTGTAGCTCATGCCCTCCTGGGTGGCAATCATCGGCAAGTCCGAATGGCCGGGATTCATACCCGGCAGCGGATTGACCTCCATAAAAGAAGGATTTCCGTCGGCATCAAGGCGGATATCGACCCGGCCGGTGTCGCGGCATTCGAGCGCCCGGTAGCAGGCCAATGCCAGGGCTTCGACGTCCTGCCGTTTCTTATCTTTGGGCATCGGGAAGTATTCGACATATTTTTCACAATATTCCTTGACTTCGTAGGAATAATCCTGAGCGGGAGCATCGGGCTTGATGCGAAATTCGAGCGTCCCGAGGACGCGGGCCTTGGGGCCGGTGCCCAGAATGGCTGTGGTAAACTCCCGGCCGGGCAGGTATTCCTCGACCAGCACGGGCTGCTTGAAAAGTCCCAGCAGATTCCTGCACACTGCGGCAAGCTGGGAAGGATCGGTAATCTTGGATTTGGCATCCACGCCCTTGCCTGTGCCTTCGGCAATTGGCTTGGCGAATAAGGGATATTTCAGATTCACGGCCGCGACATCCTGCTCGGATTTGACAACACAAGAGGCGGGAGTTGACAAGCCGGCGGCTCGAACCAGTTTTTTGGCAATCTCTTTATCGAGCGTGGCAGCACAAACCAGAGGGTCTGACATCGTATAGGGAATATCGAAAAGCTCCAGAATCGCCGGCACCTGCGACTCGCGGCTGCGCCCCTTGATCCCTTCGGCAATATTGAAAACCAAATCCCACCGCTTGCCGGCCATCAATTCCCGCAACAGGGCCTTGGCATTGCCGATGCGATGAACCCTGCAGCCCAGTTCGGCCAGGGTCTTGGCAATCGAGGATACCGTCCATTCCGTATCGAATTCAGCGACATGCTCCTCCGTAAAACCTTCCTTGAGGTAGTCATCCCGCAGGTCATACACAAAACCGACATTGAGATTGTTCAATTTAGTCATTTTCACTTAGTCCAGATTCGCCGCAGAGGGCATACATTATAATCGCGTGGGCAGCCCCACCCGGTATTTTCATAGTTTATAGCAAAGACGCCCGGAGACAATAAAAAAAGTCCACGGCCTGATAATCAAGCCGTGGACTGTGACATATCATTGTACTATTGTCCGAGCAATTCGCTGTTTTCGATGTGGTGACAGCAGGCCTGCCGGCGGGTCTGCCGGATGGTGCGGGCCGGTTGGATACGGCTGTAGGCACCACTGGCCAGTTCCCAGACACCCGGAGCGGTATCGTGGCTGGGTTCAGCCATCGCTCTGGGAGTATCCCGATGAGCCGGTTCAGGGTACGAAATCAGCATTCCCTCGAAGTTGCGGATCACGGTGTGCGTCGGGCTGGTCGAGACAATGTAGTTGGGCAGGACCGGAATCTTGCCGCCGCCGTGCGGTGCATCGACCACAAACAGCGGGATCGCCAGGCCGGAAACGCGGCCGCGAAGGTATTCCATAATCTCGATACCCTTGCTGACGGGCGTGCGGAAATGCTCTACGCCGCGGACCAGGTCGCACTGGTACAGGTAATACGGGCGTACCCGCATCCGGACCAGCATCCGGCAAAGCTGCTCATACACCCGCGGATTATCGTTGACATTCCGCAGCAGAACGGACTGGTTGCCCAGCGGGATGCCCGCGTCGGCCAGCTTGCGGCAGGCCTCCGTGGATTCAGGCGTAATCTCGTTGGGGTGGTTAAAGTGCGTATTAATCCACAGCGGATGATATTTCTTCAGGATGTTGACCAGGCTGTCGGTAATGCGCATCGGCAGTACGACCGGCATCCGTGTACCGATACGAATAATCTGTACCGAAGGCACTTTACGGATGGCCGACAAAATCATGTCGATGGATTCATCGCTCATGGTCAGCGGGTCGCCACCGGAGACAATCACGTCGGAAATTTCGGGGTGGGCCGTCAGATAGGCCGTTACCTGTTCCAGACGACGGGCGGAGATACTGGTTTCGCGCGTGCCTGCAACACGTTTGCGTGTGCAGTGACGGCAGTACATCGAACAGGTGGTCGTGGCAATCAGCAACGCGCGGTCCGGATAACGATGCACCAATCCGGGGACGGGCATATCATCGTGTTCTTCCAGCGGATCGCTGGACAAAAACGGAGGATCGTACAGTTCATCAAGCTGAGGCACGCACATCTGAAAGACCGGGTCGGCCAAATCAACCTTGCGAATCAGCGACGCATAGTACGGCGTGATTGCCATCGGGTATTTGCCAATGACCGGTTCAATCGACTGGCAGTAAGCTTTGTCCGGGAAATAGCCGAACAACTGTTCCACCGACCGAATTCGATGGCTCATCTGCCATCGCCAGTCGCTCCAGCGGCTGTGGGTTTGAATTGAAGGTTTGGGTGCGGCTGTCGCAACTGTGGCGACAGCGGTAGTAGAGGGCGGCTCGTCTTCGCCGACAAGCCCCTGTCTAGAGGGAGGTTTGTCTGAAACTTCCGTCGTTTCCACATAAAGTGGTTGACTCATTGTCAGTTTTCCTTAAAACATTGTATCATTGTGGCTCCTGTTTATTTTCTTTGGCCAGGAACCTCGCCATGCTATCCACAAAAGCCTTTCGCAAAGGCCTAATGCTGTCCTGCATTTCTTCCTGGGTCATCCCGATCATTCCGAACGAGAAGAACCCGAAAACAAATCCTGCGATGGCACAACTGAGCCGTCGCGTCTTAAAGGATTCCACGCCCGCAGGCACAAACGGCTTGACCTGTTTTTCGAGCGTTTCGAGATACCGCAGATACGGAGCTTCAATCGCCCCATCGGTATCCCGGCCCAGCTTAATGAGCATTCGACCCTGAAACAACAGGATGTACTGCTCCATGTGCCGGCTGAAAAACTCTACATGTTCGTCAAAGAGCCGTTCCAAAAGCCCTTCCAGGTTTTTGGATATTCCCGTATCATCGGCAATTCGGGCATTCAACTTTTCCAAAGCATCTTCAATTAATGCCTGTAAAAGCTGATGTTTATCAGCAAAATGCCGGTAAAATGTACCTTTGCCTACATCGGCCTTATCCGTAATCTTCTCAATCGAGGCCGCATCAACACCGACATCGGTAAATACCACCAAGGCCGCATCGAGCAATTTTGTACGTGTTTTACTGGCTCTGCGCTGTGCCCGCCCCATCGGCCATAGCGTATTTTTATCCGTACCGTTCATAAGTGACTATATAGTCGCTATCGACCAATATGTCAAGTATGAACACTTGTTCTTTTAAAAATAAAATATTTTTTATAATTCACTATCTGGAGTCCTTATATCCCAATAAAATCAAGTTATCAATACTGAAAATTGGGATTTTGAAGAATTGAATAAAATTACGGCCTGTAGTACGGCCCTGCCAAATCGTATGGGGTATATCCTCCGAACTCGAAGGACACAGAGGCATCGAGGTCCATTCGAACCGCGGCGTGATTGATGGGATAGGCATTAAAATTGTCTCTATATCGGCTCCAGTATTCATAAGAATTCAACCATGGACGATAAAAGAGCCAGTCATTGTCATAACAATAATAAGGCCAGGGACGAATTTCGGTCGTAAAGGTCACTTTTTCGTTCCCAACCTGCGGTTTTGGAGGCTCTTTGCCCTGATAGAGCCAATTCAAGGCCAGTGTTCCGGAAATCGGAGATTGGGTTTGTTTGGCAGATTTTGGGTCAGACTTCTGCATCACCTGTACAGGAGTATTTGGGTCTTCTTTTTCTATAAGCATATTAGGATCGGTCTTCGGCACTGCCCCGGTCGTCCAAACCTGATTCGGTTCGGACTGGGCTTTCGCGGGCATACCCGATAACCCGGCCGAGAAAACCACACATCCCAGCAAACACGCAATGTTACAGTTTATATTCATTCCTATAGTCAAAGACGTATTATATAGCATTTTGTTCCAAAATCAGCGCAGAAAACATTTAAATAAACAGTGCTACTATATCGATAACTTATACAGACAAGAGATAATACAAGATGAAAAATGAAATAATGGATACGCCAACAAAAACATTGAATTCGTCATTGAAGACACTGAAAATCTTTTATTCTGTTTTCAAATGGTATTTCATTGCCATCAATGTGGTCTTGCTGCTCATAGGCCTGTTCGCAGGTCTTCCATGGCGCGTTTCTTTGATTTTTATGATTGTGCCGGCAGCGGGATTTTTCATGCCCCGGAATTTGCAGAAATGGGTATGGATATTACTATCTCTCGTCACGATCGGTCTTTACATCTGGATTCGCAGTCCTGAAGTCAATTCCAGCCGATTGACACCTTACACCTATTCTGCGGAATCTCTGGGGATTGTTTTATCCGCCGACAAGGATCCCAACAATGCCGCGAAAGATTATCTTGCCCTGTTTAATCGGCATCACGAAGATTTATTTGAATATCCTGTCAATATGGATGTCGAGTACTGGACCTACGTATTACCCTGGAATGAGAATGATCAGCCGCAACTGGCTGCCTGGATGAAACCGCTGGAGCCGGAGCTTGGAGAACTGATGCGGATTGCAGCAAAACAAGTCTGTCATTTTGATCCTCCCCTGAATATGAAGGAACTCGACCAGCAATATAAACGCCTGAATACCACGAAAGCTTTTGTCCGAGTGCTGCTTCGCAGCGCCAACCAGGATTTATACCATCACCGTACCCAGACCGCGATGCAAAAACAATACGCCGCCCTGCGGATAGCCAACCATCTCTGGCAGCAGGGAACCCTGGCAGATCAATCCGGCGGTTACTTTATTGAGCGTATGGCGCGTCGGGCATTAAGCCGATCTGTTATTGAATATGCCACGGATCGGGAAAGTTTATACTGGATAGAAATGGAAATCCTGGCCGTGGATTCACATTGGCCCCAGGTCTGGACTGAAATTCATAAAGCCCAAAAGGCCCTGACAATCAGTCTGTCAGGTTTGTTTTATCAGCATAATCCACAGGGTCATTTTCGTTTCAGCCGCAATATCCCCGCAGGCCTTCACGAGCATTTGGGCTACCGCGTTCGCAAATTTCTGCTGTCAGCCGAGACTTCGCGGATGGTGGCCCTGGGACTGGCAATGACCATTCCTTCTTCACCACGGGGAACTGCAGATCTGATCGAGAGCCGGTTTGATCGTTTGTCGGACATGGCTGAAGCAGGACAGGATTTTGAAGTCGAAGACGGTCAATACACCTGGCGGGACGGCGTCAACGCCACCTCGTTTATCGACTGGTACGCCCGTCAGCAAGTCGCTTTCTATTACCCGCTGGCCGATCAGGATCTGAGTTTTGAACAGGGACGAACGGCACTGGGCATACTGATTACCCTGAAACGATATCAGCTTGACCATGGACAGTGGCCCGAGAATCTGACGGCAGCGTTTGGGGCAAAGCCCGTTCCGACCGACCCGCTCAACAGTCAGGCATTCGGATACAGCCTCCGTAACGGACAAATCCGATTATACAGTTTCGGGTCCAATGCCATCGATGACCAGGGTCAAAAAGACAAACGCAGCAAAGACGATATCATGTTGTGGCCGAGCATCATCACAAACAATAATGACTTACAGGCCGGGCATCCAAGCAAGGTCTTCAATTAATTACTCCTGGTTTATCGCCGGTAATTCCACGACAAAAGCAGTACCGTTGTCCACTTCAGAGACAACCGTAATCTTCCCGTCAAGACGGTCCAGAATTCGCCGGACGATTGTCAGGCCCAGCCCTTCGCCCTTGACCGGGCCGGCGGGATTGAGGCGATGAAATACCTCAAAAATCTTATCATAATTCTCTGCTGAAACACCAATACCATTATCGCGAACGGTATAGATCACACGGTTGTCGCTGCATTGCCCGGTCACTTCGATGATGGATTTCCGGCTCGGGTGGCGGTATTTAATGGCGTTATCGATCAAATTGGAAAAAACCTGGTTCAAATGCACCCAGTCCCCCATGCACCGCGGCAGCAGTTCCACATGAAGTTCAATTTCATATTCACGCATCTGGTACTGAACCGTCTTGAGGATATTGGCCATCAGCCGGTTCATATCGATTGACTCGATGTGCATCTGCATGGTGCCGATGCGTGCAATCTGCAGGAGTCCGTTGACCAGGGCATCCATTTTAATTGTGCCGGCGGAAATAAAACCGATGGATTCGGGAATATCTTCATCCAGCAGGCGGCGAATGACCCGGTTGTTTTTCTCGCTGAGCGTTTCGCGGCCCAGCAGGACGGTTAATTCACGGCAGCTTTTCTGAAGCTCACCGGCAAATCCCTGAATATTAATCAGGGGACTCCGCAGGTCATGGGAGGCCACAAAGACAATGCTTTCCAGTTCTTCGTTTTTGGCCTGAATTTCCTTCATCAGTTTTTCAGCGTCCTGGTGAGCCTGAATGCGTTCAATCAGCCGCCACATGCCTTCCATCAGCAGGGTCAACTGTTCGACGTCGCTTTGATCGTAATCTTCATTTTTGTTGCCTACGCCCGCCACAAGGACAATTCGGTTGTCTGAGAACACGGGTATGTTCATGTGCCGCTTTACGGTCACGTGACCCTGCGGATATCCTTTTTTCAACGGGTTGTCGGCGGTGTAATCGTTGGTAATGACGGGCCGCCGTTGTCTTACGGCCTCGCCCCAGAGACCGGTGGACACCACAGGATAAATAATCGGCTTATCGTTGATGGCGCACTGGGCCATGGCGGATTTCGACCACGAGTGCATGGTGAGAACGCTCTCGTCTTCATTGAGAAAAGCCAGATAGCCGATTCTGCTCTGGGTCAATCGTACGGCTTCCTCCAGAGCGAAATCGGTTATCTCCTTCAGTGTTGAATCCGACATCCTGTTCAATTGCAGCATCGCTTGCATCCGTTGGGAATTCAGTGCTCGCTCGGCTTCCGCCAGTTTACGCTTGGTGATGTCCTGAATGACTCCTCTGACCATTAGCGGATTGCCATCTTTATCTTTCTGCAATTCGGCAATG
>JBDKVE010000329.1:0-5237 GCA_039679345.1 Anaerohalosphaeraceae bacterium
TCTCTC
The DNA here is from genome assembly GCA_039679345.1 of Anaerohalosphaeraceae bacterium. Classification (GTDB taxonomy): domain Bacteria; phylum Planctomycetota; class Phycisphaerae; order Sedimentisphaerales; family Anaerohalosphaeraceae; genus Anaeroglomus. Next base: position 7 of record JBDKVE010000329.1, read on the forward strand.
CTGGCCGCAGTCCGGTGAATTCAAATTTTATATCTTTATAGGGCACCAGGCCGGAAAGTTCGATCAAGTCGCAAGCCATATCCAGTATCTTAACCGGCTTGCCCATATCAAGAACAAACACTTCGCCGCCCTGGGCTAAAGCCCCCGCCTGCAGCACAAGTTGACTGGCTTCGGGAATGGTCATAAAGTAACGGATAATATCCGGGTGGGTAATGGTAATCGGTCCTCCGGCTGCGATCTGCTTTTTAAAGAGAGGGATGACGCTGCCCCGACTGCCAAGAACATTGCCAAAGCGTACTGTAGTATATTTAGTCTTGCTCTCCCGGTTTAGACTTTGAATAACCATTTCCGCCACCCGTTTTGTGCATCCCATGACACTGGTAGGGTTGACTGCCTTATCGGTGGAAATCATAATAAAGATTTTCGTTTCATAACGATCTGCTGCCTGAGCCACATTTTTCGTGCCGAATACATTATTTTTGACCGCTTCCAACGGCTGCAGTTCCATGAGAGGCACGTGCTTATGCGCAGCGGCGTGAAAGACGATTTCCGGCCGGTAGGTGGCGAAAATATCATTGATTCGCTCTTCATCCCGGACATCGGCAATGATGGGTGAAAGATTTAAGTCGGGATATTTTCTTCCCAGTTCCTGATGAATTTCGTAAATACTATTCTCTCCCTTTCCCAACAGAAGAATCTGTTCCGGTGAAAAACGGGCAATCTGGCGGCAAAGCTCGGAGCCAATGGACCCGCCGGCTCCGGTCACCAGCACCCGATGGCCTTTTATGTATCCGGCAATGTCTTCCGTATTCAGTTGTACCGGCTCCCGCCGCAGCAAGTCCTCCACATCCACATTACGCAATTGGTGAACACTAACCTTGCCGTCAATCAGTTCATAAATACCGGGAACAATCTGCACATTGCATTGAGTGGTTTTGCACTCCTGAACAATCTGCCTGACAATACTGCCCTCTACCGAAGGCATGGCAATAATAATTTCACTAATGCTTTGTTCCTGAACAATACGGTGAATTTGACTGCAGGGACCTAACACTCTGGCGCCAAACAAAATTTGGTTGCTCTTATAAGCAGAATCATCAATAAAACCGACTATTTTTTTTGTCTCATAGTACCGTTGGGTGATTTCCCTGGCAATCATTGCCCCGGCATCACCGGCACCGATAATCAGCACATTTTGAATTGGATTGGAATGAGTCTGGCGGATCAAGTAATGCAGGATGCGAAGCCCCAGCCGGCTGCCGCCAATGCAGACAATAGTCAACAGCCAGCTTAACACATAAATACTTCCTGGTAATATGGAATTTACTATATTTGAATAGACAAACAGCACAGCCGAGCTGACCGTTACCGCCCCCACGATCACCACTAGTTCGTGAATACTGGCATAGCGCCATAACCGGTGATAGAGACGGAACAGATAAAAAGTTGCCAGCTGAATAAGTACAATAGCCGGTAAATAAGAAAATAACTGGGTATAGTAATAATCATCCACCGTACCGTCAAAGCGCAGATACAAGGCAATAAACGGGACAATAGAAACGACCAGGATATCGGTTATTACCAGAGCAATCGATACCAACCTGCGCTGCATGGTTCATCACTTCCTTATTGGATAGAACGATTCAAGCTATGGGCTGAATCAGAATTTTTACGATACAAAATAATAAGATAGATAAAACTAAGCATCACACCCAGTACTCCGCCAACTGCCGTTATCAACAGCTTCTTCGGAAAGGATGGCTTCTTCGGCAGATTCGCCTCATCCACAATCTGGATATCCATGCTTTCCATGGCTTCCTGGATGCGGGTTTGTTCGTAACTCTTAACTAATACACTATATACTTCCTGAGCAATTCTCGTCTGGCGCTCCAGACCGATATAGATAACGCTGTCAGCCGACAGCTGGCTGATTTCCTGTTCATTGCCGGACTGAACCTGCTGCAGGCCGGAGAGGGTTGCCTGTCCCACCAGTAGTTCCGTTTCCGTTGCGGCTTTTGCCTGTACCAATCCCATCTGCACCGGATTTAAGGTGCTGGTCCCCGCCTGAACGGAGTTGCTTACTTCTTCCTGGAGCTTACCGTTTAATTGATCAATCTCATTCTGGATTAGAATTACATCGGGATGCTTGTCGGTATAGCGCTGCTGAGCATCCACCAGGGAAATCTGCTTCGCCACCAGTTGCTTGCGGATTTCCTGGATCACCGGATTATCGGCAATGTTATAAGTAGAGATGGCTACATTCTGACGATTTAGTTGATCATTGACGCCCTGAAGTCTTGCTTGATTGGCGTCGTTCTGCACTTTCAGCTGGGCGATTTTCTGATCATATTCGGTTAGTTTTTTGATGGAAGCCTTGGCCTGTTCGTCCGGCACGTAGATTTTTTCCTGCTGCCGGAACTGTTCCAAATTTTGCTCGGCCTGCTCCATCTCCTGCTTGGCGATTGCCATGCGGTCTTTTAAAAATTTGACCATCAGGGATTGATCCGACTGGCTCAGCCGGGTCAGGTTCTGCTGAAAGTTAGCCACAACACCGGCAGCGATTTGCTGGGCTTCTTCCGGGGTGCGCCCGGTGGCTGTCACTTCAATCAAGTCGGTGCCTTTTGTATTTTGGAATTTCAAATATTTTTTGGCGAATGTCGGTACATCCAGCTTTTCTTTATCCGGCAGATCCAAGGGTTCCATCACCGGCTCCAGTACACTGCGGCTTTTCATCATTTCAATATAGGTCTGAGCCGAGCCTGTCATATTTCCCCCCAGCAACGCCATTGCCGAAGCAACCTGTCCTGACACTCCCATTTGCTTCTGGCTTTTCGCCCGGAGCAAGACGCTGGATTCATATTGTTTCGGTAAAACGAAGGAAAGTATTAATGCCAGAATCGTCGTCACCAGGACGATGACCACCAGTCGGTATTTATAGGCAGCTGCAATTTGTATTACTTTTCTCAAATCAATTGTATCCTGTTCTTCCACAATAGCAGCTCCTCTAATTCGTTATTGATTTATACGTAGCATAAATGCCAACCAGCGGCATGATATCTTCATACAAATCGATTTTGTTTGATTTTGGCACATACACTATATCCCCGTCCTGAAGGATCACATTCTGGGAACCGTCCTGCTTTTCCACAAACCGGTCAAGGTTCACTTCCTGCATGTATACCTTGCCGTCTATCGTCCGGACCACAGCGATATGCTTGGGCCGGCCACGCTTGGTAACGCCGCCGGCACTGGATAAGGCGGCGAAGATGTTCATATAGTCGGAGCTGAGGGAGTAGAGTCCCTGCTTGGCGACTTCCCCCATGACATAGATTTTGCGGGGGCCGTACTGCTTGACCATGACCGCCATGCCGGGAATTTTGATATATTCACCCAGTTTATCGGTCAATACTTCGGTAGCTTCCGGAATGGTCATCCCGGCCAGGTGCATTGTCCCGGCATAGGGCAGGTTCACATAGCCGTCGGGACCGATCATGATGTCGCTGAACCCGGCGGCATCGGGAAAGCCGATGATGACAATATTGATTACGTCATATTTGCTGAGATGGTATTCTTCCAGCGGCTGTGAGTCCGTCTGGGTAGCAAAGACCGGCGCCTGCTGCTCCGCCGCCAATGCTTCCATGGGTATACCGGCACTGATGACCACCGCCAGCAGCCAGGCGGCAATTTTTTTATGCTTCAAGCTATGACCACTCCGTTCTTGTCTGCCTATTGCGTAAACTGATAATTAAACAATATCATGTATATTTCTACAGGGAAAATTAATATCCTGCCCGATTTTGTAAACTTATAGTTAAATGATCCGGATATGTTACACATATAGCATTATTTTAACAAATATCTTGTAGCTTGTCCCCATACTAAAGTATAGTCAAATCATATTTTTTGTAAAACTTTTGTCTGTCCGGTTCTTTACTTAAAATGCAGCTGATAGGCCGCCAGAGGTTGAACGCCACTGGGAGTCTGACTGTTCTGACCGGACGGAGATGACTCCGCATGACGTTTTGTTACCAGCTTGGCCGTATAATAGCCAATGACCGAACCGGCGAATACGTCCGATGCCCAGTGCTGGTTGTCGTTGACTCGGGACAGGGAGGTTAGCGCTGCCAGACCGTACGCCATTTGCGGCACGCCCCGTTTCCCCTGATATTCGGTTGCGATGACTGTGGCGACGGCAAAAGCTGAGGTGGCGTGACCGGAGGCGAAAGAATCATTGGGATTATGAAAACCGGGGCCGTCCCAGGTGTTATAAGGATCGCCCGTGCTGGGGCGGTGACGGTGGGTCAGCAGCTTCAGGGAGCCGGTAATGCCGTCGGCAATGACCAGGCTTTCCATCCCCAGCAGGGCTGTTCGGGTGAGCCGGTCATTATCGTTGTGTTTGCCGGCCGCATAAGTCAGTCCCAAAGCGGGAGCTATGCAGCGGACATCGCCGCAGTGTCTGACCCAGCCGGAAACTTGATTGCTGGTGCTATTCCGCTGCCGCTGCGCCCAGTGTTCAATCTTTTCGTCGTTGTGATAAAGCGTCAGAGCGGCTCCGCTGAGGAGAAGGGCCTGCCGCCAGTCGGCAGCATTCCAGCGGGTCGGCGCCCTGAGAACATAGCCGGCATCCGCAGCATAGGAGCGAAAATATTCCCGGTTCAAATTCAATTGATCTTTTTCCGCGGCCAAAGCGCCCGAGCCGGTTGCACTTGCGATGAAGCAGACGAATACGATAAGTCGGAGCGCCTTAGTAAAAAGCATTGCGTTTTCTTGCCACCTTTACTGCGTTAAAGAATGAAAAATAAGTATAAAAAATAGCACTTTGCACCTTCACAACGCTGATTCAAAGTACTACATTATGATACCATAATATATATTTCTCTGTAAACCATAAATTTCCGGCAAAGCCAGATTTTTTCTGACACTTTTTCCCGACAGCATCCGCTGTTCCGGGCGATTGGCTGTTAGCTGTTGGCTCATAGCACATAGCACTAAGTTCTGTCATTGCGAGCGCCAGCGAAGCAATCTCGCTTCATGGTGGGTAGGAGGGAGATTGCTTCGTCGTTCCTCCTCGCAATGACAGCTATAATAGCTCTTGGCGATTGGTGATTGGCTGTTGGCTCTCAGACCAGCGCCCATAGCGCTACGTTCTGTCATTACGAGCGCCAGCGAAGCAATCTCGCTTCATGGTGGGTAGGAGGGAGATTGCTTCGTCGTTCCTCCTCGCAATGACA
>JBDKVE010000330.1:0-2854 GCA_039679345.1 Anaerohalosphaeraceae bacterium
AATTGCCCACCAGGGCTAAATTGGTAAAATGTTACCCGGGCAGTGTCGCAGAAATGTGTATTTTTTTCAAGCTAAAAGGAAATACCGTCTATAAAAGAAAAAAAGGAAGAACCCTCCAGATTCTTCCCTGCTCCCTGCCGCCAATTCAAAAGTAAGCAAGCCCAGCGGGTGTCCTCCGATCTGTACTTATTTTACATGATTGGACCGGTACATTTCTATTGTGGAAACTACGTATTTTGCATATTTTTCCCAAAAATTTGCACTTTTTTTCGCAAAAATATGTTATCGACCACCATTCCGACCTTATTCCTTATAATGAATTGTTACATTTTCTCGATAGGACTTATCTGATTTATTGACCTTATACATGACAATCCACATCCGGATTCCGTATCCAATAGCCGAAAATCCGGCCAGGAAGAAAATTGCCGCAGCCAGAAAGGCAAACAAATCCCGTAAAACAAACACCAGCAGCCCAAAACCAATCAGAAACAGTCCACCCAGGATACTGCCTCGAATCAGTGTGCTGGAAATCTGATTGCTGACCGGCCGGGAAAAGAAAAATCGAAACATAATATCGCTCCTGAAATAAAATTCCATTTAAACAAAAAAGTCAGGAATCTGAAGTGTATCTTCAAATCCCTGACTTTTGTACGTTTTTTCACAACAGCTTGTTTGGCCCAATTCGGCAACCGAAGCTTATTTCAGCACTTCGGCAATCGCGTTACACAGCGGTTCCATGTTGGCCCTGGTCATCCCGGCCACATTCATGCGTCCGCCGCCAACGATATAGATGCCATATTTCTCTTTGAGTGTTTTAACCTGGTCGTCGCTGAGGCCGCTGAACGAAAACATCCCGTATTGGGTCGTCAGGAAAGAGAAGTCCTGTTTGACACCTTTGGCTTTCAAGGTTGAAACGAACAGCCCACGCATCTGCTTGATACGCTGGCGGATTTCGGCCACCTCGGCTTCCCATTCCTTGCGAAGCTCGGGGTTGTTCATAATCGTGGTCACAACCGAACCGCCATGACTCGGCGGATTGGAATAAATCACGCGAATGGTTATCTTCAGATGACTGAAGGCCTTATCGACAGCATCCTGCGTCGCCGCAGTCACCGTTACCGCACCCACGCGTTCGTTATACAAGCCGAAGTTCTTGGAAAATGAACTGCAAACAATCATCTCCGGCAGAGCCGCCGCCAGAATCCGTACGCCTTCGGCATCTTCTTCCAGCCCGCGTCCCAATCCCTGATAGGCAAAGTCAACCAGGGCGAACAGGTCTTTTTCTTTGGCGACAGCGGTAATCTGCTTCCATTGCTCCGTAGTCGGGTCGATGCCGCTGGGATTGTGGCAACAGGCATGAAGCACAACGATATCACCCTGGGTCATCGCCTTCAGCGAGGCCAGCATCCCATCGAAATTCAGGCTGCGGGTTTGAGGATTATAATAGGTATATTTGCCAACCGGGAAACCGGCGGCAGCGAAGACGCCATTATGGTTCGGCCAGGTCGGATCGCTGACCCAGACCTTGGCATTGGGTTTGAGTTTCTTGAGGAATTCGCCGGCGATGCGGAGAGCACCGGTTCCGCCGGGGGTCTGGGCGGTGCAGGCAATGACCTTGCTGCCTTTGCCGAAGACCAGTTCCTGGACAACCTTGCCATAGGCCGGGGCGCCGGGGATGGGCAGGTAGCTTTTGGTCTTTTCGGTCTCGACGAGGAGTTTTTCCGCCTTACGGACGGAGTTCATTATCGGGGTACTGCCCGCTTCATCCTTATAGACACCCACGCCCAGGTTGATTTTGTTGGGGTTGGGGTCTTTGTTGAATGCATCTGTCAACCCCAGAATCGGGTCAGCCGGGGCCATTTCAAGCTTTTCAAACATTTTGATCTCTCCACGTCGATAATTATTGTCTCGTTCTACATTTCAAAACCCGTAGATTTATACCGTGCAGGCACAAAAAAAGCAAAAGGAAAAGTAACGGTGCCTCGTATCTGCAATATCCACAGGGCTTTACAAAATATTGGCTTTTTCCAAGGCATTCGTTTATAGTCAGGCCCACAGTTTCCTGAACCTGACCCCGGCAATTTTAGGAGGTTTTAAAATGGACGGATTCAAACAAGCGGTTCTTTCGATACTGGCTGCTGTCCTGGTCACATCCTGCAGCAAGCCATACACCTGCAATACTCCTCGCATCCCCTACGGCTGGCAATCCAGCGACATTACAACCAATGGTATTCGGCTGCATTATTATCGCACGGGCGACGGTACGAAACCGCCGATGGTGCTGCTGCACGGCTATACCGACGCCGGCCTGTGCTGGACAGATTTGGCACATGAATTCGAAAAGGACTATGACGTCATTATGATGGATTATCGCGGCCATGGATTTTCGGATGCCCCGCTGACCGGATATAAGACAGAAGATTATACCGCCGATGCCGTCGGGCTGATTGAGGCGCTCAAACTCCAAAAACCCATCATCATCGGCCATTCGATGGGAGGCAGTATCGCCGCCCAGATTGTCCTGGCTCGGCCGGATATCCCGCAAAAAGCAGTCCTCATCGATCCGCCGGGAGTATCCAAACCCTTGTTTGCCACAGAAGCCGACAAACAAAAAGCCCTCAAGTGGTTTAATAGCGACCTTCAATTTCAGCACAACGCCAGTCTCAATACATTGCTCAAGGAAGCCGCCAAACGACACCCGCAGATTTCAGCAGCGTGCCGCCAGCGCTGGGCCGATTCCAAGGTACAGACTAAACCTCAGATTGCAGAAACAGTTATCAATCTGCCCTGTCTCAGGAACGATTTCCCGAAATTCATCACCCCAACGCTGATTTTAAAAGCGGATGCCGAC
>JBDKVE010000331.1:0-17877 GCA_039679345.1 Anaerohalosphaeraceae bacterium
CAGTGTATGATAAATACTACCTTCAGCTTTTACTTCTGCCGCTCTTGAACATTCAACAGCACATGCATATGCGGCATTATTATTCTCTTTTGCTTTTTCAATCGGTAAATTACCATATAAATCTTCATGCGGGTATTGAAACGCTGCAAGCCTGAGCAGTGCTTCTAAAAACGCACCTCCGGATGTTGCACAGATGCACATTACATAACTTGGATCGTCATGGTCAAGAAGTTCCACAAAGCCCGTCGAAGGATTAATTGCAAGAATATCTGACTCGATACAACCAACAAGTACTTTGCCTGAAGGAGGTTCAAAAGAATATTTATGTCGGCCCAATCCTACCATCCCGATTTCAAGAGCAGATGTGTCATATTCACATATAAGATGGATTATTGAATCATCAAGTTGTAGTATTTCCTTTGGCTTTTTTGTCAGAGAATATGACTCTTTCTCCATTAAGACTGCCAGCTCAGCCATTTTGTTAACAAATCCATCAGCATCCATCTTTATCTCCTTGAACGACAATTAGGATATAAGTTTTGATACCACCACAATTAACATAAACTCTACCTTTGAGTCAAAATTATTCCCTAACAAATATTCTAATCTCCTGTCCCAGTGCCCGTATTTAAGAAACGAGCCCAACTGCTATGTACAGCTTCCGGCATCCCAATAGCAATAGGTCCTTGTCCTATATGGTGATGAACAAGTGTGTCACCCATAAAACTCTGATATTGCGGGTGATATTTCACCCATTGGGCATCAACCTTTGGTGCCAAATTACTTTTAATATTTTGCAAATTCTCAGCACTAAAGTATTCTGGTTTACTGTTGCGTACCTGCCTCCAAAACCAAGGGCCATTTCTCGGGAAACCAGCAGCATTTGTTCTAGAGCCAGCCGGGGCATTTCTCATATCAACCGCAACACGACTAAAATACGACTCCGGCAAAACTGAAACCTCACCAGATATTTAAGGGGCTGGTTCTGGAGTTGGACTTGATCCGACCTTAATTGCACCTGCAAAAACAATGAAAGTTAACATTGTTGCAGCTGTTACGACTTTATCTGTAGTGTCCATGCTCGGCCAGCTACGGATAAGATTAATTATCCCAACGATTGATACAATGACCAATGTTAATGCAGCAGCTATTGCAATTGGTCCGGATAGTAATATCGCACCGGCAATCGCAACGAAAGCAGCTATATTCTGGATTACACTCCAAGCAATTCCCAATCCACCTTGTTTATGTCGAATACCACTGTAAACAGTTAAACCAATATTAGTTAATACTGCTCCAATCGCAATTGCTATTGTAAGACCGGTAAGTCCACCAATAAACTCTCCCGTTGGATCGACATTGTTCACCGGATTCGCATGGCAATACAAATATTTATGCAGACTCTGCGGATCCTGCATATTGCCTGCATAGGGATCAAGCTGATTGAACAGCCCATTGGCCGGGTCGTAGTATCGCGCACGCAGATAATACTGCGACAAGGCACTGTCATACTGCTCGCCGCAATACAGCAGATTCGTCTGTGCCGCGTTGGCCGAACCCGCCGCACTGCCCAGCATCACACCATACCCATCGTAACTATAGCTGTCCTGCACCGTCAGATTGGCATTCATCAACTGCCGCGTGCTGCCATGCCCATCATACAGCAGGTATTGCATCACGCCGGCCGTCCAGGCATTGGTCGCCAAATCGCAGTTCGATTTCGTCTGCGAGATCACATCCTCGCCAATGACATAATCCGTCCGCTCCACGCTCCGCAGCACATCCGCTGCATCATACCGCGCCGTCGTCTCTTCCAGCACCTGGGCATAGCCGGTCGGATTGGCCGGGTCAACCAGATACGCAGTCGCCGTCGTTCCGGCCGGGGTCGTCTCGGTCTTGCCAACCCGAATCCCATCCGGATTATAGGCATAGTCAACCGCAGTCACTGTCCCTGCCACCCCGCCCGTATAAGGCGTCGTCTCCACCCGTGCCAGCCGATTCTGCAGGTTATACGTATAAACCACACTCTCGGCCGTCTGACCGCCGCTGGTGGTCGTTTTACTTGTCAAAGAGCCGTTGGCATCATAGCCGTACGTTATTATACTGTTTCCCCGGCCCCAGGCAAGCATCGAAATCTGACTATACTGTGTCGCCGCCTGTGACAAATACACCAAGCACTCCGGCCCAATCAGGAAAACATAAGCCAGCAGCACACAAAGGCATCGATGATAAAGACTCAGGCTCGAACATTCTCTCAATCCTCCGTTTATATATCAAGCGTGCTTCCAAGATAAATATAAACCTGCATGCTGACTTTCACCTCAAAAGATACTTATCTATGAAATTGAAACACTCTGCAAAGTATAGTTTCTGCTTAACTGTTGTGTTCTTCTGTCTCTTTACTAATTTGCGTGGAATTACTCATTTTAAAAAGCCCTGTATCTGAATTCGGATCAAATGCTTTAAGACCTAAACATTTTAATATATCAGCAATCACAATATTAACTGATTCTCCTCCACTTACATGAAGGGCAAATCCAGGGCATTCTTGCTTATTCCCCATATTAAATTCAATACAATAATCAGGTTTTCTAAGAACTCCCCATGATGGGTCACAAAAATCAACATCTGGAACTATTTTTTTTATCTTAGCAATCAACTCCGACCGATCCCCAATAATTTTAGGTCTATAATTATGATATTTTTGATGCATATCATTTATCGTTCGAACATCTTCCGGGATGTCTTGTACAAATATGTCCCAACTCATTTAATTATCCTCATCGCTATATTAAATAAAATTTATTTTTGATCCTTTATGGTGTATAAATTACTTTTATAGCTTCAGTATTAGCACCCTTGAGTAGTTCCTCGAATGCAGGAATGGCTTCCTTTTCTGCTATATGCCATTCGATAGTTGTTCCCCTTGCCGCTGTAATTTGGCGATTAGCTTGATCAAGCAAAGCTTGTTTACCTGTAAACCATTCACTAAATCTCCCATTTTCAACAAAATTCTTATAACCCAACCCTTTGGCATCAAGTAAGATTCCATTTTTGTAACCATCAAATTTCACACCATTGACAACATAGCCCATATTAGTCGGCTGACCTGTAATACGACTTTGATATTGAGCTGCACGAAGTGACATATTTTCATTGACTGATACCCAATTGCCAGGACCAACATCTGGTGCCTTTATTGTTACACGGTGAAGTTTTCTACCAATGTATTTAAAGGCGTATCGGGCAACAGGAACAATAAATATCTGGATGAGCACACCTGCAGCAATCGTATAATAGCCATCCTCCATGAAGCCATTTCCGTTGTCTGTAATTGTAATGCTATTCGGCGTCGGAGCATTGACAATTGATGGCGACATAATGACCATCATAATTGCCATTACCGCAAGTGATCCAACTAAGCTAAAATCTCCAAATTCGCCACTCGGATCAATCCCATTCACCGGATTCGCGTGGCAGTACAGATACTTATGCAGACTCTGCGGATCCTGCATATTGCCTGCGTAGGGATCAAGCTGATTGAACAGCCCGTTGGCCGGGTTATAGTATCGTGCACGCAGGTAATACTGCGACAAGGCACTATCGTACTGCTCGCCGCAATACAGCAGATTCGTCTGTGCCGCATTGGCCGAACCCGCCGCACTGCCCAGCATCACCCCATACCCATCGTAACTGTAGCTGTCCTGCACCGACAGATTGGCATTCATCAACTGCCGCGTGCTGCCATGCCCATCATAGAGCAGGTACTGTGTCGCACTGGCCGTCCAGACACTGGTCTCCAAATCGCAGTTCGACTTCGTCTGTGAGATTACATCCTCGCCAATGACATAATCCGTCCGCTCCACGCTCAACAGCACATCCGCCGCATCATACCGCGTCGTCGTTTCTTCCAGCACCTGGGCATAGCCGGTCGGATTGGCCGGGTCAATCAGATACGCCGTCGCCGTCGTTCCGGCCGGGGTCATCTCGGTCTTGCCAACCCGAATCCCGTCCGGATTATAGGCATAGTCAACCGCAGTTACCGCACCCGCTACCCCGCCCGTATACGGCGTCGTCTCCACCCGTACCAGCCGATTTTGCAGGTTATACGTATAAACCACAGTCTCGGCCGTCTGGCCGCCGCGGGTAGTCGTTTTACTTGTCAAAGAGCCGTTGGCATCATAGCCATACGTTATTATACTGTTTCCCCGGCCCCAGGCAAGCGTCGAAATCTGACTATACTGCGTCGCCGCCTGCGACAAATACACCACACACTCCGGCCCAATCAGGAACGTATAAGCCAGCAGCACACACAGGCACCGGTGATAAAGACTCAGGCTCGGACGCGGACCGACCTCCTGCCCCCTTAGAATCCTTACCAGTACCGGCCACAACCCCGCCACCGGCAGGCAAACCAGCAGCGACACCAGCAGAACAACTCCCCAGACCGAAGGCATCCCATACAGGAACGCCGTCAACGCCCCAATCCGCCCGGCCTCTCTTGGCATCTGATAGCTTAACCCGCCGGATGGACTGTGATAGGCATAGACCGTCTCATTCTGACCCAAAGGAATCGCCGCCACAGGCCCGGCCTGGTATTCATGATACAGCCGGTCGGTTCCGGGATAATAATCATAAGTCGTATCCAGCGTGCCATTGGGAGCAATCACCGTCCGCTCCAGCCGATTGCCAACCAGATCATACACATACCCGGCCTCAAATCCCGTCGTCCCATCATGCTTATTGCTTTCGCCAACCAGACGATTCAGGCCGTCATAATCATATTCAACCACCGGCGACTGACTGCCGGAAGGATAAGCCAGGAATTCCCCAGCCCCCATCCGCATCCCCGTCGCGTTAAGCTGATAGGAATAAGACCCCACCACCGTGGTCTTGCCTGTCGTCTGGTAATGCACCAGCTCCGTCAGCCGGTTCAGGCTGTTATAGCTGTATTCCGTATAGACCCCATTAGGCAGGGTTGCAGACTTGCGATTGCCCACCAGATCATAATCATACGTCGTCAATTCCGTCGGGCTTAATAGCTGCCCGTTGCGAACCATCGCCCGCGTGGTCTTGAGCCGACCCAGTTCATCATACCCATACTCCGTCGCAAGCTCACTGCCCCTGCGGGTAAAGCTCTTCCGGCCGGTCGTCAGGTGATAATCATAATTGACCGTCCCCTGCGGCGTGACAATCGCCGTCACATTGCCTTCATCGTCATAACTATAACTGGCATCATACGTTACTGTCGGCGTGCCGGCACAATCCGTCACCGTTTCGGTCAATTTCCGCCCGAGATTGTCGTAGGTATAGTGCAGCACTTCGGCCGGAGTCGATGGGTAGTTAGTGTTCTGGAAATCGCCCGGCGTCGCATCAGCCGCATAATAACGCTTGTATTCCAGACGGCCGAGGGCATCATAAGCATACCCCGTCACCTGCTCCTTGAAGTCCATCTCCCACTGCAGCCGGTTATGACTGTCATAGCCCTTGTATTCCGTGCCGCAGCCCGGAACCGTCCGCGAAATCTGCCGATGCAGACCGTCGTATCCAAACACGGTCTGGCGGGAGTAGGTCGACACAATGTCAGTGGCAGGGTCGAAAGTTGACTCCCACGAACGTTTAAGCTGATAGAGATTTTCCCGGATGATGCTCTGATTGCCATAGGCGTCATACACATATTCATACCGCGGATAAACCCAGATCGAATCCGCCCCCGGCGTCGTCGGATCATTGATTTCCACCAGCGGCAGAACCACCGCAATCAGCCGCCCCGCAAAATCATACTCAAACTCCTTCGTGTTGACACTCTTATATAGCGCCACATGGTCGGGATTGTTGCGATCAAAATCAGGATCGCCGGGTCCAATATAAGACTCAATCGTCGTCTGTTCAGCTTCCCACCACTTCCGTCCCAGGCTGTCATGGCCGACATGGGAATACGTCTCTACAGGTGTCGTCCCGGAGCCTTCGACAAGCGAGGATGGATGAATGGTCGTAATCACCCGGCCGAGGGCATCATAGTCAAACGAGGTCGTATGCTCCAGGCCGTCGGTGACGGACAGCCGACGGGTACCATCATACACAGTCACCGTCTCGGACCGCTTGCCCGCGGTATCATCGGGCAGCGTAATAGTCCGAATCTGCCTGCCGGCGGTGTCATAGCGGTATTCCGCCGTACAGATTTCCGCATTGGATTCATTGAGGCTGTAGGACTTCCACACCCGCCCCGCCGCATCGTATTCCGTCCGGCTGTAAGACAACGGCCCAGCCTGCCACCATGCCAGATTCGCCGTAATCACCGGCACCTTGCCACCGCTGGTCCAGGCAAGCTGCGTCTGCCCCGGCGTACTCGTCCACGCACCGCCCGCCACACGATCCTGAGCCAGCGTGACATACAGCAATATATTTTCTAATGTATTTTCTCCGGATTTCATCACATAATCAAACAGAATATCCACATCCGCCCACCGCCGGGTCTGTTCCACCCGGCCAAGGTCATCATAGACCGTCTCCGTCCCAACCGGCGAATGCTCGGTATCGGCCGGATCATACGGCCCGACAGCGACAATCGCCCGGCCTTCCGTATCATAAAAGGTGCGGGATATCGTCAAAATCCCGGTCGTATTCCCGGTAGTCAGGTAATTGGTGTAATTGGCCTGATACGCAGCAAATGAGGAATAGACCAGCGTCTCTGCGAGATTGCCCGTCTCATCATAATGATATTGAGTCAGAATCCCGTTTTCATCGATACTGGTATTGACCTTCCCGATGGAGTTATAATCGGAGTAAGATAACGCAACCGTTTCTACACCTGCCTGCTGCTCATTGAGATGCGCCAGCAATACTGCAACATCCATCGGCGTCCCTGCGGCCGTCAAATCCTGAACCACACGATAGGTCGCGATGGTCCGCCCCTGAACATCCGTCTGGTTATAAGTCAATATCCGCTTGTCGGGATTGGCGCCAGTCGCAGTGTCATCCCACAGTGTCCAACTGGCAAGCTGATGATTGTCGGCATCGTACCAGAAATACTGCGTCTGCCCATCCGGCCCGGTTACCGAATACGGCTGATCCGGCGAGTAGCCCGAATCAGTGGCATACTCAAAATAGGTGTACGAGGTAA
The DNA here is from genome assembly GCA_039679345.1 of Anaerohalosphaeraceae bacterium. Classification (GTDB taxonomy): domain Bacteria; phylum Planctomycetota; class Phycisphaerae; order Sedimentisphaerales; family Anaerohalosphaeraceae; genus Anaeroglomus. The sequence goes on from JBDKVE010000331.1 coordinate 7,124, forward strand.
CACTGCTGTTACTGGCATTAGCACTCCAGTTATTGAATAATTCGCTGTACGACTTCGGAGTCTTGTCTGAATTCAGTAATTGCTCCTCAATCGAATCATCCATCTTGAACTGCACCGACTGTAGAACCCTGCCGCTGGCGTCATATCGGGTCAGACTGATGGAATGCCATACCATAGTCAAATCCGCCCCGGTCGTTGTGCCCGTAAAGTACGGCAGATTCCGCTCATAGTAAGTCCGCGTGGTCAATACTTCGACATAGACATCCTCTTCAGCATCATATTTATACTGCGTTACTTTCGTGACATTACCAAGGGCATCATAGGCAGTCTCTGTCTTATTCTTCGCCGGATCAATAACGGTCTGTGTTTTCAGCCGCCCATATTCCGGCGCATCCGAATCATTATCATAATACGCGTAATCATATAGCGTTACCGCATCCACAAGCTGCGACAGATCGTCCGGATTCGGAACCCGAGTCGTCACGGAAAGCTGACGGTCCGGCCCGAAGCGATTTTCAGAATCGTAGGTGTATCGCGTCACCTTCCCGGCCGAATCAGTCACCGACAGTACATTCCCCCGCTTGTCATATTCATAAATCGTGGGATTGCCGGCGCGATCCGTGACAATCTCCTGCCGGCTGGTAACGTCATGGCTAATCGCAATGCGATTGCCTTTGGCATCCACGGTGGCAATCAGGCGGCCGGCCGCATCATATTCATACCGAATCGGCTGCAAACCTCGCGGATCGATAATCGCAGTTACATAATGATCCGAAGATGTACGAGTATTGTCCTGATAGGCATACTCAAGCTTTTCATATCCATCCATTCCTTTTGTCTTATCCAGTAATTTATATACCTTCCATAGATTTCCATGGGTATCATATTCATACCAAACCGTTGGTAAATCATCATTTCCTGTATATTGGTCAGTTTGTTCTGCCGGCGCATAAATAGCTTTAATTCGATTTGAATTCTCATAATAGTCAATTCTAATCGCTTTTGTTTCAATCCATGGATTGCTCGGATTGTTCATATCCGGCAGAAAATGCTGAATGCCTTTGGGAGTATTATCCTTTGTAAGCTGTCCAATTTTCCCAGTAGATAAATCGACATTTAAATTAATGAGTTCCCCTGTCGGCAGGCCAATCTCAGACAAATACAGCGGCCCCCTGGGCTCAACATAAGCAACGGAAGTCCCATACTCAACAAAATCACTACCAGCATCCGACCGCCTGAACACATACGACGTCCCGTCCTCCATGATCAGACGATAACCTTCAAATTCATAGAATCCCGGATCAGAGTAATTGCCCGAGCCGCTGACAAAACTGGTCGTCTTCTGGTTCGCCCAGGTATTCAGCAGCGTCAGACGTTCTTCGGCCAGCGTTTCCAGCCTTGCCGAGACCCCTTCCGGCGAGGTATATTTGGCAACATAATACTGCATCTGGCCGTTGTAGAGTTCTGCCTTTTTCAACTCCAGCCCAAATGCAAATGTCGTCCGCCTGCCATCTGGCAGCGTCAGGGTCACATCGCGGTCATAATTATCTCCTACACGCACCGACATCGTCGAACTGCCCATAAAAACACGCATCGGCTGGCGGGTTTCATGGAGCTGGATATCCATATTGGCGATAGAATAACTCCAGCCATAACCGAATTCGCTGTTCTTATCCTTCTGGAAGCTGTTATAGGTCCGAACAACCCGCAGCGGAACTCCGCCCACATCAATCGCCACGTCTTCCTGTGAAAATTTGAGATTGCCAATCTTGAGCGGACTGTTCAACTTAATCTTCTTATAAACATAAGAATAGACAAAGGCAAAGGTGGTACCATCCTCCAAAGGCTTCGGCCTCGAACGAACCGTTAAAAGCAGATAATAGGTACCATTCTCCACACCGGTCAAATCCAATTGACCAAATGATTTATTATCATACCCCAGGCTATTCGCATCATTGCAAAGTCCTATAGGACCAACATAGTAAATTTGATCCTCATTTGATCTCCTTAAATCGGGATTTTCAACCTTAAGATTCTGTATCAGATAATCCGGATAGAGCGGATTCTGGCCATTCAATGCCTCCCAGTCTTCTGTGACATATCCAATCGCTGCCTCATCATACAACTCAAACTTGAACTCCACATCTTGTAAAGCAGGAAATGCATGACAAGCCAGACCTTTGACCTCGTATAAACCTTCCGTAATCTCCGGCAAGACTACCTGGTCCCCCAGCTTGCCGATTTCTACCCGCGTAGAATTCAGATTGGAAATCCATGCAAACGGTTTGCCCGTCTGATTCTCAACATCCCGGCCCACCGTAAAAGCAACCGTCTGCTCGGTGATATTGTTTGCCCGGTCAGTAGCGGTCACCTTGACGGAGTGCCCACCTGTGGCCAATTTCATAATCTCAAGATACCATGTGACTTGCATTTGCGAGGGATATTCCGGATCCGTATCCGAAAAGTCGAAATTCTTCATCAGAGTCGTAACGGTATTACAAGTATCCTCGATTTTGACGGATTTCAGCCTTGATCCCGCATCAAGGGCATAAATATCAAGGGCGACTGACCCTGTCTTGATCACAACACTGGATTCCGGCATAGGCTGAAGTTTATTCGCATCAGCCAGAAGGCCCGGTGTCAGAGTCAGAATCGGAGGCGTAGTATCCGAATCCAGATCCGGATCACCGCTGGTTACGGCCTGAATGGTCACACTAGCCGAGCCGAGCAGCACAGAGTCCTGATACACCTTGAGAGTCAGTTCATACGATTTGACCAGACCTGCTTCAAACAGAACCGAAGACTTCAAGGCCCCTGATGTTTTGCCTTCATCTGAGGTTGGGAAAAACTTGACATGCTGTTCATCGTTTGAAGACCACTCTATGGTCAGTGGCGTATTCTGGCAATACAAGACATCGGCATCCTCCAGGGTAAACGCACGGCCTGCCAGAACCGGGCCATAATTACCCGTCAGAATCAGCAGCGAATCAGCCGGCTGCGGATGAACCGAATTTGAACTGTATCCTCCGCCGTTTCCTGTCCGCGTGTGGCCTTTAATTTGTAGTGATAAACACCCGGCTGCGTGAACGTCAATGTGGAATTAACAGAAGTCGCTCCCGCTATCGGAGTATCGTCCTGCTTGCACCATTGAATCGAAACATTTTCAACCGGATAGACAAATGCCTTTTGCGGAACGACCTCTGCCGCATTGTTATTAAGAACACAATTGAGATTTACCCCGGCCTCAGCAGTCAGTGGAATATCTTTGGTGTCAATAATCACCATTAAATCATCGACAACACAACCGGACGAATTTGTCACAGCAAACTGAAGCTGATAAATCCCCGGCTTTGTGAATGTTGCTTGCGGATTTTGAACTGTACTTTCTGTTAATCCCTCGTTGCTGCCCGGATTGAACTGTAATCCGCCCGCCGGTCCTTCAATATATTTCCACAAATACGACTCATTTCCCACACTATAGGGAAGCAATCTGCCGGACAAAGGCACGCTGATTGGATTATTCTGCCACGGAATGGTAATATCCGGCCCCGCATCGGCCCGACACACCAATTCAACAACATGGACCTTAATGACATCCTCTGCAATCACATCGCCTTGCATATCCAGTAACTGCAGTCGAATTTTATAATCCCCCGGCAGATAAAATAGTGCAGAAGTCGAAGTATGATAGGCCCCATCCTGCTCAGTCAGATCAGACACCGGCCCCTGCATAGCATCAGTCGGAACAAGCCAAAGAATCTGAACTGCCTGCGGGTCAATTCCACGAAGGGTGCCCTGCAACTCTATTTTCGCTTTGACCTGACCTGTATCAGCATCATATTGCAGCTGAACATCGGAAACAGGAACAATTTTCATATTGAGTTCGGCCGTGACAGTCACAACATCACTGTCAACCCATGCCCCCTGCGCATCGAACAAATTCATTCGAAAAACATATCTGCCGGGGATATCGAATCGCCAGCCTGGATTGATTAATCCAGCCAACTGACCCGGAACAAAGAATTCAGAATCGGCAGGCTTTTCCAACAGCTCCCATTGAACACCATAAGGCCAGATGTCAGTACTAACGGTGCCATCCTTATATACCACCGCATCATTCATAAACAAGATTTCACCTATACCGGCAGCCTTATCCTGTCCGGCCTCAATGGCATAAGCGATATACTCATTGGCGCCAAAATCAATCTTTGAATCCGCAATACGCCGTTTGGATTCAACATCTCTCTGGGCCAAGTACTGAACCCAGGGTGCGTCCGGCAAAGGACAACCCTCATTGATGCAGTTATTCGGATCATCATCCTGATTGGGATCCGTGGCTTCCAGATCTAAAAATGCCGGATTGAGCGGGAAATAGTGCCATTCACCCGTATCCGCAAAGGCAGAACCTTCATCATCAATCACCGCCTTATGACAAAGGCTTGTCGGCACGAATTGCCCCTTCTGAATCGCACAATAATCAATATTCACAAACCGATGAGATGGTTCAAGATTATGAGTTACATCGGTCCCGTTTCCCCAGATAATACAATTTCGGATCATGGGGATGGAGGCTGAGTTGGCGTATAGATAAACCCCTTGACTACGATTCCTCACTATCGTATTATTCCACAACTCAGCATCATTAGATTCAATTTTCACTCCAATAAAATTACATTTGATTAAATTGTCAAATAGCGTAACCGACGAAGTATCTTTGCACTCTATACCCGCTTTACATGCTGAACTGCTGTCTCCGATGATATTATGCGAAATTATCGCATTAGCACTTCCAGTGCAACAGATACCTGCCTCCGTGTTCTTCTTAATAACATTATTACTAATCAGAGAACTGGTATTGTGAAGTTTTATACCATACTGACCTCCAGAAATATTAAATCCCTTAATTGTTGAATTATTGTAAGCAATATCAACGACTGTATCCACTGCGCGAAGAGTGGGCTTACTATTTTCGTTTGGATCATCACAGTTCCAGCTTCGAATGATGACATTGGGATCCGTGGGACTATTAGGATTTGCATGAGAATATCCCCTCAGAGCAAATCCGTTATAAACACCAGGATAGACAATGATTTCATCCCCCTCAACTGCTTCATCAACCGCTGCTCGAATATCGCCATGCCATGTCTCTACGCCGCTGGAAACACGTTTGACTTTTTGCGAATAAGATATCTTTTGCGGCAGGAAAGTTCCATGATAACCAGGCTCTCCGCAGCCGATGGCCCATGAGGCACCCCAGGCCCAGACCTCACCATATTCATCAAGAGCCAGACAGTGCCAGGGTCCCGCCATAATAGCGATGATCTTCCCCTGCTCTGGGTCACCCAGGTGCCCGGCGGGATTATTATAATCCTGCGGCGCCTTGACCGTCACCGGGAAACCGGAGCAGACTATCGATTGATTTCCCACTCCCAATTGCCCATGCGTATTATCGCCCCACACCCAGACATGGCCATCCTTATCCAACGCCATACTATGGCTCTCGCCGGCCGAGATAGCGATAATATTTTCAAGATAACCTTCACTGGAATCATTTTCCCCATCACCATTGAGGTCTGGACCATAGACATAGACGGGTAATTGGAAATCAGAAGTATTGGGATTATTCCCAGGTCCTCTTCCAATGCGACCTCCATTATAATCGCTACCTGTAGAATCGTCAGGAATTTGGTACTCAATATTCCAATTGATTAACGTCTGAATACCTACATAGCCATTTCCCCAAGCCAATACACGACCTGAATATATATCATTAAGATCCTCTGTATATTTTTCCAGAGCCATGCTATGCATACAGCCTGCAGAAATGGCAACAATATTGGATAAATATCCGGATGGATCATTCTGCTCGCCAGTTTTTACACAGCATGGCAGAACTTTTCTGTTAACTGGATCATCTCCCTGTCCCAACTCACCCATAGTGCGATCTCCCCAGGCATACACACGGCCTCGACAAGAAGGGGTACTATCATTTTTTTCCAGTGCCAAAGAATGCAACCAGCCTGCTGAGACGGACACAATATTTTTCAAAGGTGCAGTATAATAAGGATATCGATGGATATGGTCAATATCTTCCTGCGACAGCTCTACTTTATATATTTGCAGTTCATCCAGACACCCATAATAATTATAATTTGAATCATCGTTTAGGCTTGCACCAATTCTGCAGGATTTATATTGTACTGTATTAACCACCTGTTCTGTCGCATAGATCGTGTTTGCAGGCGGACATAATAAATCATCTTCCTGGGTTAAGTAAATGCGAGTATCAGAAAGCAGCAAACCATTCTCCGGGAATACAACAACAATATGATTCCATGAATTCGACTCAAGCACTTCCTCTGTTTGAATGCAATGAATCTCATCTACATAGACTGCAATGTGTCCAGATTCAACACGGACCTCCCAAAGTCCACCTCCTACTTCAGGATTACCCCAGGACAATACTGTTCCTCTGCTATATATATCTGCATCATTGTTTTTAATCCAAAAACTAATACTTCTCGGGTTATTCTCCAAAATACCATAATAATTGGGGTCAAAACTCAGATATCCGCTCCCGCTAATATCATCAAATGCTGCATATCCATTATCTTCCATACCCATGCATGGATTAGACACAACCTCATAGGCATAATCAAATAACTCATTTCCAGAAGATACTCCACTCACACTCCCTTTATAAGCCAGTTCTCTTTTGTTTCCAGAAAAATCAAATTGAATGCAAGGAGAATAATCTTCAACCGCATAGCATATCGATGTATCAAAATTTATATAAGCATCCAAAGCAAGAGATGATGAACCCACTAAAACAGGTGTTGATTCTATAAAAGACAATTCGAATGGCTCCCAAGGGAATCTTCTTCTTCTCTTATTCCCATAATCATCTTCATTTTTCCAATATGCTTTAGCTTCATCATACCCATTTCCAAGAACACCGTCATAGTTATAACCCCACGCCCAGACTCCCCCCTGCTTATCAACAGCCAGCACATGCTCTGACAGCGTAGTAGAGGATATGGCAACAATGTCTTCCAGATAGCTGCTCGCCGAAGACTGTTCGCCAGCAAGGACTTTTCTCGGCTCATTAACAGGAGCATCAACTCTGAGATTCTCTCGCCCAATTCCCAACTGGCCAAAGGAATTATTACCCCAGCTCCACACATTCCCATTATAATCCAATGCGTATGAACTTGCCCATCCTCCGCCTATCGAACAGATATTCGTTAAAACATCTTCGCTGGTCTGAAGCTTTTGTTCCCCAGCCAGAACGGGGGAATAGGTGTAATGATCATACCAGCCACCTCTTCCAATCCAATCATGATTTTCATTGGGCTCATAGCCAGATATCCCATTACCAAGCTGTCCATATATATTGCTTCCGGCCGCCCATACCTGTCCATATTCATTGATAAAATAGGAACTGTGCGCAGCCGTGGCCAGCTTTGCCCCAGGATAAACTTTGATACGAATCTGATCGGCAAGTTTCATCTCATCGGTCGATACCTCCAATTCCAAATCATATTCGCCCGGCTTTGTAAATACGGCTTCAGGATTCAATTGCTCATATCCATTGCCGGAGCTTCCCTCCAAAGTAAACGTCACTCCTCCCGGCCCTCTGACTTTTCTCCAGTTGATATTCAATTCTTCGATTGGATAAGGCAGCCCCGTCACTGTCTCGATCACCGTTGCATAGGTCAGCATCACAGTAGCAGGCAAGGTAATCGTCTGATTCGGCCCGGCCTCAATTTGAATCGGACTCGACTCCGAATTTCCGCTATGAACTGTAAAAACCACCGTATCTGTCGCGCTGAACTGGCCATCATCTGCTTTTAATTGCAGGGTATATTGTCCCGGCCGGTAAAACGTCAACACCGGATTCAACTCTGCCGGATTTGGAATCGCAACAGCGCTGTTTCCCTCCCGTTCAATCCCTTCCTTATCGATATATACCGATTTTAAAACAGACCAGTGAATGGTCAATACGCCTGTGGCAGTTTCATCCCCAACAGAAGCTCCAAGATGGGTAAATGCATAAGGTTGATCAACTGGCAAAACAACCGTTTGATTTTCACCAGCATCTACTTCAGGCGGAGTATTGTTCGGAAAATATGGACTTACAGTTACACATACTAATGCCGCGGCTTGATCGATCCCATCCGACACCTTCAAACCCAGAATATAATTCCCATCCATAGAAAACGACACTGTTGTCGTACGTGACTGAGTCGAGTAAGGACCAAACGTCACCCGGCCGGAGGTAGGCCCTGACACTATCGACCACTCCTGTGTCAATTCCCCTTTCGATACGCCATCATCCGATATGGTCCAGTTCAGGGTTGTACCCTGTGGCAAGGTTATTTCACCCGGGGTCGCCCATGCCTCCACCTGGGGCGGACGGTTCCCGGAATTAATGCCCGGCCGGACGTTCACAATCACCTGATCCTTGAAGTCTTGCCCTTCAACCCCAAGTTCAAGAATATACACTCCCGGCAATGAAAAGCCGGCCCACGAATCCCACGCATCATGCACAGCAGGCACCGATGAGGTGTCAAAAACCACAGCAGCGCCTGTCGGCTGACTTAACACACGCCATACCGCAGAACCACCGGAAGGCAGCCCCTGAATCAAACCATCCAAATAGACCCTGTTAGTCGGCAATTGAATCGTCTGATTCGGCCCGGCATCGACAAATACAGAATTGGACGCTATCTGTATTTGTACCGTCGCCGGATTTGACTCTAATACCCCATCTGTAATCCGATAAGTAAAAACATCTGATCCGAAATATCCCGCAGCGGGGGTATATAGGATATGATTGCCATTTCTTACCGCGACACCGTGTGAAGGCTGGACAGAAATCGTATGAATGGACAGGGGATCCCCATCGACATCATAGTCGTTGGCCAAAACATCAATCACGACTGCTGTACCTTCGGACGTCGAAGCCTGGTCCTGAACCGCAACAGGAGCAGTGTTGTTCCCATATTCATAAGCCCCCATATCAACGATAGGTGCTGTTCCGGAGCCGGTATCGGTTATTGTCGGACAATCAATACGACGAATATGACCGAATATATCTGTTAAAATATTATATGACAATACCGGTACGTTGGTTCCTGCATCAATACAAGGGGAGTTATCGGATAAATATAAATTCCCATACTCATCATTATTTCCAACTCCCCATCCATCTCCTCCATCGGTCGGAGTGATCCGAAACAGCGGGGCATTATCAATATTACCCGTACCCGGATAGACAGCCGTATCAAACGAATTCGCATCCTGGATACAACTGTAAGTCACACTGATTGTCCCATTGCCGGAGCTGAAGAGTTGTTTATCCGCAACAGATAGGCCATCAACATCGGTATTACCCCACAAGATACTATTGACAACAGTAAGATTGCTTTCATGGTTATAAATTCCACCGCAAAACTCTCCATGATTGGCGGCAATGGTGCTATTGCCCACAAAAACGTTTTCGCAGGCCCAATTGCTCAGTGCTGCTCCATACGAACAACTGGTATTTCCAGCAAATACACAATTTCCCACCCAGATATTACTGGCAAGATTTGTAATGGCTCCATCGGCGGGAGGCGGAGCAATCTGAGCCCAGAGATAGACAGTATTGGTTCCATGTTCCGGGGACTCAAACTGGCCGACCAGTTGTCCCTGCTCCGTCTGGAATCCAATAATTTTCAGGGTATATAAGCGACCTTCTATCTCAATAAGCTGGGACGGATATGACACGGGAAATGTAATAAAATCCCTGTCCGCCCAGTTTTTGGCAACCGGGTCGGATAAGTTTGAATTATTCGGAGTCTCATTGATCGCAAGAGAAAATGTAAAAGACTGCGAAAGCTGACTGCCGCATTCCAGTGCCAATGTGATTTCAATATCCACTCTGGTTGGCGCCGAGCCGCTGCCAATGGGATTATTGAAATGACGCAGTCTTCCAATTTCAAACGGTTCATTCACCGTGGTTGAACGAATCGGAGGAGCATACCCGGTGAAGCCAAGCCCGCTTTTATTTTCGGTTACATTATTATCCACCTGCCCCCAGCGAATCTGGTATTCCGTGGCACTTGTTTGTCCCGGATAATCGGAACTCGAAACGGACAAATCCTGTTCGATATACTGACCATTGCCCCCAAAACCGGATTCCCAATACCAATCGGGCAATACCGATAAAACCGTCGCATCAGGAAATGCAGGGAGCAGGCCCAGGTCCGAATTTCCCTTAAACGAACAGGATTTAAAAACCAAATCGCTTAACACGTTATATATGGCTCCACCTGTTTGTTTTGCACAATTTGCCTCAAACAGACACTGATCAATCATCGCTTCCGTACAATAATTAAATATTCCTCCTCCTCGCAATGACTGATTCCCGACAATCGTGCAACCGGCAAGATATCCATTGCCGCCCCACAATCCTCCGCCATCCCCTTCGGCACTATTATTTGAAATATCACATTGACTGATAAAACCATTGAGAAAATCGATACCGCCACCGTTTCCAGCAGAGATATTGTCAGCGATGATACACTGCTGAATCGAGGCAGAGGCCCCATGGCCGCTAATCCCGCCGCCAATGGATTCTTCATACATCTGCCGGAGTTCACCCTCTGTAAATGCCTGGTCATATATCCGCACATCATCGATTTTGCCTTTGAAATATTGATCGGCAGTCGTGGACTTTGTCGCGCCAATCGTCACATTCGACCCGGTTC
>JBDKVE010000332.1:0-17465 GCA_039679345.1 Anaerohalosphaeraceae bacterium
CTACCCTGTGGAGATTATTAATCTCAAGCACAGAGGCTTGAGCTACTATCGATGAAGATTTTGACGCTGAATTATGAATTTCCCCCGGTCGGCGGCGGCGCCGCGCCGGTCAGCCTGCAACTGGCCAAACAGTTTGCGGCGATGGGACACACCGTCGATGTCGTCACGATGCGATGGCAGAATCTGCCCCATCAGGAGACGATTGACGGCGTGACGGTGTATCGCACCCCCGCCCTGCGCAAGCGGCCGGATTTCTGCCGGACGCATGAGATGGCCAGTTACCTGCTGGGGGCTGCGGGCAAGGCGTATCGTCTGAGCCGCACGCATCATTATGATATCGTCCATGCGCATTTTATTATTCCCACCGGCCCGCTGGCGTGCATGCTCAAGAGCCTGTGCGGAATACCTGTGGTTATCACCTGTCACGGCAGCGACGTTCCCGGCTACAATCCGGATCGCTTCAAACGCGGGCATCGCCTGCTGCGGCCGATATGGCGAAGTCTTGTGCATCGGGCCGACCGGCTGGTGTGTCCGAGCTATTCGCTGGAACAGTTGCTTTTAAAACACTGCCCGGATGCCCGGACACGGGTGATCCCCAACGGGATTGATCCCGCGTCGTTTGTCTCGGGGCAAGAAGGTGAAAAGAAAAAACAAATCCTGTTGTGCAGCCGGCTGCTGCCGCGCAAGGGATTTCAGCACCTGATTGAGGCGGTCAGGGATACGTCGCTGGACTGGCAGGTGCATATTATCGGCGACGGGCCTTACCGGCAGGAACTGGAGACGCAGGCAAAGGGGTCGAAAACTCCGATTGTTTTTCACGGCTGGCTGGATCGGCAGGACCCGCGGTTTATCGACCTGTTCCGGCAAAGTGCCGTGTTTGTGTTCCCATCCGAGGCGGAGAATTTCCCGACGGTGCTGCTGGAGGCGATGGCGGCGGGGCTGGCGGTGATTACCAGTGACGCCGGGGGGTGCCCGGAAGTGGTGGGCGAGGCGGGGATCACCGTTCCGGCCGGGAATGTAGCCGCCCTGCGGTCGGCCGTGCTGTCGTTACTTGGCGATGCCAACAAGCGGAAGACTCTGTCTGCGGCGGCAATACGCCGGGTGGATGAATTTACCTGGCCGGGTGTGGCAAAACGCTATCTGGAGTTGTTTGAATCTATAGCCTAAAAACCCCCTTTTTTAACAGTTTCTACCCCAAATTACCCATTTTCTTCATTTTTTTATTGCTTTTTATTGGTCATTTTCTTATCATAAACCTTAAATTAGGGAGGGAGATTTACGGAAGATATCCTCACCCCATTGTCTTATCAAACCAACTAAAAATAAATGGGTCCATCGGGGTCCCGTTTAAAACGCTTGTTTTATTTGTGGAGGATGTGAAAATGGAAGTCAAAAGAGCTACTGTCATTTTATCTCTTCTGGTCTTTGCTGTGCAGATGCCGCTATTTGCGGCCGTCCAGGTATTGGATCCGGCATATCAGGCAGAAGTTTACACCACGTATTCGGGTGTGTCGTGGGGTGCATCAAGAATAGCTGCTGATTCAAGCGGCAATCTTTATATCACTCATACCAATGCTCAGGTTAATAAAATTACTTCCGACAAAACCGTTATCAATAATTGGTCCACCGGATTTAATACACCATGGAGTATTGTCGATGCAACAGGGACTTCATACGGCGACAAATTATATGTCACAGAAAACTCCGGCTCAATATCCACCATCAACTTCAACACCGGGGCTCGCTCTTCTTTTACCTCGTTGTCCGCAGCTTCCGGATTAGCTATTGATAAAACCGGAAACTACGGCGGCTCTATGTATGCCGGAACAACGGTCAGTGATACAATTGAGCGTATTTCAACCAGCGGACAAAAGACGACTTTCTGCTCGTATTTCGCCGGGATGGGCGGAGGCGGTATCGCGAGTGTTGCATTTGATTCATCGAATCAATACGGCGGGTCGATGTTTGCAGCGACATGGTCGGCATCCGATTCACGAAGTGGTATTTATGCCATCAATCAGCAAGGTCAGGCTACCCGGTTTTGCTCTAATCTGGTCTGGGGAAGCGATATCGAATTCGATGCTCTCGGCGTGTTTTTTGACGGCGATATGTTTGCAACCGGCAAAGAAAAATCAACAGACAGTCTTCAGTTGTACCGGATTGGTTCCGATGGCATTGCAACACCTTTCATCCGGGCCGATGGCGAAATTAACGGATTTACATTCGGGGCCGACGGGGCATTATATTTTCATGAATATTATCAGGGCGCATCCAATATCATACGGGTTGTTCCTGAGCCGGCCACAATGCTTTTGTTGGGTCTGGGATGCCTGGGACTGTATCGGCGCAAATAAGCCTCTTGTTTCATAGGCTTGTGATCAAGTCTATGCTTTTTAAGAAAACTGTGAATTGACTCAATAGTAAGTCTGTAGGATGGCTTACTGAAAAGATGCTATCTATTGATTGTGGAGGAAACAAAAATGAAGAAGCTATTGTTTGTTGCAGTAGTTGGATTATTTCTTTTACCCACCCTGCTTTTGGCAGATGTTCAAGTAACCAACCCTGGATATAATGTTGAGTTATTTGTATCCCTGGGCACCACCGCTAATGATCCGCGGGAGTTGACTTTTGATTCCGCAGGGAACCTTTACATAACACACCAAAATCAAGGAAGCATTACAAAAATTGCTCCCGATAAAACAGTCACTAAAAAGTGGTCTTCAGGATATAATCAACCCTGGGGATTAGAATTCACTCAAGGGTCTGCATACGGAGACAAGGCCTATGTCGCTCAAAACACAGGCCATTCTATTGGTTCTGTTAGTATGTCAGGACAATACTCCTCTTTCACCAGCATAGCCTCTCCATCGATCATAACATTAGACACGGTTGGTAATTACGGAGGTTATTTATATGCTGGATCCACGGCTGAAGATGGAGTTTATAAAATTCTTCCCAATGGAACCCAAACTCTCTTTTGTGATGATTTTTATAAATTATCCGGTGGCATTGAAGGTCTGGCTTTTTCGCCTTTTTCCAACTATGGCAGTCAAATGTACATTGGCGTGTTCTCCAATCAATATGATCATGGCGGATTATATTCTGTGGATGCCAACGGGAATTCAACACGTTTCGGCACGGATATGATTTGGGCAAAAAATCTGAACTTTGATACGACCGGTTTCTTTGGAAATGCCCTGTATGCCTCCGGCATCGTGGAACGCAATACACGGTGGGATATTTACAGCATTGATGATACGGGCGACGCAACATCTTTTGCTGTAAGCACCTTCGCAACTACCTATGGCGGATTATTTGCTTACACCTTTGGTCCGGATGGAGCGATGTATGTCTTCGAGGGTGATGGCGTTCATACGGATCAGATCTGGCGGGTTACCGCTATTCCAGAACCGATGACATTCGGCTTGCTGGGATTAGGATTCCTGCTTTGCCGTAAAAAACGATAAGAGGTCAAATTCAAAGCCCCGCCAGTGTGCGGGGCTTTTTTCTTGTCGTTTGAGGCCGTTGGGCTTTATAATGCGGCCGTTCTGTGACAGGACGAGCCGAATGGAAACGACAACACATAAAACCATAATCGATGTCTGCTTTGTATGCCCCAAGGCATATCCGCTGTTTGATCCGGAATGCGGGGCCACCTTTGGGGGGGCGGAGGTGGATTTATTCCTGCTGGGCACGGAACTGGCCCAAGACCGGGGGTTTCGGGTGCATTTTATCACGGCGGACTATGGGCAGCCCGCTGAACAATCCCTTGGCAATATCCATGTCATCAAGAGTCTGAATTTTCGGCAAAATCCACTGCTGGGGGCGTGGAAACTCTGGCAGGCCATGAAAAAGGCCGATGCCGATATCTATGTTCTTAAATCCGCATCGCTGGGGGTGGCGCTGGCGGCGTGGTTTTGCAGACTTCACCAGAAGGCTTTCGTCTATCGTACGGCCAGTATGCTGGAATCCAATGGCCGGTATATTCAACAGCATGGGTTTTCCGGAAAATGCTTTGCCTGGGGGCTTCGGAATGCCGGGATTGTCTTGACGCAAAATCAAACCGACCAGGACAATCTGAAAGCGTCCCTGAATCTCGATTCGATGCTGATTCCTAACGGCCATCCCATGCCGGCCATAGAAGAAACGAATAAGAAGACGATTTTATGGGCCGGGCGGAGCGAGGCGGTGAAAGGTCCTTACCGTTTTCTTGAATTGGCAGGCCAATTTCCGGAGGAGTCTTTTGTCATGATTTGTCCGCCGGCGACGGGGGATAAGTCTTATTCGGCATTGAAAGCAAAGGCCGGGCAGATTGCTAATGTAACCTTTCTGGAGCGGGTCCATTTCAGCCAAATCGACCCCTATTTTCAAAATGCCAAAGTGCTGGTCAATACCTCGGATTCGGAGGGGTTTGCCAATACGTTTATTCAGGCGGGGGCGGCGGGGGCGGCGATTCTTTCGTATGCGGTCAACCCGGATGAATTTCTGACGCGCTATAACTGCGGGCTGTGCTGCCGGGGGGATCTGGAAAAACTGAAGGCGGGGCTGGCGTTTTTGCTGGAGGGGAACCGGTATATCGAAATCGGCAAAAATGGGCGGAAATATGTGGAGGAAAAGCACGATATCCGTACAATTGTCCAGCAGTATAAAGCAATATTTGTCCGGCTGGCCGAACAGAACCGCCGGAAACGATAAGCTCTCGGGATATTATGTGTGGGATTGCGGGATTTAACTGGCAGGACGAGACACTGGTTCGGAAACTGGGTGGGCTGCTGCATCACCGCGGGCCGGAACAGGAGGGGTACTATGTCGGCGGCGGGGTCTCGCTGGGGCATAAGCGGCTGTGTATCCTGGACCTGAGTACGCAGGCCGTCCAGCCGATGTTTAACGAAGACGGCACGGTGTGTGTGGTGTTCAATGGGGAAATTTTCAATTTTGCCGAACTCCGGCGGGAACTGGAGGGTTTCGGCCACCGGTTTGTCTCGCACAGCGACACCGAGGTGCTGGTGCATGGGTATGAACAATGGGGAGCGGAGCTGGTCGGGCGGCTGAACGGCCAGTTTGCATTCTGCATCTTTGACCGGAAGCGGGAACAGTTGTTTCTGGCACGCGACCGGATGGGGATCAAGCCGCTATATCTGTACGCCGAGGCGGGCAAATTTATGTTCGGCTCGGAGATGAAGGTGCTTATGGAAGGCGGCGTGCCGAAGACCATCGACTCCGAGGCGCTGGCCCATTACTGGCTTTTCGGCTATACGACCGGCCGGCGCAGCATCCTGCAGCATGTTCGTCAGCTTCTGCCGGGGCATCTGCTGGTTTACGACCTCAAGAACCGCTCCATTCAGCGGGAAGAGGCCTATTGGCAGTTGCGATTTGATGACCGGCCAATGCAGGATACCCCACAGCTCCGGGAGGAACTGGTCGAACGGCTCGAACGCAGCGTGAAAATGCAGATGATCAGCGATGTGCCGCTGGGGGCGTTTTTGTCCGGCGGGGTGGACAGCTCCATCCTTGTGGCGCTGATGACCAAACATAAACAACAGCTCAAGACATTCTCGGTACGGTTTGACTATTCGGATTTTAATGAATCACACTGGGCCGAGCTGGTGGCACGGCAATTCGGCACCGAACACCACGAAATCCCCTTCAATGCCGAGGATGTCCGTAAACTTATTCCGACATTTCCGGATTATTATGATGAACCCTATGCAGATTCATCCATGATTCCGACATACCTGGTCTGCACCGTCGCCCGGCAGCATGTGACGGTGGCTTTGTCCGGCACGGGCGGGGACGAGCTGTTCGCCGGATATCCCCGTTATCGTGAATTCGGGATTCTTCGGAACCTGAATCACCTTGCCGGGCCGGTGCGGAAGATTTTGGACTGCTCGGTCGGGGCGGTCAACCGAATCATGAAATCCGACAAACTGAATAAACTGCGTCTGTTTTTGCAGCAGCCTTTGCAGGATTACCAGCTTTACCCGATGCTGCTCAGTTATATGTTTCGGACCAAAGATGAGGCAAGCCGGCCGGACGATGCGTGGTTTGAGCAATTCAAGCCGTGGTTTGCGTATCCCTGTCGGCTGAATAATCTGCTGAACATGGATATCCAGCACTATCTGCCCGATGACCTGCTGGTCAAGGAAGACCGGGCATCGATGGCCGTCAGCCTTGAGGTGCGTGTCCCGATGCTCGACCATGAATTCGTCGAGTTTTCATCCGGCCTGCCGGCCCATCTCAAGCTGTCGGGGGGAAAGACGAAATATATCCTGAAAAAGGCGTTTGAAGGAATTCTTCCGTCGGAGGTTCTGTATCGTCCCAAACGCGGGTTTGGTGTGCCGCTGGTTCATTATTTCCGAAAGGAACTCCGACAGTTTACCGAAGAGATTGTGTTTGATTCCCGCGGGCAGGAGTTTCTGGATCGCAAGACCCTTGAGCAGTACTGGCGGCGGCATCAGGAGGGACTGTCGGATTATTCCCGCATATTCTGGTCGGTGATGATGTATAAATTATGGTATAATCGCTGGATGGCATAGATCGATGAGACGCGTTCTTCACATTATCGGCAGTCTTGGCCTGGGCGGGGCACAGGTTGTGGTTCAGCAAATCGTCAAACACAGCGACCCAAACCAGTTTGAACATTTTGTGTATCCGCTGCGCGCCCGAAATCAGGTCGTCCCCATCGATAAGAATGTGATATGCAATCCTTACCGGAATTTTGACCCCCGGAAATTTTTCGATATTCTGCGTATCTGCCGCGAAAAGGAGATTGATGTCATTCACACCCATCTTCACAAAGACGCCGTTGCAGGATTGTGCAGTACTTTTTTTCTCGACATTCCCGTCGTTGTGCATGAACATGGTCCGATTCTGGTGCCGGGATTTCAATATGCCCTGTTTCGTTTGGTGTTTCGTCTTTTGCATCGTCGAGCCGCCGCCATCATCGCCGTGTCCAATGCGGTCTCCTCCCGTATCAGCGATATTTTAGGGCACACTCCTTCTTCGCTGGCCACGATTTACAACAGTATTGACCTGGATCGATTTAAACCCAATCCTGAGAATCGAAAACGAATTCGGAATGAAATGCGTTTTACCGACGAGCACATTGTAATCGGATTCGCCGGCCGCATAGAGCCTCTCAAGGGCGTCGATGTGCTCCTTGATGCGTTGATACCCCTGATTCAGGATAATCCCCGTTATCGGGCGGTGTTTCTCGGTGATGGAACGATGCTTGCCATGCTGCGAAAACGTGCGGACCAGGCCGGGATTGCCGATGCCGTACGATTTCTCGGATTCCGCCCGGATGTGGCAGATGTTCTTAATGCAATCGATATTGGATGCATGCCGTCGCGATTGGAGCCTTTTGGATTAGTCGCCCTGGAAATGATGAGCATGAAAATCCCGCTTATCTGCAGCCGTGTTGACGGCCTCGGAGAAATCGCAGAAGACGGCGTCAACGCCCTGGTTCTGGAACAGATTTCACCCGGCGAAATCACATCCAAAATTCTTGCCCTGACTCATAACCTTCAATTACGTCAACGGCTTGTTGAAAATGCCTATGTGTTTACGCGACAATTTGCAGCGGACTCATTCATCAAACAAATCGAGTCTGTCTATGTTCGTGTTCTCAACAGCACTTCCGGGCGCTAATGTCCTGATTTGGCTTTTTTGGGGGGTGCAACAAGCCTCCGGCGAAGATGCAGCGTTCGAACCACTTTGGAAATCAGCCGGCAACATCCTGCTGTCAGGCCGGGAAACAGAGTCAGCATATAGATACAGACCTTATAGCCAAACGAATAAAATGCGGGGAATTCGCTTATTAACCGTCGAATGTCTCCGCCTCTCGCATCAAACAACATACCTCGAATCCAGAGTCGCAGCATTTTGGATGCCGCAGGCTTGAACGCTTCCTGACGATTATTCTGTTTTGACAAGGCCCAATGGCGGGAAATGAGCTGGATATAAAAATCGGCCGGATAATCCTTTTTCGTCAGGCTATCGACGGTCGATAAATGGTAGATGGCCAGCGGCTCGGCAAGATAACCGCACCTGGGGTACAGATAGGCAATTTTCCACCACAGATCGATATCTTCGGCACAGACCAGCGTTTCATCAAAACAGCCGGCCCGGCCCAAAACATCTTTTCGAACCAGGGTTGTATCCAGATGACCAATCCAGTCCTGGCAAAAGGCCGACAAATAATCCGGAATGATTTCGTTTCCATTCATTTTGTGTCGGACTTCCATTGGGTCCACAAAGGGAGATATCCGACGTTCCGTATCGCTATATGTCGAATAGTTTGCAACACTCCAAACCAGGTCGATATGTCGGCTTAACAGCAAAATCTGCGCATCCAGATAACCCGGCAGCCATTCATCATCGGCATCCAGAAAGGCAATCCACTCGCCCGAAGCGGCACGAATCCCGGCATTGCGTGCGGCACTGACTCCGGCATTGGCCTGTTCAATCAGCCTGACCCGGTTGCCAAAACGGCGAACGAACTCCGATGTATTGTCCGTTGAGCCGTCATTGACGACAATGACTTCATCGGCCGGATGCGTCTGAGCCAGAACGCTCTGAATCGCCCGTTCAATGTGCTCAGCGGCATTGTATGCCGGAATCACTGCTGTAATGTGAATGGTGTTCGTCATTAATACAATTTAATCCTGCTATCAATTACCATGTACCGCCCTATTTAAAAACAGATCGCACTTTCGGTTCAAGCCAGCACTTGAAGTGAACCCAATACGGCAATATCCAACTCAGACGCACGGCCCACTGACATTGCCGCCATGCGTGCGGAAATTCTTTCATCCGCGGATGCAATTGCATCAGTTGCAAGGCCTCTTCTTTATACCCATTCCTGGCCTTGTGATAGGCTGTCCTTAAGGCAAGACGGGCCAGAACCCGCTGAGCCAGATTTTTCTTTTCCGGCGGACAATCCGCCAGCAGAATATCCGGATGGACCAGCATCGGAGGCAGGGCGAAGGCATAATGTCCCGTTAATTCACTATACTGCCGATTATACTGGGCCGTGGGCTGGCCGCCAACCAGCATAAACGGGGTATTAAAGATAAGTTTGGCAAAAAATACTAAATCCTCCCCGTATTTGCATCCTGCCTCATAAAAACCATATCTGCGGGCAACACTGGCTTTGATCAATGTTGTATTCACATGAAATAAAATAATAAAGGCCTCGACCCATTCGGCGTCCTCATTACCACAAAGCGTATAAATACCCGGCTGAACTCCTCTTTTGAGCCATTCCGTTTGACTATTAATCTGCCTGGGGTATTGACAATACATCGTTCCCACCATGGCAACATCGTTTTGAATGATAGCCTCCAGCCCTGTTTTCAGATGGCTCGGATACCATACGTCATCGGCATCCAGAAATGCAATCGTATCAGCGGTCGCAGCGCGAATGCCGGTATTCCGTGCAGTACCGGGTCCGGCGTTGGGCTGCTGAATCAATTCAATCCGCCGGTCTTCGGACTGTAACCGTCGGACAATATCGGCGCTGCCATCGATTGAACCATCATCCACCACCATCAAACGCCAGTCCGTTATGGTCTGCGATTGAACCGACCGAATAGCCTGTTCAATAGTCGCTTGTTTATTATACAAGGGGATGATAATGTCCACGGATGCCATTATATCTCCCGATCCGGATACTTTCGTTTTTCATTCCATTTCCACAGCGACGGACAGAACGAACTAATATAAGAAGTCACTCTGCAATATACATCCAGCAAAAACCCAAAACGCTGCAGTAATCTCCGGACCTCTCTGCTTTTGCCGGCCATCAGCAGCCTATATATCCAATGTCCTAAAATGGATCTCAGGCAGAAATCATAGCCCTGCGGATAGCCGGCTTTTTGTGCCAGCTCGACATGCCGTACCAGAAAGGTTTCAACCTCTTTTGCATCTGTAATGGTTTGTGTGGCACTGCCGGGTATCTGAATATGATATACGGCTATCGGCTCATGAACGAATCCAAGGCGCAATCCCATATAGCCCAGCTTCAGCCACAGATCTTCATCTTCAATAATTTTCTGTCCTTCCGGAAACAGCCCGGCTTCGAAAAGTTTATCTTTACGAACCAAGACAGTATTGGTATTCCCTGATGCCCGAAGACTATACGCTTCGAAAAATGAGTCAAATGCACGCCTTTGACCCAAGGACGCCTTCACTTTCGCCATTTCTTTTTCTGTCAGCGCGGGGTATGTCTTATGGCCCTGACCACAATGACAATACAGGAAGTTGCCTGTCACCCAGCTTAAATCTTTCTGGTATTCAACCAAATCACATTGCAGACGAAGCCGGTCCGGGAGCCATTCGTCATCGGCATCCAAAAACGCAATCCAATTGCTCTTTGCAGCGAGGATTCCTGCATTTCGTGCCGCACTGACACCGATATTAGCCTGACAAATCAACTTTACCTGCTCGCCAAATTGACCCGCAATTTCAACGGTGTTATCAGTCGAACCATCATCCACAACGATAATTTCATTGGCCGGGCGGGTTTGAATCAAAACGCTTTGTAGTGCACGCTCAAGATAAGGTGCCGCATTATAGGCCGGGATGATGACACTGATGTACATCAAACATCCCTCGCATGGCTAATTCTCTTCAGGCAATCTTTAACCTTTAAATATAGATCGATGATGTTGCCTGACCAGGGTATCATTAGACGCCAGGATATTTCGTGGCAAAATCGCGGAGGGACAATCTGTTGGAAACGTGTCATTAAATCCTTCACTTCACCATACTGTCTTTGATAAAAGAGTTCACGTATCCAATCCTGAAGCATCCTGGAGGCACAAGGCAGATAGGCCTGATTTCTTCCAGCTTGTTCAGATAACCGAAGATGTCGTTCAATATGATCAATCATATATTGATAATGAATATTGACCTTGGTTGAGCTGTTCGGTGTATCCTGATGATAGACTGCCAGCGGTACCGAAAGATATCCAACTCTGGGATAGCAATATGCGACACGAAACCAGAGATCGGTATCCTGACCGCGTTTCATACCTGGCATAAAAAAACCGACTTTTTCAAATACATCCTTGCGAATAATTAATGTACTGGTCCATGCATACAGCCCCACACAAAAAGCCTGGAGGTAATCATCAAATACATAATGATTCACCATTCGATTCGGAAGTACAGGTCTGTTCGAAATAACTCCCGCATGGGCGGATAGAAAATTGCCGTATTCCCAAACTAACTCTGGGTTGGCATATAAAAAAGCCTCCTGCAACTGAAGTTTCTCGGGAAGCCACCGGTCATCGGCATCCAGAAATGCAATCCAGTCGCCCGAGGCCGCTTCAATTCCCGTATTGCGAGCCACACTGGAACCGGCATTGGCCTGCGGAATCAATCGGACGCCTTTGCCAATACGGCTTACAATCTCGGCCGTACCATCGACCGAGCCGTCATCTACGACAATAATATCATCCGCGGGACGCGTCTGGGCCAGTACGCTCTGTACCGCCCGTTCGATGGTTGCCGCTGCATTATAGGCCGCGATGACAACGCTGATTTTCATATCGTGTCGACCGGCTTATCTGCCGGGCAATATCCAGCGTAATATATCGTTGTAGGTAACCCACAGAAATACGCTTAACAGCAAAATTAATCCAATCCAGGTAATGATTTCCTGGGCCTTCTGAGCCAGAGGAACACCACGAATTTTTTCGACAATCAGCAGAACAATCAGGCCACCATCCACAATCGGCAGCGGCAGCAGATTCATGACAACAAGGCATGAACTAACCAGGCCCAGAAAATTCAGCAGATCCAGAATCCCCTGTCCGGCCATTCGATAACTGATTGAGGCAATCCCCACGGGGCCGCTGAGTGACGAAGCCGGCACGGTTTTGGTAAATAAGCCAATCAATGTCATCACTGACTGCATCACATATTGCTTGGTCCGTTTGACACCCCAGACAATGGCCGTCCCCGGGTTGGAAGCCTTGAATGTTTCACGCAGCATCTGTAAAGGAATGACATTCGCGGAACGCAAAGTCGAACTGATATGCATCACATCCTGTTCGGGAACATCCAGCCCGGTTCCGCCCCCATCCTGACCAAGACGATATTCAATACTGATGTGCTGGCCGCTGTTTTTGCGAATCAAGCCAATCACATCATAAAAACTCTGTACCGGTTGTCCATCGACCGATGTGACCACCGCTCCCGAGGGAATTCCCAATGCACTGGGACCTGTTGAGGAATAAATAGTTTGAGCTACCACCGCATGATCCATCTCTAATTCCACGCGGATACCCAGTGTAGCACGACCATTATCTCCCGGGCGGGCCTTGGGCTGCAGTTTCAGTGTTTCAGCAACATCCTTCCCCTCTGCATTTTTTCGCAAGACAACCATATCCAGAATCTTGTCTTTAAATGCGGTTGTCTTATCGCGAAGGTCTTTATAGGTGGGATTTTCGACATCGGCGACTTTAATAATAATGTCGCCTTCCTGGAGACCGTCCTGACCGGTTTCGTACAGGACATCCCACACCCTTAACCGCGGTACCATGGAATAAATATGAGCCAAATCAAATTCATTCTGAAAATTGTGCAATAGCGGATCACACAATAGCGGCAATTCAATCTCCGCAGTAGCCGCCGGACTTCCTGCAGGATAACTTCGCGATACCGTAAATACGACTTTAGAATTTAACGTAGTGGCAACATGGCTATCAAATTGCCATACTTTGGAAATCGGTTTTCCGTTAATTGCCGTGATAACATCACCTGGACGGAAACCCATCTGTTTACATAACTCATCGACTTCTTCTGGATCTTTTATGTCGGGACTGATGGTCAAAGTCGTCGGTTGAATAATCCCGAACGCCCGAATACCACTGGTATCGTTAACTAACTTGGCGGCCACAAGCTGGGTCTCAAATTCAGGACTGCCTGCCCGGTCAATCTTCATTTTCACTCCGCGATCCTTATCCGATAAAGCCGCAGACAGAATAACCGTTGTAAAATCAATAAATTTTTCACCATCGATTTCAACAATACGATCTCCGGCCTTGAGTCCGGCTACATCGGCTGGCGAACCGGGTATTACGTTGCCCACGACGGCCGGCATCAGCTCTAAACCATGCAGGAACAAGGCCATAAATAAAATCATGGCACCGATGGCATTAAATGCGACACCGCCGGCCACCACAACAATACGCTGCCAGATGGGTTTATTCAGAAAAGACCTTGGATCATCTGATTTTTCAACCGGGCCGGAGTCGGACTGGCCCAGCATCTTGACAAAACCTCCGAAAGGAACCGCACCGATGCAGTATTCCGTATCGGAATCCCCTTCTTCAAGCGTCTCTACTGCCCCGGACTGAGGCAGCAGTCGAAAACGAAAACCTTTTTTTGTTTTTCGGATACCCAGCAAGATGGGTGGAAAACCAATTGAAAACATTTCGATTTTGATGCCGCAGAGCTTGGCCATCAAAAAGTGGCCTAATTCATGAATCATCACCACGGCGCCAAACCCCAGCAACACCAGAAGAATTTTCCAGATCATCGCAGGATGCTGCATAACCAGATAAATGACACCTGCTGCAATAACCAGGATAAGAAAAACGTTTAGAATCAAGTCCGCCTGACTTCGCTGGACCGGTTTATTCTGAGTTGGTGTTGTATTTTGTTCCGTCATGCTACATTCTCCAAATATGCCTTCTCTGAAGTTATACCCTCAGTTGCCGGCGGTTTTTCAATACCTGTTCGACCTCTGTTCTCGCCCAGCGATCCACATCCATCAGTTCTTCAAGCTCTAATCCCTGCCTGACGGTATGAACCTGTAAACAATGCTCGACTAATTCAAGAATGGTTCCAAGCCGTATCCGACCTGCCAGAAATTGCTCCACCGCCGCCTCATTCGCGGCATTAAATACCGCCGGGGCCGAGCCTCCCACACGGGCGGCTTCAAATCCCAAATCCAGTGAGCGGAAGATCGACCGATTGGGCAATTCGAATGTTAATTTGCCTAAATGTGCCAAATCCAATCCTTTGGCAATTCCCGGAACACGTTTGGGATAGGTCAACGCATACTGAATCGGAGTTTTCATATCCGGAGTACCCAGTTGCGCAATAACCGAACCATCCACATATTCCACCATGGAATGAACGATGGATTCCGGGTGTACCAGCACATCCACTTTGTCCGGAGGCGTTTCAAACAGACGCACAGCCTCAATCACTTCCAGCGCTTTGTTCATCATGGTCGCTGAATCTATAGTAATCTTCGGCCCCATCGCCCATGTCGGATGAGCCAGTGCCTGTTCTTTGGTTGCATTGGCGAAGGTTTCTGCAGCAGCTTTACGGAAAGGTCCGCCGGAGGCCGTTAAAATGATCTTTTTAACCTCATTGGCTTTCCCCGCCTGGAGCGATTGAAAAATCGCTGAATGCTCACTGTCCACAGGGAGGATCGTTGCACCATGTCGACGGGCCGTTTCCATAAGAATCTGTCCGGCAATGACTAATGGCTCTTTATTGGCGATTGCCAGAATTTTCCCCGCCTGAGCCGCCGCCATCACGGCCGGCAACCCGGCCGCGCCAACCACTCCGAATAATACGATATCCACTTCCGGCATTTGGGCTATATCAACCAGAGCCTGGGCACCCGTCAGAATAGAACCCAAAAATCGAGTTTTCAGGTAATCTACTCCGGTCGTTCCAATGGAGTTCGTCAGCGCAACAACCGCAGGACAAAATCGACTAGCCTGCTCGGCCAGTATTTCGACCTTACTATGGGCTGTCAGCGCAAAGACTTCGTATTCCGGACCCAGTGCCTCGATTACACTCAAGGCACTCTGTCCAATCGAGCCGGTTGAACCCAAAATGGCAATTTTTTTTATCATAAATCAATATTAATACTATTGCAGAGTCCGTAAGTATCGCAGAAAAGGAATCTCTGTCAAGCGAAAGCCCGCCCCCACTATTTTAATAATTACGGGTCTATAAATGTTAATATAAAGAAAATAGTCTGCATCTTTTATCGGGTAAAAAGGAAAGCTTTCGTTAAAAAAGTTCCAGCGACTCCGGAATAATTGGAAAGTCCTTTTTGAGCACCATTTTTTTTATTATTCCCTCTTCAATGATGCATATACGATTGGCAATTTCTATAATTCGCCCAAAGTGATGAGTCACGCAAATAATTGGAATATTAGTATCTCGCTGTATTACAGCCAGTATGTCCAATATTATTTTCTGAAGGTGACTATCAAGATGGTTCAATGGTTCATCAAGCAGAAATGCTTTTGGTTTTCGAATCAAAGCTCCAGCCAGGGCAACACGCTGCTTCTGGCCGGCCGATAGGGTCTGAGGCTTTCTATTCAATAATGAGATAATGCCAAGCCTCTCAGATATATCCAATACTGTATTTTTTATATCCTCTATTGGTATTAGATGTCGTTTTAGCCCAAATGCAATATTATCATAGACTGTTAAATGTGGATAGAGAATCGGCTGCCCAAAAATCATTGCTACATTCCGCTGAAAAGCGGGTACGCTATTTATCATCGTATCATCAAAATAGATTTGTCCGCAGGTTGGCTGTTCCAATCCTGCAATCAGCCGCAGGAGTGTGGTTTTTCCGGAACCGCTTGGCCCGACAATCAACAGGAACTCTCCATCGGAGACTGTCAGGTCTATCTGATTTAAAGCAATTGAGGTGTCAAATTGCCTGGATACTTTTTCCAGTCGTATTACGGTCATGAGAGGTCCATTTACAAGATTCGTTTTCTTAATCTTCTGCACGTCCACCACACAAAAGCCCAGCCGACAACTATATAAGCGAGCATCACAACAAACATCCAGACATTGGCTGTCCATACATTTGACAAATTACTCGAATTAATCCAGTTATAATCCAAAGGCTCTGACTCCCCTCCACTGTGAATCGCAGCAGAGATTACTGCAACTCCCTGGACAAACGGATTTGCGTCCATATAGATTTCAGCCAGTTCTTCAGCCCCACGCCATCGCATGATATTAAAGAACACTACACTGACAAAAGGGATTAACAACCACAAGACCGCTGCAAACGATATATTCCAGATCACCGCGGTTGTCGTATGTCTGAAACGATAGCTAAAATAAATTCCCGTTCCTGTCAAAAATACAATTATGCCAATACATAGCATTGAGACTTGAAGCAATGAAACGGGATGAATCGTTCCTTTTGATACAAACAGAAGCAAATGCAAAAATAAAAACAACCAGGCAGGCAGACAGCGGCGAATACTGCCGATACATTTCGACCAGACAATCTGCCGTTCCGTCAGCGGGGATGCCAGTAAAATAATCCAGCTATTGCTTTCTTTTTCCGAACTGATGGCTGTTGCCGGAATAATCAACGTAAACAACATTCCAAGCCCCATAAACACACAGATATAAAACAGATGAGTCTCTTCCTGGCGAAGCGGTTTAAATGACATGCATGCCAATAAAATATAACTTAACAGGACAAGCGCCAGTCCTGCAATAATCACTCCGAACATCCATTTTTTTCGTCTGCCCAACAGAGGCGCGCTGCATTCTTTCCATAATACCGGATTGCTGGAAACCGTGCGAATGGGTATTTCCCGCGGGGGACGGTTTCGTCGCCGTTTTGCACCCGACTCGGCCGCCCGATCTCCGGCGATCTGCGACAAGGCCGCCCTGCGAACGAAGATGGAGGCGATGCAGAGTAAAAACACTGAGAGTGCCAGCATAACGATTCCATTCAGAATCCAATGGTGGGTCATTTTGCCAATACCGCCGGGCTCCAAGTAATGAATCGAATTAAAAATGTAAGTTGCATACGGATTCGTCACATAAAAAAAGTTGAATAGAAAGGGTTCTCCCAGCGTTTTATGTAAATCGAAAATATCAATCATAATGATAAAGAACAATGCAGACAGTCCGAATACCGCCACAACCGTCAGGACCACTGCAATAATGGAAACGTAGGCACGCCTGCAGAAGATGGACCATAACAAGCCAATCGATCCTATCATCAATGTCGTAGTTATCGTCAAATACAGGCTGCTCAGAATATACATCCATGGGATGCCGCCGAAGATACGGACAATGCCAAGCATTGGGATAGAAATCAGGACAAGCTGCAGCACGATCAAAAACTTGCTGAATAATTTACCCAGCACAATCTGCACGCTGGTAATCGGCGTGGTCATCAGAACCCCCAGCGTCCGGCTGTAAATTTCGTCACTGATGGCCGTACTCAGCGAGATGCCCAGGATAATCTGGGCGGCAACAAACTGGAACCAGACAATCAAGGTTGAAATAATCAGTCCGGCCTCGGACATCCGCGATACCTGGTATATCGGATTTGCATAAGACGTTCTATCCACCTGTTCAATCCACAGCAATACAACAAACAACAGCAGCAGCAAAAGATATAACGACCGCAGTACATAGGTACGTTTGCGACGACTGGA
>JBDKVE010000333.1:0-6716 GCA_039679345.1 Anaerohalosphaeraceae bacterium
CACCTTGTACAGCAACAGCCGATAACTTTTGAATTTCCTGAAATTCTCCCCCGTA
Organism: Anaerohalosphaeraceae bacterium; assembly: GCA_039679345.1. Lineage (GTDB taxonomy): Bacteria > Planctomycetota > Phycisphaerae > Sedimentisphaerales > Anaerohalosphaeraceae > Anaeroglomus. The sequence continues at coordinate 56 of JBDKVE010000333.1, forward strand.
CGCCGGCCGCTGGAATACTTGCCGCGCATCTTGTCGATTTTCTTCCTGTATTTCCATCTCAGAAACTTGGCCAGCAGCGGGTATCGGCTGTCCAGCAACTGCCCCAGCAGCCCGGAGACAGGCTCGACCACCTCTTTAAAGATATGATCTTCGATATCGCGGTTGGGGGCGGTTTCCTCGGTAATATCGTGATCTTTAACAAGACTCAGGGGATATTCCGAAATCGTGGTAAAGAACTTGGCAAGATTATGCCCGCCGGGGATAGGACTTTTTCCCTCGATATCAAGCTTGAAAATATCACAAATCAGCATATAGCCGCCGGGATTCAGCAGGCTAAGAGTCTTTTGTATCGCCTCTTGGGGATTGATATATTGAAAGCTCTCACTGAACAGAACCAGGTCGTACCGTTTGTCGGTTTCCAGGTGTTCATAGAAACACTCAAAAATCTCGCTTTTGCCCTGCAATAACGCCCTCGCCTGCTGGGCAAGAAACGCACTCGGTGACACACAATCCACTGTGTATCCGGCCTCGGTCAGTGTTTGGGCCGTGTGCCCCATGCCGCACCCGACATCCAATATCGATTGAACCCCATCCGGGATATTAGACATTAAAAAGTCGGTATAATTTTTCTGTGCCGCCGGGAGGTTGGCTAAATCGACCGCAAGGTCTTTCGTCCAATACCCGTAATGGAGATGTTCTACCTTAAGGAAATGCCTGCCGCAGATGGTGGCAATTTCCAAACCGATTTCGCGGGACAGCGTTTTCTTGTCTTTGACAGGCGGAGTTTGCATACTATCGACATCCTTGTACTGAATTGTTCTGATACATAGCCTTACGGTTATAGTGTATCAAATCCGCCCCCAAAAACCAAACTATTTATAAAACCGAATAACAGAATCCGACGCCGCCAACAACCAATTCGTAACGGTTTCGATTCACAATAAAATCGCGTAGGGTGGATCATATCCACGCGGTTTTAATTCAAAATAAACACCTACCCACAGCGCAAGCGACGGGATTTATTTGTTCACCGTAGGGGCTGGCCCCCGTGCCTGCCTATTTTCTTGTATACCTGCATACTTGAATACTTGCATACCTTACTTGTATTCCTGTACACCTCTCTTCTTGTCTTCCTGATTCAGGATCATATCCACGCGGTTCCTAAGACAGGTTCTAAGGTTAAATTACTTTCGCAATCAACTGAACAAAATTAAAATACTTCCCACCCTCAGCCTCCATCATTTTGATGTCCCCAGCGGCCATGGGATGGTAGGCGGTCAGCCATTCACTCCACGCTTGTCCGCAACAGGCCATTTCACGAATGTCCACCATTTCTATGCCCTCTGCTTTCTTCCACAAATCTTTCCACCAGTCAATCGAGTGTATCGTCCTTGCTACTTCATCATTCCAGAACGGCTGCATTTCATCGGGAACATTTCCCCCAAATTCGTATTTCAGGCCGGGGATGGCCACGGCGACATAGCCGCCCTTTTTCACAAAAGGAATGAGCGACGGGAGCATTTCCTGGGTATCACCAAAATAATGGTAAGCATCCACGGTGAACAACAAGTCAAAATATCGGTTTGCGAAAGGCAGCCCCTTGGTCGCGTCTGCGAAAATCGGAACGGCCTTATCATCAATCCCGATAGATTGAAAACGCTCATAGTTTTCAGTTGGCGAAATCCAAAGGTCGGCGGCAAAAACGGACGCGCCATATTTTTTCACCAACAACAGCGTAGAAAGACCGCACCCGCAGCCGAGGTCAAGGATTTGCATAGCCTCATGGATGTTCAGGTGCAACGACAATTCCTCTGACAACCGCATGGCGTTTGGCCCCATCATTGCGGCTTTCAGAAACTCAACATTTTTATCATTGGACATAAACTGGTCTGTAAATGGATACATGGTATTCCTTCTTTCTATACTGATCCTGCTTGAAATTTTCCGTTTCGTCGCGGCTAAGCACAGCAGCTTCAACTACTTGCTTTGCTTGCTCGCGGAATAACCATACCCGTTGGGTATAATTTTCGCTTTATATCGTTTAAACAGCAGCCTGGAGCGCAAGCGACTGGATTTAATTATTCGTTCACCGTAGGGGCTGGCCCCTGTGCCTGCCCATTTTCCTGTATACCTGCATACTTGTATACTTGCATACCTTACTTGTATTCCTGTACACCTGCCTTCTTGTCTTCCTGATTCCGTCCCGCAGGGACGTCCCACAATAGCCGGCGGTGGAAACCGCCGAAGCCCCCCCCCACACCCCAAAGCCCCAATAGGGCGGCACATGGCCACAGGCTCTCTATTCAACAGCCCCTCGACTTTTCAGATATTTAATAATTTCTTTTTGTCTGGCTTCCGTCGTGTATCCATTTTTCATAAAATACTTGGCTTCCGACAGAGGGGTTTTGCCCAATTTATTGCGTGCATTGATATTTGCACCGTTATCCAACAAAAGTTTCAGAGTCTCAATTTCTCCGCCAAGCATTGCGGTATGCAAAGGGGTGTTTCTCTCGCCATCCGTTGTTACATCTACTTTTGCCCCATGCTTGATTAAAAACTCAACAATTTCCGGATGAGGACTCGTAACGTAACGATGCAGGGGGGTATAAGAAATGTTGTTTTGTATGTTTATGTCTGCCCCGGCATTTACCAACAGGGAACAGATCTCCAGGGCATTAGATATATTCCAAATTCTTTGTTGTGCAGGTACCACATCAAAAATAGGGGTGTCGCCTGACATATCTTTCGCATTAACTTGTGCACCAGCTTCAATAAGCAATTTACAGGTATCAGGAAATGCTCGCCATACAGCAGCATGCAATGGAGTCCCTTCAGAAAGATCGCGCGACTCCACATTGGCACTATGATCTAAAAGCATTTGCACAGACTCTAGGGTTCCGTAACTGGATGCTATGAGCAGCGGAGTACATTTCTGTTTTCGAACTTGTTCATTTATAATTACACCTAAATCACTATTGGGGTCACAGAATTCTTGTGGAACATTAATGTCTTTGCCGCTTTCAATTAGTTTTTTCACTGCATCTGTAAGCTCAGGATACCTTTGTGGCTCCTTTTCAACCTGAACTTCATATTCATATAAATCCTGTTTTTCTTTACAGCCACAATACAAAGCTATAACCATAGAAATCACAAGTGAATACCGTGCAGCTCTTTTCATGGCCTATTCCCTTTTCCTCAATTTTAATGTTAACAAAATATCTGCTTTCTCTCGGCAGCAAGAAACTCAAATCCAATTTTCAGACCCCGAACGGGGTCACGCCACAATAGTCGGCGGTGGAAACCGCCGGAACCGCCCCCCCCCACCCCAAAGCCCCATCGGGGCGACACATGCCCTCGCAATTTCTCTCAATCCTCAATCATCAATCGTCCATCAAAAATGGAGTCGCCTAATTGACGCCCAGTTCCTGCAGGAGATTATCCGCGTGGTCCACATCCTGCATAATCCACAGGACATAGCGAATGTCCACATGGATGGCGCGGGTGATATCGGGCATAAAGATCCAGTTGCTGGCCAGCGCCTCGGAGTTGCCGTCAAAGACCAGCCCCACCAGTTCGCCTTTGCGGTTGAGCGTCGCTGAGCCGGAGTTGCCGCCGGTGATATCCAGATCGCTCAGGAAATCCACCGGAATATCCCCCAGCGACCACGACTCAAACCGGCTGCCCTGCCGCTGCTTGGCCGCCTCGATCAGGGCGTCCGGCACATCAAACGGCGGCTGGCCGGTGTGTTTTTTCAGCATCTCCTCCACCGTCGAGAACGGCCGATAGGTCGACGCATACCACGCCGGCCGATAGCCCTTGACCTTCCCGTAGGTAATCCGCAGCGTGCCGTTGGCATCCGGGGCGACCGGGCTGCCCGCAAAGGCATTCATCGCCTCGACATAGCCCTTCCGCGCCAGCAGCATCTGCCCTTCGTAAATCTTGCCGTCATCCTCCATCTGTTTGGTCAGCGGCCGCAATCGCAGTGCAAGCTGCATAATCGGGTCCGGCATCGCCTGCAATTCCTTCAGCGTCGCGGTGTTCAGCAGCTTGACGCGATACTCCGCATCCGCCAGCTTCACATCCTGATATAGCGACTCAATCATAAACTGCATTCCCGCCGCATCCCAGTTGACCTCCTCGCCGAACGCCGCCAGCACAGGGGCCTGGTCCTCGGCAGAGAGGCCGCGAAGCTTGGACAGGTAAAAACTCAGGAACGCCTTATCGATAAGCGGATCATAGCTGACCTGAATCTGCCGCAGGCCGTCGGCGATGCGGTCCCAGTTGCGCTGTTGGAATTCCGGGTCGCGTTCTTCGTCCGCCTTGGGCCGTTCCTCGGCCATCCGCACAATCGTATGCGCCGCACGAATCATCTGCACCGACCCGGCAATATTGCCAACCATGTAATCCCGATTCCATCGCTGCTGGCGCGGCTCGTTAATCTGGTTAATCTGCTCAAACACATCGCCCCACTGCTGCTGCCGCTGCTGGTCGCTCTGGATCCACTGCACCAGCTTGGCCTGTGACTCCTGCTTGACCTTGACCAGCCCGTACTGAGTGAAATTATCCTGCGTCATTTCCAGCAATTGCAGGTGATTCATCACACCGCGCAGCGACGGCGTAATCTTGATTTCGATAGCCTCACTGCGACTGCCAAGCTGCCGATACAGGTCTGCCACTTCCTTCATAATCGCAATCTGTTGCGGCTGCTGCACGTTGCAGGCAAACGCCAATTCCTCAGCGGTCTTCCACCGCTGGGTCCTGCCGGGAAAACCCGCCACCATCACAAAATCCCCTTCGCACAGCGGCTCGGAGGCAATCTTCAGGTAATGTTTGGGCTGATAAGGCACATTGTCTTTGGAATACTCCGCCGGCTTGCCGTCCGGGCCGACATACGCCCGCAGAAATGTATAATCGCCCGTGTGCCGCGGCCAGTGCCAGTTGTCGATGTCTCCGCCGTACCAGCCGATGCCGCTGTGCGGGGCATAGACCAGCCGCACATCGCGTATTTCAAACTGGGTAATCAGGTAATACTGCTGCTGTTCATAAAACGACCGCACCGAGCAGCGAATGCCTTCGTCGGATTTCTCATGCTCGGCGATGATGGCCTTGACGCGATCCTCAATCGTATTGGTCCGCTCCATCGGGTCGGCCACGGCATCCAGCCCCTCCAGCACAAGTCCGGTAACATCCTGGATATCATGGATGAGCCAGACCTTCTTGCCAATTTCGCCGGGCAGTTCTTCCTCCCGGGTGCGGGCCAGGAATCCCTGTTCGAGGCGATTGCACTCTGCGGTCGAATTGCATTGCAGCGTGGACGTCGCGCAATGATGATTGGTGATAATCAGGCCGTCGGGCGAAACAAACGACGCCGAGCAGCCGCCCAGCCAGACAATCGCCCCCAGGGGATGGCCGGTCAGGTCGGTAAACTGTTCCGGCTGTTCCACACCCAGCGTTCGCAAGGTCTCGACATGCCCGCTCATCTGGTGCGGCATCCACATTCCGCCGGGGTTGCAATAGGCCGATTCCCGGCCGGACCGCGTCTGGCAGCCAGCGACAAACAGTACCGATAACACGACACATCCAATAGTCTTTCGCATCGAAAACTCCTGTAGTTTGGATTCAGATTTTGGTATTCACTCCGTAATAAAAGAACAGAGTACCGAAAAATAAATTTTTTACAAAAATAATTTAAGTTTCTTTAGTTATTTTGCCCTGAGCCTTTATGAAATTTTCGTCCGATAAGAACCCCCGGCCCTGTTTTCAGTACTATTAGAGGCCTTGATTTTAAAACAACATATTTGCTATAATCAGGCGTGAAAGAATCGTAATCGCTAAGTATTGGAGAGCTATGGAGTCGCCCAAAACCAATGTAGCTGTCAGTGAGCTGACGTTTTCGCTGTTTCAGCGACCGTTGCACCCTGAACTGTTCACCATTTTCGGCCGCAGACACCTCAAAACCGAACACTACGAAATGATGCTGTGGGCGACGGGATGCTCGCACGTGGTCAGCGTCTTCGTGGGCGATATGTGCCTGACCGAACTGATCAGCCCCAACAGCATGCTGCTGCCCAAACGCGGCCTGATCGAGCGATTCCAATTCCGGGGTCAGCGGACCCACAAATGCTCCTTGAGCCGGGGTCTGAACTACATGACCGATTTCCAGATCGAAAAGATGAGCGCCAACTTGTACCGCCAGAGCCATACGGATTTGCAGCGGTTCGCACGAAACCGGGGAATGTTTATCGCATTTCCGGAGTACGCTGCCGGCGGGCTGGAGCCGTTCAGCTACATAGATTTTGAAGCACGTCGTCACGAGCTGCACATCCATGCGTTTCATGCGTTTCCGGATCAGGTGACGATTATCAAGACGCAATCGCTGTTTGACCTGCATACATAATGGTAATTTAGGCCGGATACCTTCGACGGACCCGGAGACTTCGGGGTGGTCTTGTGTGTGGCTGTCCTGCGGTGAGAGGTATTTGGTTTTATCATTTCCTATCTGTTCTCCTTTTCTATATGTTTCACGGGCAGGACGCCCGTGCGCCCTGACTTGCCCTGTCACTTCCCTTCTTTGGCGTTTTCTCTCGCCCTCTACCCTAAGGGACAGACTTGCGTTTTTTGTTCGAAAAATCGAAATAGCACAGGGCGTGAGTTTTTATAA
>JBDKVE010000334.1:0-5583 GCA_039679345.1 Anaerohalosphaeraceae bacterium
TATGTCAAAAACATTTATATGGTACAAGAATGGTCTGGTAATCAGTGCCCGAAATCTTGATGGGCATGTTATGACTTACGACATGCAATGGCCTGTTATGATTGGGGCATGTTCACAGGATACTGCACATCAATATCTGCCAGGCACGGGTGGACAGGCACTGATTGATGAAGTCAGAATATATGATTATGTCCTAAATGCCGACGATATCTTTGAATTATATGGTATTGTCAAACCGGAGCCAGTATTTTTGAGTCAACCGATTTCTAATGTGGCAGATACCGGTGGATCAGTTAATTTTAAAATCAGCACGAAATCTCTTACTGAAGTAAACTATCAGTGGTACAGAGATGGCGATATGCTGACGGATGAAGATAATAAGGTTGCAGGCTCTCAAACAGACTCTTTGACCGTAAGCAATATAGTCGAGGCTGATCTTGGGGACTATTGGTGTGTGGCTACCAATGCCGGGGGGACTGCAACATCTGATACGGCTAAATTAGATATCAAGAGAATAATGGGCCATTGGTCGTTTGATGAGATTAATGGTAAAGACCCCAATTTGTTCACTCCTGATATTTCAGGCAATGGCAATGATGCATTGCTTATTAACGGCCCGGCTCTTACCGGGGGACCTGGCAGCGGTAACAAAGGGATGGCGTTTGACAGCAGTGTACAAACAAGGCTTGAAGTGGCAAACGAATCCTATTTTGATTCTCTAAAGAGTATGACGGTCTCGGCCTGGGTGAAAACCACATGGGCCGGAGGTGACTGGCGTCCGGTCGTTTGCAAAGGAGGCGAAGATAATGTTGGCTGGATGCTTCGGAGATACTCAAATACAGGCCAGGCAAACTTTACCCTGCGGGGTACTTCCGCCGGAGATGAACTGGCCAGTGGTGTAAATGTGAATGACAATACCTGGCATCTTCTAACCGGCACTTATGACGGAGTAATCAGGAAAATATATGTCGATGGTGTATTGCGAAATAGTGTGCAGGATTCCGGTGAGATTGCGGCTAATGACTATAAGGTTTTTATTGGTGCCAATCCCTGGAACTCTTATTACACCGGAAGTATTGATGATGTGCGTATTTATAATTATGCGCTGGCCAGTGAAGAGGTTGCTATGCTTTATATCGATGTGGTGGGAGGTTCTGTCTGCATGGAGCATCTGGAATACGATCTTAGTAATGACTGCAGAGTGGATATCGAGGACTTTGTTATCATGGCATCTGGCTGGCTCGAATGTGGAATATATCCTCCCATTGCTTGTCCATAAAGATGAAAGCAATGGTATTTCATAACAGAGATAAAATCAGATAAACATAAGGAGTAAAACTATGTTGCCTATAATTAAGATTAAAATGACGGGTTTTATATTGATCATGTTAATGGTTGTATGTGGTTTTGTACAAGCGGCGGACATTGCAGCCTATTGGCCTCTTGATGGTCATGCTGGGGATATGTCGGGTCATGGTTACAATGGCACACTGATGGGTGGGGCCTGGACCCAGGGTAAGGATGGTGCTGGCTTGCGATTGACGGGACTGAATCAGTACATTAAAGTGGACGACCCGAATGGCCTGAACAATCTTTCCTTTAGTGTGGCATTCTGGTGTAAAATTGATTCCTGGAATGAATCCTGGAATACTGCGATTTCCTTTGGCGGGGAAGACCGGGGCTGGGCGTGTAAACGTGAGAGTACCAATAGCAACTGGCGTTTTATTCATAGAGGGGATCCGGAAGGAGACTGGGGAACCAATGGTCCGTCTGTAGATAACGGCTATTGGACTCATTTTGTGGTTTCCTGGGATAATCCAACCAAAACATTCAGGTGGTATAAGAATGGTATGCAGGCCAGTGAGCGTACGATAGCGGGGCATGTCATGAAATACAACCTTGCGGACTCTATCAATATAGGAGCTTGTTCCCAGGGAGGCGCCCATCAATTTCTGCCTGGCGGTAATGGAGATTGCCTGATGGATGAGGTGTACATTTTTAATGGAGCAATTGATGCTGCGACCGTGTTAAACTTGTATCATAATGGGCTTATCGGTGATACCATACCAGCCAGTCCTTCCCCCGCAGATGGAGCGATGGATGTTTCAGAGGGTGATGTCGAATTGAGTTGGACCCCCGGTATTTTTGGAGATCCGAATCTTGTTGGAGCCGTTGTCGAACACCATCTGTATATCGGAACAGACAGGGATGCTGTGCAACATGCCGAGCCTGATAATCCGATGGACGTCTATCAGGGTGTCGTGACATTGCCTGTAACCCGGAGCGGTATTCTCAAGGATCAGACTTATTACTGGAGAATCGACGAAACACAACCTGCTGACAGTCAGAGAATTCGCGGGATCGTCTGGTCGTTTGAAAGTGAAAAAAGCGTGCCGATTATTTCCCGGCAGCCTCAGAAAACAAGAGCTGATTTGGGAGGGACCGCTGTATTTCAAATCCAAGCGGCTTCTGTTTCATCCATGAGTTACCAATGGCGCAAAAATGGTGCAGACTTGAATGATGAATTGGATCATATCACCGGTTCCCAAACAGATACTCTGACAATTAGCCATGTTGGGGAGGCCGACGAAAGTGATTACTCATGTGTAATAACGAACAGCAGCGGCCCGGTTACTTCCAATACGGTCAGGCTGATAATAAAGAGGTTGTTGGGCTATTGGCCGTTAGACACGGTAGTTGGCGATCCTAATGTGACTCCGGATGTATCGGGTCATGGCCATGATGCTTTACTCGTTAACAGTCCAGCCCGAATCGAAGGACCAGGCAGCAACAATCATGCGTTACAGTTCAACACGACTTTAAGGACTCGGCTCGATGTTCCCAATGAAGCATTCTTTGACGTCTATGATGCTTTGTCGGTTTCAACCTGGGTAAAGACAACATGGGACGGTGGGGATTGGAGAGGGGTCATTACCAAAAGCGGTGAAACGGGAGGCTGGTCTCTTCGGAGATATTGGAATACGGGTCAGGCAAACTTTACCTTCAGAGGCACTTCTGCCGGTGACGAACTTGCCAGCGGTATAAATATTAACGATGACAAATGGCATCTTGTAACAGGGACATATGACGGGGTTACGCGAAAGGTCTATGTGGATGGCGAACTGGCGGCCAGTGTTCTGGATGACGGAATAATTCAGGCGAATGATGCTCCGGTTTTGATTGGTTGTGCTGTCTGGATGGACGGCTCTGTGATTAATCATTATGAGTCATGGTTTACAGGTGGGATTGATGATGTACGCATTTACAACTATGCTCTAACCCCTGGGGATATTGCAAAGCTGTATGTGGATGTAATGGGCGGATCCAAGTGTATTGCGCCTCCTTTAACTGATTTTAATGGTGATTGCGTTGTGGATATGTTAGATTTTGTGGGGTTAGCGTCACAATTTATGGAGTGCAATCTGGTTCCTGATTGTTTGAACTAAAAATGATGTAATGACATGGGGGTCTGTAGTTTCTCAAAAAACTGCAGACCCCTTTCACAAGAAATTGGATTGTAAGTGGCATAGAAACTGTTTTTCTGAAAGAGGTGTTACAATGCAAAAAAATAGAGGTTTTACCTTGATTGAGTTATTGGTGGTAATTGCCATTATTTCCCTGTTACTTTCAATCGTTGTACCCGCTTTGAAAAGGGCCAAAGAGTACGCTCGTTCTGTTGTATGCAAGGCGAATCTCAAAGGGTACGGGAATGCAGTTGGAGCGTATTTGACTGACAATAAGAATGAATTTCCATGTGCAGAAAATGCGATATTCTGGCAATGGGTTTCAGAGAAGAATAATCCGAACTATATATGGAATCCAAAGTGTTGGTACCATGACAAAAAAACTCCCAAAGAAGGTACTTTAACACCTTACCTTGGCGACAGCAAAGTTCATATCTGCCCCAGCGTTGTTTCGGCAATGGTTGAAAAAGGCTGTCGTTGGGAAGGGCAGGGGCACAATACAAGTATTGCGTTTGAACCCCATTTTAGCTATTCGCAGAATGCATATTTGGGATGGTATGCGTTTGCAGGATGGTGGGCGTATGGGACTGGGCATGATAGACCCTATGGGGGCATTTTGAAATCGAGTGACATCAAGAGAAGTCCGGCAAAGGTACTGTTATATACCGAGGAAAGCTATTGGCCCGTGGAAGGGTTTTCGAGGTGGGGGCTTAATGACACAACATTTGTTGCCTGCAGTCCCTCTGTTACCTGGCCATGCGAGAATGGCGCAAATCGGGCAGACCGGTATTTTACTGGAGATCTGATCGATACGATTGGTACATACCATCTGATGAAAAGCACGGATAAAACGTCCGGCAAAGGAAACGTTGTATTTGTTGACGGGCATGTGGAATACGCCGATAAAACGCAATCGTGGGAGCTTGCTTGGCCGTTGTCAAAATAGATCTGTAATTAGTTTCTGTTGCGGAAAGCCATAAAAATGATGAGGCCATAATCGTCCGGTTCAGGACGAGATCCGCGAGGTCATCATTTTCATGGAATAATCCGCATACGCTCTTTTACAAGTTCAAAATTCGGTTTTCTGAGCAGACCCTCTCCGGGATCACGCTCAAAATCACTCTGTTCCAGTCGATTCTGCCTTACAATCGCGTTAGCAAGACAAGATTATGACAGAAGGCTGCGCAGCCGACACTGGCCGCATAATTCTTAAATCCCTTGAAAAGGCACTTTCCGAGATTAAAGGCTCGTTTTTAAGATCGAGATACTGTCTTCGCAGCCGGCGCGAAAACGCTGTCCTTCTTTGAATGCTTCACAGCTTTCCCGTTGCTCCTGTTGCTCGTTGCGACGGCCTTTTTTGCCAATCGACACGGTTGTGATTGTTTCTTCCATCGCGACGATTTGCGTCATGCTTTCATAAAAGCCCTTGTCGGCGGCGGGAGGCATAACGCCCTGAAAAACCCGTTTTTCGGCCTGATCGATGATTTTCTCCACAAGGGACAGATAATGGCGCAAGAGGTTGGTATCATAACCGGCCTGATTCCCCAAAGTAATCAGGACCTCGCGGGTAATCCTGGCAATCCATCCAACCCGGTCAATCAACGTGTGATAGATGGCTTTAACCCAACGCTGCATGCCCTTTTTAGGACTGGCGCCATTGCGGGCAATAAAATAGGCCAGCTTTTTGACTTTTTTATCGTGAAAACGATGCTGGAAACACAACCGGGGGTTTTTCCGCCCAATCGCACAGAGCAAACCGGCTAGCGTGCGAAAACTGTCCCACAGCAGGGAAGAATCGGTGGGATAATGGATATTGGCTTCATAGACGGTGGTGTCCATACACAGCTTCTCCGACGAAATTTTGCTCTGCTGTTCAGCATACTTCACTAAGACCTGGTTGATGGCAGCCCAGGTCTGCTGTCCGATGATGCCAAAGGCTTTGTTCAGAAAATTGAAGTCCATCATGGGATGGGGGCCAAGACGTATAAAATTCCGCAGAAATTCGCTGTTTTCGATCAGGACCACGATATCCCGAAAGCTGGCCTGCTCGATAAACTGGACGACCAGAACACGAAGAATCTGCTCGGAGGTGGAGTTCCCTTTGTGGCCCTTGTCGGAC
>JBDKVE010000335.1:0-5983 GCA_039679345.1 Anaerohalosphaeraceae bacterium
AGCACCCCTAAAATAATACCAATAAGACCATTTTTCTCCGATACATTGTTGCGAACCCATACGCCGATAATCAGCGTGACAATGCCCACAATCAACAGCAGCCACGGATCCTCAAACACATTCCACATAAAAACTCCTTCCTTTATTTAGATTGAATTATTTTCCCTGCTAAGCGTTCGTTGCCCGTCGGTTCAGTCAAATTCAGACGCAGCGAAGTCAGGGTGATATACCCCGACGTCAGGGCCGTCGTATCCGTCCAATTTTTTTCATCGTGTTGGTCGCGGTGGTTTCCTCCCGCCAGCCGATACACCGCCTGATCTTCCTGTTCATCCACTACCTGATAGAATTCGTCAAATCCGCAGGTCGATTGCGGCACTACTTTGATTCCGCACGGTTTGCCTTGGGACAGCCGGGGGATATTGATACTAACCACTTCCCGCGGCTGAATCGGCAAAATCTGCTTGATCACATCCAGGGCCAAATCGGCGGCCTGTTCGCTGTCCCATGGCTCATCCATCGCCGCACTAACCGCAATGGCTGGCAGGTCATAAAATGCCCCTTCAATAGCCCCCGCCACGGTGCCCGAATAAAACACATTAATCCCCACATTGGCTCCGTGATTCATCCCGGAAACAAGCAGGTCAATCGGTTCGTCCTTGGGGACCAGTTTATTAATCGCTACCTTGACGCAGTCGGCCGGGGAACCATCGACACTATAGCCGCTGAATTTGCCGACAATATCCAGCAGTTGGCAGGTCAAATCCCGCAGAGAAATGCTGTGGCCGGCGCCGGACTGAACATCGGCCGGGGCAACCACGGTCACTTTGCCCAGCGTGGTCAGCCGTTTATATAACGCCGCCAGGCCCGGCGCGAAAATGCCATCATCATTGGTCAGAAGTATATGCATAACAATCCCTTAGTTTTATTTAATCCTCACGTTTCATACTGTACCGGCACATCAGCATAAAGTCAATTGACCAATCCGGGGACATGCAATATAATCCGTCCTATGAGTTTCTGGCAGCCTTACAATAAGACGATGCATTCCATCCTGACCCGTCAGCAGGTTCGGGATTACGATGCCTGGGCCATTCAGCAAATGGCGATTCCCGGCGTAGTTCTGATGGAAAATGCCGGACGCAGCGCCGCTGAGATTGCCCTGGCTATGCTGGGTAAAAACAGCCATTCCAAAGTATGTATCTTTTGCGGGGCAGGTAATAACGGCGGGGATGGCTTTGTAATCGCTCGTCATCTGGCCAATAGCGGCGTCAAAGTTCAGATTATCTGCTGTGCTCATCGTGAGAAAATCACCGGTGATGCCCTCATTAATCTAACAATTTGTGAAAAGATGAATCTGCCGATGGTTTGGCTGGAACAGTCTGAAAAAACCATCTGCCCACAGCTTCACGGTTTGTGTGATGGATGCACTCTGATTATCGATGCTATTTTCGGCACAGGGCTTAGGGGGGAATTGTCCAGCTTTTATACAGCCCTGATTAGCTGCATCAACAGCCTGAAAATCCCGATTCTTGCGGTTGATATTCCCTCAGGCCTCGATTGTGACCAGGGCATTCCGCTTCCGGTGTGTATTGAAGCCGCCGCGACCGTCAGCTTTGTCGCCGCCAAGCCGGGCTTTTTTGAGAATGGCGAGACCTTGCCTGTTCTGGGGGAATTGTATATCGCCTCAATTGGAATTGTAAAATAAGTGCCGTCGTGAATACCGTTTTTACGCTTTTAGGCGGGTGTCTTCTGAGGTGCAAAGACGCAGACTCGGCCTTTGCCGGCCTGCTTGGCCGCATACAGAGCCTGGTCCGTCGCTTTGGTCACATCGCCCGGCTGTGTATCCGGGTCATATTGCCCCACGCCCACACTGATGGACAATTTAATCCGCTGGTCTTCCCATATCATCGGGTTGTTGCAGACCATCTGAACCATGCGTTCGGCAACCACTGTCGCATCCGCCAGAGAGGTGCTCGGCAGGATAATCGCAAATTCATCGCCGCCGTAACGGGCCGCCAGGTCAATCTGCCGAATGCAGGCTAAAAGCCGTCGGGCAATCTGCTTGATAGCCATATCGCCCGCCCGATGCCCATAGTTGTCGTTAATCGGTTTGAGGTTGTCGATGTCGGCCATGATAATCGACAGCTTGCCGCCGTAACGCTGGGCACGACGCAGTTCCACTTCCATCGCCTCATAAAAGGTGCGGTGATTGAGCATCCCTGTCAGGCCGTCAGTGCGAGCCTGACGCTGGGTTTTTTCGAATAAATGAATATTGCCGATGGATGCGCCGACAAGCTGCCGGAACAACTCAACAATCGCAATGTCTTCCTGGGTGAAAATGCCCCCGGTTTCTTTATCGCTGAGGTTGAGCACCCCGACCACCCGTCCATGACATATCAGTGGGGCAATGACACAACTGTTCGTCATGTAATTTTTGGCAAAGCTGCGGTGTACATTCCCCACTCCCGCAGATTCAGTATCATCCATATTATTGATAATCAAAAGCTCCTTACTCCGGACGGCCGCAACCATCGGAGAAGGCGGATTCTGATTTAATGAGACCACATTGTTAATCAGAAATGGGTGATTGTGACGTTCCAGATGCAATATATCGCTTGTCTCATCCAGAATATACAGCGAGGCCAATTTCGAGCCAATCAACTGCGGGATTTCATTGACACAAATTTCTGCAATCCGTTTTACATCCAGGCAGTTAATTTTCTTGGCCAGTGGGGTAATAATATCCAGCCGGCACGTGCTCCCCGAACAGCTCATTATTTGCTTGGCAGTGTCGCCCTGACTCATTTATTTTAAATCCCTTATTTCGGACTCTGTTTTTTATCTGATGCAGTTGTTTCAAGTATCGGACATTTCTCCACCGTGGTTAACGTGGATACCGGCCGGATTCAGCATCTTTTAAAAATATATAAAATATGCGATAAAATCTGAAATTGAATGGGGCTATTTTACTTAGTAGAACACAATAAGGAAATTCCGATAACCTATTTTAGGAGGTCTCTCTCTTGGTCTTTTCCTATTATTTCCATAGGTTTATAGAAGTATTTGCTTCCCTGCCTATCCCGCATTATTGTGATTATTTCACAATAATATTTTCATGATTAATTCAAGTTTTTTTCCAATTTCACTTGACGGAGACGCAAATGTGTTTTACATTTTATAAAACGTCAAATATGATTTGACGGGGTCGCAACAAGTGCTCCAGCACAATCAGGGCGGATGGGCCAAGGGCTGGATTGACATGCGGCGATTTGCAACAGGATTATTTGGG
Organism: Anaerohalosphaeraceae bacterium; assembly: GCA_039679345.1. GTDB lineage: Bacteria > Planctomycetota > Phycisphaerae > Sedimentisphaerales > Anaerohalosphaeraceae > Anaeroglomus. The sequence continues at coordinate 3,290 of JBDKVE010000335.1, forward strand.
CTTACTATAGATTAGAAAGTACTGTGTTTGCCCGGAGGGTAAGTCGTTTGGTTGTCTTGAATATACGTCAAAGGTGTGTCTTAGGCTCTATGGATCAAAGCAGCAACAATGGTTTTGTTATGCCTCCCAAGCTTTATCGCATTGGGGATATCGTGCGCAGTACCCCTTTCACTCGCCAGACAATCCACAATTACACAGTTATGGGACTTATCCAGGAAAGTGACTGGACCGAAGGCGGACATCGATTGTATGACGATTCCGTATTTGAACGTCTTTGGCGGATTCAGCAGTTAAGAGAAACTAAAACTCTGTCTGAAATCCGTGATATCTTTCAATCGGAGCAGGCCGTTAAAGCCTCATAAATGGAGAACACTTTTTTGCCAAGGATGGCTGTATGAACCTTAATGTCGCTCCTATTACGGACAACCTGACTGAACTTCTTAACCGTATCATCGATTTTACAGAACGACGTAAAGAAGTTCTCACTCGTAACCTCTTTGATTATCGATCAAATGGGTTTGAACCCATGGATTTACCCGTTCACGAGTTTGCCGATACACTAACGCGGGGTTTAGCTGAATATATCCGCAACAAAAGACTTTTACTGGAAGACAGCCCGAACATTCAATTTCACGATCAGGGCGAATTCGAAGCCGTTGCGACATTGGATGTCAGGGCTCAGGAATTATTAAAAAATGATACCCACGCCTATGTGCAGGATCAAATCCAGAAAATGTCGGAAAACCTGATCCATAATCGGCTTGCGGTTGAATTGTTACGCCAGAAAAGAAAAAAAGAAACGGCTTACCTGAATTTGCAATAAGCCTTTATTTTAAAGCATTTTAAGAAACTATAGCGACATAATCCGACCTTTAATGGAAGGATTTAAATTGAAAAAAATTACAACTTGATTTATACAACTTGAGGTTTACAAGTGAATACGCATCTGGTTGAGAACAATTTGCCAGTGCGGGATGTGCAGCAGGAAATAACAACACGAGGGGAGCGGGCAATGGACCCGGGCCGGACAACTTATTTGCGGCAGATTGTGGAAACCCGTCCAGAACGGGCCCAGGTACTTGCTGTAACCAGCGGTAAAGGTGGTGTCGGCAAGACCAATATTGCAGCCAATCTGTCGATTTGTCTTGCCCAGATTCGCAGGCGAGTCATCCTGATGGATGCCGACTTGGGACTGGGCAATCTGGATTTGGTCTTGAACCTCAACAGCCGCTTCAACCTCGGCCATGTTCTCAACGGTCGCAAAAGCCTCGAAGAAATCATCCAGCTTGGTCCGGCCGGTGTGGAAGTCATCTGCGGCGGATCTGGAATTGAAGATTTGGCTAATATCCATCCGTTTCAGCGACAACGCCTTGTGGATGAATTGGATCGGCTTCAACACCGAGCGGATATGATTTTGATTGATACGGGTGCTGGAATTCATTCCACGGTAATCGCCTTTTGTATGGCTTCTGACCATACATTGGTAGTAACCACCCCGGAACCGACTGCGATGACAGATGCTTATGCAATGATTAAGATCCTCAGCAGCAGAAAATATCAGGGACGAATCAGTCTGCTGGTGAATATGGCCGATAATATCGCCGAAGGACGTAAAACCTATCGGCAAATTTCGGAAGCAGCATCGCGATTTTTAACAACGGCCGTTTATGATGCCGGCGTATTATGCAAGAATGAATTGCTGGCCAGTGCGGTGCGTCAGCGGGAGCCGGTGGTTTTGGCTTACCCGCGTTCGACAATGACAGAGCATTTTGCGGCGATCAGTGCCCGGCTGGGCAATGTCAGCCGTATGAGTTCGGAAAAAGACGGATTTTTCCGAAAAGTAGTGAATTGGTTATTTTAAATGTTAAGCTGCTTGTCAGTTTAGCCGAAATGAACGTGCTGCGGTGTGTTTTAAACACCGCGACCGTGCAGTTGAATGAAAATCAGTTATCGGACACTGGCAAGTGAAAGAAAAACGCGAATTACAGACATGGAGGTCTTTAAAGATGCGTGGGACCCGGTCAGAAAATATAGAACAGGTTTGGCAGGATTTCTTCGCGACACGAAGCGAAGAGTCCCGTAATGCAATTATGGAACACTACTTGTCCCTCGTGAAGTACACAGCGGACAGGATATGTGCCAAACTCCCCGATAAAGTCGAACTGGATGACCTGGTCAGCGCCGGCATTTTCGGCCTCAAAGACGCCATCGAGGCGTACGACCCCGGCAGAGGCGTTAAATTCGAAACCTATTGCACTCCCCGCATCCGCGGCAGCATTCTGGATGAACTTCGCAATATGGACTGGGTTCCCCGCCTGGTTCGTGCTCGTTCTCATCGCCTGGAAAAGGCCCTTCAGACCCTGGAAGCCCAACTGGGCAGACTGCCCAACGAACGGGAACTGGCTGGCGAAATGGAAATGCCGATGGATGAATTCCATCGTCTGCAGCGGGACGCCAGCGCTATCGGTTTGGTCTCACTGAATAACAAATTCAATGAGAACGAAGGTGAAAAAGATATCCGCGAAATCGATATCATCGAGGATCAGCGCAGCCAAAATCCGGTCATTGAAGCACAGAAACGCGACCTGAAGAATCTTTTGACCAAGGGACTGACCCGTGCTGAGAAGCTGATTATTATTCTGTATTATTACGAAGAAATGACCATGAAGGAAATTGGCGCCACGCTGGATTTAT
>JBDKVE010000336.1:0-19625 GCA_039679345.1 Anaerohalosphaeraceae bacterium
ACCCGCCCCGCCGAAGCCAGATATCCCATCATGCCGCCTGCAAACGAATCGCCCGCGCCGGTTGGGTCAATGACCACCGGGGTCGGATAGGCCGGCAGGAGAAAACAATCGCCTTCTTTATTATACATCATCGAGCCATGCTCGCCTTTTTTGATGATGACCACACGCGGCCCCATTCCGAGGATTTCCTTGGCCGCGGTCACCAGGTTACGCTGGCCGGTCAGCAGTTTCGCTTCGCCTTCATTGATAATCAGCATATCAATGCGATCCAGCAGTTCACGCAAATCTTCGTTGGCCGTAACAATCCAATGGTTCATCGTATCAGCTGCAACAAAGGACGGGCTGCCAAGCTGGTCGAGCAACTGCATCTGCAAGGCCGGGGCGGTATTGGCCAGAAACACATAGTCGCAATTGCGATACGAATCCGGCACATGCGGCGGATCTTCGGCCAGGACGTTCAAATCCACCGATTCGGTATGGGCGGAGTTCATGTCTCCTTCGTAGGAACCGCTCCAACGGAAGGTCTTGCTGCCCTTGCGGACTTCCAGGCCCGACAAATCCACCTTGCGTTCGCCGAAAATTTCTTTGAAATTAAATGGACAATCCTCTCCCACAACGCCGAGAAATTTAATCTCGGTAAAAAAACCAGCTCCCATGGTAAAGTGCACCGAAGAACCACCGATGCAGTCTTTGTTGAATCCGTAGGGCGTCCGTACCGTATCAATTCCAATAGAACCTGTGACCAATAGAGACATTCTCCATGACCTCCTGTTACGAGTTAAACTTAGTTATGGTTAATGCTATCCGTTTTAATGTTCGATCCAGACCGAGAATATCGACTGTATCGAATATTGGCGGGCTGATCGTTGTACCTGTCAACGCAACCCGCAGAGGCTGTGCAATCTTGCCAAGGCCTACCTGCTTTTGTTCGGCAATGCCCCGCAGCAGATTCTCAATCGATTCTGCGGTCACCTGCCCAAGTGCTTTCAAGCCTTCAGCAATGATGCTTAGCATAACCAGCCCGTCGTTTTTGAGCAAGACCTTTTTGACGGCATCGTCATCATAAACAATGGCGTCGTCAGCCATAAATGCAAATCTGGACTTCTGTTCGATCTGCTCGAGGGTACGGGCACCCTCATTCACCTTCAGGAGTCGCGTCAGCAAGGCATTGTCGGCCTGCGCGACCGGAGAATTATTTTCTTTCAGATAGGCCTTAAAATGCCCCAAAAGTCTATCCGCTTTACACAATTTGATATGTTCGGTATTAAACGCCAGCAGTTTCTTGCGGTCGAAAAGGCTGTTGCTCTTGTTGACCCTCGACAGGTCAAAGGATGCAATCAGTTCTTCGACGGTCATAATCTCCCGCTGGTCGCCGGGATTCCAGCCCAGTAAGGCTAGAAAATTGACCAGGGTTTCCGGCAGATAGCCGCTCCGGAGGAAATCCACAATGTTGATTTCCGGCAGATGGACGCCGGCATAGGCCGCCATCGCATCCACAATCGGCATATCGGGGGTGGAATCCCCGGCGAGGAAGCTCTGGACGGCCTCAAAATCGGTTCCGCCGGCGGCTGCAATTGCGGCCAAGTCGATGCTGCTGCGGGCTTTAACGGCATCCTTGAGGACTTTGGCTCGTTCACGTTTGCTCAGTTTGCCGCCGCCTTCGCTGACGATGACCGGCAGATGGGCATAGACCGGCGTACGGAAGCCGAGGGCCTGCTGGAGCAATTGGTGATTGGGGGTATTCATCAGGTGTTCCTGACCCCGGATCACATGGGTCACATTCATCAGTTGGTCATCAATGACCACAGCGAAATGATAAGTTGGGAAACCATCGCTTTTAACAATGATAAAATCACTGAGTTCGGCAGGGTCAAACTGAACCTGGCCGCGAATCTCATCCTGAATAATAACCGGCTTGCTCTGGTCCACCGCAAAGCGGATGGTGACCGGGCGACCTTCGGATTGTGCCTTTTTGACATCCGATTCATCGGGAAAACGAGCCGGACGGGGGTACAGATTCTTCTTTTTACCGGCCTCGGCCTGCTTACGCACTGCATCCAGTTCTTCGGATGTATCGAAGCAATAATATGCCTTACCCTGATCGACAAGCTGATGTGCATATTTTGTATATATCTCAAGACGCTGCGACTGGAGATAAGGGCCGTTCGGGCCGTCTTTGTCCGGGCCTTCGTCCCAGTTGATTCCCAGCCACTTCAGATCCTCAAGAACCTGGGCGGTGGCTGTCGGGGTGTTGCGTTTCATGTCGGTATCTTCAATACGCAGCAGGAACTTGCCGCCCATGCGTCGGGCCAGCAGCCAGTTGAACAGAGCTGTCCTCGCCCCGCCGATATGCAGATAGCCGGTCGGCGATGGCGCAAATCGTGTTACTATCATTATATACCTCTTCTTTCAGTTCAAAAACAAGGATAGAGGAGTGTAAGCGAGCCGACCCCTAAAGTCAAGAACAGACCCTACACCGAAATAACGACTCATACACTCCACTATCCCACTCCTCTGCCGCTCGTACAAAAATGGAACCACCAATTTTACCGATTACACAGATAATTCATTTCCAAATTGGGTGGTCAACGACCACTTTTATGCCGCGAGTAAGCCTCGGGTAACGCCACTCAACATAGCCGCGATTAACCCCAATTGGGTTCGTTTGGTAAAACCTATTTAAAATCAAAGAGCAAAAATTAAACTTATGGATACCGCCTGAGGCGGAAGGTGAGTTACTCTCAAGCACGGAGGCTTGAGCTACTATGAAATTTGGTTCGCTTGTATTGCGACTTATTTTGTCCACAACAAGCACCTTTGGTGTTGAATTGATGCTGCCTTGCCGCGGTTTCCGGCCAGCCTGCCTTGTGCAGACTTCCGAGCCTCCGTTTGTATCACGGCTCACAACTGGAAGGGATTATATAGGCCTAACAAATACCATACAAGCAAAAAATGAAAAATATTTAAAATATTTTTCCCCATGCGGTCGTATATCGATATCTAAACAAATATGCGATCCAATTGTTGTTATGTTGCCGGCACAGCCATGGTCAAGCTCCGCTTGGCCATGCCACCCGCCGGTTTCCTTGGCCTATAGATTTGTATTCTTTAAACATTCTTGTTACGACTCAATGCTCAATGCTTTTGCATTTGTTTTAGTTAGTTTTGCTTTTAGCTTATAACAAATAAGTAAAATAGTAATGTAAATAACAGCTTCAGCTCCTACGATAATTTTGACCCATGGATTAATTATTTCATAACGGGAAGGAAACCATTGATTGTACGGATTTGTTATCAGATCGGACTCTTTTATGTTCAATCCAGTAACCTCCTTAATTTCATTAAGTGATGCAAGCGGATAATGCGTTTCATGGTTGTTTTTTTGAATAGCAAACCACTTTGATCTGTTAACCCTTCCGACAACCCAGGGATTCTCAATATAAAAAACATCAACCGAACCTATGAAGGGTTGTTCCCGCCCTTCGTGATGATTATCCGATTTCCAGTAGATTAGAGTCCCTGGACAGCTATTAAGTTGATATCGGTCCCCCAGATCAAAAGACCGTTCAGGCCCCTGCCAAAACTGGAAGGTAAAGTTTAATAAGATATACCCCATCAATATAATCAAGAGTATTTTGACTGTTTTTCCAAATATTCTTAAAATTGTCATTATTGTTTCCCTCTTGCAATTCACTTTTCCCCCGTCTCCAATAAAGATCGTGTACCCGCGTCGTCTGATTTCTTCTCAAAGCTAATTATATATTCAGAATAAGGCAAGATTTTTAAAGTGTAATCATTATTAGGTTTCAGAATCCCTTTCGTTGAATATAAGAAAAAATACTCATGTTTTTCGCCTATATCATTTTCTACAAATACTGCCTGGTAAAGAAACCACATCCCCCAGATCATTCGAGTCCTTGTTATCTTACCTGTTATGGTCTGAGATTCTTTATTTATTAAATAACGATATGCTCCTCTTTCAATTGGAAACACTAAAAACAGCAAAAACACCATTGCCAGCACACAGATGAACAACCGAGTAATCACTTCTGCAATTTTTGCTTTACGACTAAGCATTTTAGGCTTACCTCTTTTTTTCATAATTTCACTTTTTGGATTTATTGCCAACCAAAAAAATGCCAAGGATGCTACCGGAGCCATAATCGACATCAGAAATATTCGGACAATCTCTTCATATGAACCCGAACACATCAGTATCATCAGCGGGAAAACAATAAATAAAAACGGGACTGACATAATTAGTTTTTGCATGTTAATTTTTTCCCTTTTCTATTAGTCTTGGTAAATTAGGGATGAGCCCATTTAATCTCTTTTTTGACAGCTAACTGTCCTCGGTTTCTGATTTAGCCAGACACTCAGTTCGTTTTGAGCAATAAATAAGATAGTTTGTGCGGTTTCAGGTTAAAAATATCTTCACTGCTATCCTCGGATCTGGTATTTTTAAGCACTGCATTAAACTGCCCCATGATGGAAGATACTTCTTCTTTATCCCCTTCTGTTCCATCAGCCGTTTCATAAAGTTCGTATCGATGATCCACACTGCCATCTGAAACAGATACATTGACAACCATACTGGGTATCACAGCACCCAACTCATTTGGACTGATTTCTTTGAGGGAATCCATAATTTTAAATACTCTATCCATCTCCTGTGGGGCAAGGATCTTATAAATCTTATCCCCTGCCTGCCAAATAACGATATAATGTATTTTGCTGCGAATATGTTGTGCAGGGATGCTATCATCCGCATTGTTCATTGAAACTGTTTGAGGCTCTTTTGGAGAAGCTTCCTCTGAATCGGGTACGCACCCTTGAGAGCCCAAGAGACATAAAATCAACAACATATACGCTGCATTTTTCATAGCTAACCTTCCTGATTTATAAACCTGTTTTCTGTCGCCCCATCGGGGCTTGGAAGAAAGAGAAATTTTCTTCCGGAGGCTTACGCCACCGGCTATGAAACTTGCAACCCCTATCGGGGTTTGGCTATAACATGGATACTTAAAATTCGGGACAGGAAACATTTAATCTGCTTTTAATAGGTAAATGTCCCCCGGGTTTTCAAAGAGCTTTTCTACGGAGCACTCCTAGCCACTTTATTTTACTCAACTACTTCTTTAAGGACCTCTTGAATGTATAAAGCGATCTCTTCCATAGTAACATTAGGCTCGTTATTGTAATAGACAAAAAACTCCCAGGTGTCTAAATACTCATTTCCCTTAAAAAAATTAATCCGAATTTCCGAAGATTTACCTAGATCCTCAAACTCACAAGTGCATCTGATTTTATTATTCGAAAGTAATTCTAGAGCACTTATCATATATTGTTTTACATATTGATAGGCTTGTATCTCAAAATCAATTCTATTCACATTACACCTTTATGGATTGATCTGTTTATTTTGACTCCACTCATCCGGAAATGTTCTGGTTGTATCATATTTCCCAATGCTGCTGTGGGCGTCCCATCCGGCGTCAGCCAGTTGCCGTCCGGCCAAAGGTATCATATACTTAACAAGTATCATTTTGCCGCGAGGATGGCCACAGAATACATCGAACCGGACCATAGCCGCGCCTCGGGCGGACAATTTCATCAAGGATCAGCATATTATACACATAACGGGTCGTTTTACCATTGATTGTTTTGGAGATTCTGCGGCCCAGTTCTATCGCCCCGCCGGGGCTTGGAAAAATGCGAAACCTTTTTCCGGCGGCTTACGCCACCGGCTATGAAACTTACAACCCCTATCGGGGTTTGGATATAACATGGATACTTAAAATTCGGGACAGGAAACATTTAATCTGCTTTTAATAGGTAAATGTCCCCCAGGTTTTCCCGGGGGTTCAAAGAGGTTTTCTACAGAGCATGTCTGCCCCCTTTCATTTCCCTCGAACAATATATATCACCTTTTCTGTCAATGAACATTTTTCTTTTATATAGCTTCCCTGGCTTTAATTCGACAATATACCAATCCTGGTCTGCAACATATAACTTATACTCAACAAACTCTTTAAAGTAGTTTGGATTACATAGCAAGTCATAGTTTTTTTCAAAATCATCGCTTATAATAAACCGTGTATAAGAAAACAATTCATCATTAAATATTGCCACCTCAAAAAGGGACTCTGGTATATTCCCACTCTCATTAACATATCGTTCAACGTTTTGGTTCCACTTTTCCAAATATCTCTTGCGTTGTCTAATTTCGCCAAAAGGTGTTATTAAGCCATCAAATAATTGAATCATAACAACGCTAATAATTAACAACAACCCAATCATTAGCACTATCTTTGTTTTTTTCATAGATAAATCCTTATACATTAAACCACCGGCGGGCCCCAACATTGGTCTAATATGGAAATTCGTGACAGGGGGCTGTTGAAAAAGTCCGCCTGTCTCTATTTATCAAGATAAACCTTCTTCCGGAGGCTTACGCCGCCGGCTATGAAACTTACAACCCATATCGGGGTTTGGCTATGACACGGATACTAAAAATCAGGCACAGGCAACAAATCCACCTTAATCCTGCGTCTGGTTTTTGGAGAGTATTATACTGTAAGACCTCTCCATGGGCTTCAAACAGACGAATCAGCAAAGCAACCGTAATCCTGTCCAACTCATCAACCTGCAGCATTATATCCTGCTGACGGGGCTGTCGTCAATCGGTAATCGGTAATCGGCAGTCATGAGGCAGCCCACGTGAGGACGCCATGTTCAAGCGGGGTTTGGCCATGTCAATGGCCATTATGAAGGGGCTGTAAAACACAGAGGCCCATGCTGATTGTCAGCACAGGCCCCTGTTTTGTTGTTTTGACTCTTTAAGACTTTACCTTAAAAACCGTTACATTCCTGCGGAATTGTCGGTCAGCCAATCGGTCAGGAAGATTAACAGGTCGTCAACATCCACGGTGCAATCCTGATCATAATCAAACTCGGGCTGGGTCCCCGGCAGGCAAACCGCACCGCCTGGAACCGTCTGTTTATAGAGAACCAATACTTCACTGGGCGTCAGGCCATAGTTGTACAGGCGAATGTCATCGAGCGCCCCATTGAAGAAGTTGTTGCCCCAGGGCTTGCTGCTGACCGCCGAGCCGCCGGTCGGATTAAGCTCATCGGCCCCAAAGATCAGTTGGGCATCCGCCTTGGGTCCCAGAGTGAAGGGTTTGGTAATCACCGCCCGGCCATTGATAAACAGGGTTGCATTGGTTCCATCAAAGGTGGAGGCAATATGGACCCAGGTTTCATCGGCTGTCAGGGACGTATTGGCAAACAGTGCCAGTTCGGCGATCTGAATGATATTGACCGAGGGTGTACGAATCTTTGAGACGTTCAGCTTGATCCTCTTATACGCGGTCGCATTGGCCGGCAGATTGAAAGTTACGGTCTGATTTCGCGCCGTCCAGGAAGTGGCCTTGGCGGTCTGGGTATCTATGACCGCCCATGTCAGGCCGTCATTGGACCCTTCCAGCGTCCAGTTGTCCGGATCGCGTTCCGGAGCATCATTGGCCGAGGTGATTTGATACGAACTGATCACATAGGGCCGATCTTCCGGGAAGATATAGGTCAGCCAGCCGGTATTCTGGAAGGCCAGCCATTTGCTGCCAGTGGCGCCGTCAAAGGCACGATAGGCACGTTCGTTGTAGTCGGTGCTGGGGTTTTCGGAGCTGAACTCGACATACCCACCCCGAGAAACCAGTGTTGATTTTTCGGGAATCCGAGGCCCCTGCCACGAATCCGGCTGGTCGGCCGCACTCAGATTTCGGAGCAAGTCCGCAGTTCCCAGATCCAGTTCGATCTGCCACCGCATATTGGTGCCGCTCCAGGAATCGCGTTTGCCAATCAGACCCTGCCAGAGGTTATCCACGTGGCCATTCCAGCGGGCCCACATCGCAACCGTCAACTGATTGGTCACGGTCGAGGGGTCCCATGTTCCCAGCGACACGAATTGATCCACGCCATTGAACTGAACGGCCTGACCCAGTCCAGCTTTGCCGGTAATATACGGCACTGTCATATCCGGATTCACAGCATCCTGAATATTGGGGTCGTTGACCATATAGACGCCATCTTTATCGCCGGTTGCGGCCGGGTCCAGTTCGTTGGCATGGTCATCGAGGTCGCCGTTCAGGGGGTAATAGGCCATCAATTGTTTCACGGCAACGCGTGCGGCCCTGGATTCCACGGTTTTGACGCCGTTGGTAATCTCACAGGAATACAGGCCGTTGTTAGCGGGCTGGAGGCCGGGCGTCGGGAGGACACTGCCGCTGACTCCGATATACTGGCCGTCTTTTTTCCAGCTATACTGCAGCGGCAAGGCGCTTTCGGCAACCACCGTAAGCTGACCGGCAGTATTCAGAGGCACGATGGCATCGGCGGGCTGCTGAGTAATGGTAATGTCGGACGTTACGGTAGAGAAAGCCCAAATCGCCCCGGTACGGACGGTTGGATTGCCCCCGGGAATCTCATTGGGTTCGAGCACATCGACACGCCATTGATAGGCTTTATCGATTTCCAGTGTTGGCTTAAAGCTGTTTCCGGTAATCGCTTGTTCCGTCAAAGTCTCCGCATACGGTCCGAAATATGCTTTCATTTGAGCCGAAGGATTCAGTGCCGGAGCCGTCCATGTGAATGTCGCTTCCAGCGGTACATTGGCCTGGCCATTGGCTGGATAGGGCTGGCTGGCATCATAGGGAGCCACCAGAAGCCCTTCTTTTAAAACGGTCCGTGAAATCTCCGGTGTCCAATAGGACGCTTCCAGACCTTCCCCGCCGTCGTGTTCGTACTGCATGGCAACGATACCGACCAGTCCGGCATCGACATCAATCTGGCCGGCGCGATACTGCATCCCGTGGAGCCCCTGATTATCTGCAATCTGAGTCAATGGAGCCCCTTGTTCCCACCAGTTACCTACCCACAGGAGACTGCCGTCATCGGAACTGACACCCAGGCCGAGGGATAGAGCCTCCGAAGCCGGAAGAATTCCCATTTCATACGCCAAAAAGAAATCCCGTCCCAGAATGAACGATACGTTAAAACTGCTGGTCATTCCAATAAAATCAGCTATCCCTTCGGTAGAACGTACCAGGGAAATGTCGGGAAGCACCGTATTGTTATTATAGGGAGGTGCCAGCAGACCATTGGGGTCGGTCGTGGGCAGATTCCAGATTTCATATTTGACCAGATTATTGGAGAAAATCGCAAGGTCAAATGCCGTATTGGCTGCCATTCGCATGGTCCAGCCGTTTGTGTCCGGGCCGGAATAGGACGCCAGCAGGGTCTCCCCGCCGGTGCCTTCATACATACAGTCCATCAGGCCATAGACACCCGGCTGCAAAGCAATGGTGCCGCTGATGGTCGTATCGCCCTGCCAGGCATCATTCATGACCACCCGAGTCAGCGGCAGGTTGTTGAGAAAGCCCTCTTTGACAAAAAGCAAATCCGGATTCAGGGTTTCATCCAGCGGACCCCACCAGTCTCCGATCCACAACATGCTGCCGTCGTCGGAGGTGGTTGAAAAGGTGTATGTTCCGGCCTTTTTAATATAAATAAAGGCCGTCTCGCGTACCGTAAAGGTATCCTTATCTTCACGGGATCCCAATCCAATATCATCCAGATAAAATGTTTCGGCCGGATTCCGCAATCCTAAATAATATGCGTCTCCCTGGCCCGGACCTTTCGCTTCATTCCAGACCTGGACACGCACGGGACTTTGTGCCCATGTCGGAACAAGTCCGGCTATCCATGCAATCAAAAGAACGATTAATAACTTCTTCATGTTAAAGTCCTCCGTTCAACTGATATTGTTTATCGTCATCATCTCTTACACATGTGTCGCGCATCATGGTGTCACCAGGGAGCTATTCATCCAGGCTGCGGCAAAGACGGCAAAGTCTTCCAGATTCACAATGCAATCTTCTGTGAAATCATAAGTCGGTGCCTCGGCACAAATGCTACCGCCGGCAAGACTCACGTACAGATTTGCCACAGCAGACGGAGACAGAGCATAGTTGAATACGCGGACTTCATCCACCCAGCCTGTAAAGACCGGGGAAATACCATGGCCGTATCCGGTACGCGCCCAGACTCCCACCCCAAAGGGCTGCTCATTCTGGAGATTGAACGTCAGAGCATAGTCATCGATCTTTTGTCCGTTGACAAAAATCTTGATCCGCTGCCCGTCATAGGTCAGCACAAGATGCGTCCAGGTCATAAAGCTGGGTGTGACGGTGAAGGTCCGGTTTCCATTTCCCCAGGCGTCCACCATCCAGACGTTACCGGTTCCGGCGACGGTACGAAGCCCCACAACCTGTTCTGCCTTGCCATAGGTTCCGATGGAGAAGACTCCGCCGTCATCCCCGGCCTGATTCTTGACCCATACACTGAAGGTTTTGGGATTGGCTCCTTCGATACCGAGGTCATAGGCCGTAGCGCCGCTGTTGACACAGGCAGCATTGGGGTCAGCCATTCCAGTTAAATAAATGGCTTTGCCCGCAATACCAGTCTGGAGACCACCATAGACAATTTCGGCATCTTCACCACCGATGGACACCATGGTTCCATCAAAGCCGCTGTCTGACAGATCCGGCACTGTATTGCCCATCATTTCATCAAACGAATAGTACAAAACTTCTCGCTTGATCATCACTGAAGCATTCTCCGAGATGGCAATTCCGGAGGAATTAATGGGAATGCAATAGTACTTGCCTTCCTGGGTTACATCATTAATCGACAGGGTCACCGGACAGTCATACCACCGCTTGCCGTTTCGTTCAATTTCGATTGGGCTGTTGCTGGTATAGACCTCCTGATCATCGCCGCTGGAGTCTGTGTCTTTTTCTCCAATGACACGCTTCCAGACATAGGACTGGAGGGCTACCGTATCGTCATTCAACGCAGTCGCAACACATTTCAGAGTCAGACTGGCCGGGGTATCGACCACGGTAAGCCGCTGCGGCTGGGTACTGATTTCCGGTACCGCCTTGACCGTATTAATCGCAAAAACAAATCCATCCTGGGTTCCGTTACCGGCTGCCGAGGTGGCTGCGATCCGATAGTACCACGTCTGGTCATGTGCCAGATTCAGTACGCCCGCATTCGCAATTGTGGCGGACAAGCCGGTAAGGCCCGAGGCAACCGGCTGCAGACCGCTTTCCGGATCCTCTACCTTGCTGCGGTCTTGTGCCATATAAATATCATATGTGACGTCGCAGGGTGCATACGGTGTTTTGTCCCAGGTCAGCGTAATCTGGGTTGCGTTATAATTCAGCCAGCCATTGCTGTCGATGGGACTGAATACGACCTCATCCGGGGTCCAGGGTGCTTCAAATAGGGGTCTGCCATTGACCGTGGCGTCAGAGAAAGTCGCTGTCGTCAGTACTCCCGCATCATGGGCAGTAACGGCCAGGCCAATATAAATCGGATCGGACATCGCGAAAACCTGCGGACTGGCAATCTCATCATTGCCGGTCATCAGGGTCCAGTTAATCCCATCATAAGACCAGTATCCCTGGAACTCATTAGTAACCGCATTTCGAGTCAGCCTGACCCAATACGGGGTATTATTATTCCAGTCAGGATCTCCGAGATTCCGGTTTCCATTATTATCGGAATCGGTTGCGAAACGTCCCGCCCAGGCCGGGCCTTGCGCTGCTGTTGCAACCATCACCGCATGGATGCTGGCCGGGGTCAGTTGGTCGCGGATCATGACACCAAACTTCCGCCATTCATTTGAACCGCCGGACATGCTGACGACTTTGGCACGAAGATCGATATCTCCATAGAATTGACGATATGCAAAGTGGAACTGGTCGGCGGGACCCCAGATATCGGATCCGTTCCCGGTAACCGTAATAACACCATTTTCGGTAATCGAAGCGCTTCCTGCGGCCGAGGGTGAGCCGATATCCTGATTTTGCATTTGAAAGGCATTTATACGCAGCCTGACCAGGCTGGAATCAACCGAGGCGGAATCATTACTGACGACACAGTAGTAGTCTCCCCTGGTGCCGGTGGTATAGCTAGCGCCGGTTCCAACCGGAACGTCATCAGTTTGCCCATTGAGGAGTTCAGAATCCCGCTGGCCAACCACTTTAAACCATTGATAGGTAATCGTGCCGCCAAAGCCCGGCATGGTCGATTCCGCGGCAATTGTAAATGTGCCGGTACAGTCGAATCCGATGTTCAGATCCTGGGGCTGTTGAGTAATTTTCGGTCCCCATATTTCAGTGTAAAACCACCATATATCACCAACAGCCGTATTGGGATCGCTGGCTGCCGCATCGACACGCCAGTAATAAATACGATCCGCAACCAGGGCCGGTGAGTTAATCTGGGGTTCTGTTACGGTACCCAGTAAATCCTCTTCCTGTAAATTGGGATCTTCACCAAAATAGACTTTGTATTGGGCAATCCCTGTTCCAACGGGATCCCAGCTTAATGTCTGAACGCCCACTCCGACATTCGACTGGTCCCGGGCCGGGGCGGGATTTTCCACGCCAATCGTTGATTCAGTCATGCTATTCAAGTAAAGCATACACGAGTTCGGAATAATCATATTTTCCAGATCGGTTGTTGCAGCAGCCTTGCCTATCGGCTCAGGCCCTTCCCAGGCCACACGCAGGAAACCACCCCCGGTTCCGTCACGCCATAAGCCTTCCAGCCAGTAGAGTTTTCCCTTGGTCAGGAATACCGGGGAAGACTTCTGGGTCGTAAACTTGGTCCATTCCGTATAATTGGCCCAGTCGTCATGGTAGCATATCAGTGTTTTATTGGCGGGATTGCCATCGGGACTAAGCCAGACACGACTTTGGTCGTCCGAGGTGATACGGAAGGTGTATTCGCCTGTAACAGGAGCAATTAGCCATCCGGTCATCTGTCCAATCCAAAAATTCCGGTCTCCATCATAATTTATCGTCTGAAATGAGGTCAAATATTCCACATTCCTGGGCAGGCCGGCAGTATAATCATACACCGTCTGAAGATTACTCAGATTTGCCGGCATATCCGCCTCGTTGCCCTGCCACCATTCAAACAAAATCCGGTCTATATCAGACTGGACAGTCGAGGCTAAGCCCAGACAGAGCATTGTCAAAAACAACCATTTCTTCATTTTCAAGTCCTCCGTTCAATTCTAAGCTATTTGTAGAAACTGGTCATGTCCACCTTACATCCGTCACAGGTTTATCCGAAACCTGCATGCTGTACTCTGGCTTTCATAAGCATAATCCTCCGTGTTTTTATGAATAATTCATTCGGTTGCATATAGAACGAATTGCTGGTGCATGGTTCAATCAGCGGACTGATAAATAGTGAATGGAATATTGAAATGTGGAAAGAAGGGATTGGTGCAGGAATAGAGTGTTTTGAAAACAAATAATTACACGCACAAAAAAGGATGTCACGGCATGTACAGACAGATACCGATATTCCCCCATAGTCGTTTTGATTAGGACCGTATCTGACCATAGCCTCCAGTCTCCTAATTCCGGCGCACCTGCGTTGCACCGTGTACTCTCCTCAAATAAGAGAAACACCCTGCCTTCCATGCAGAGACAATATCTCCACAGACCACTATTATCATCCAGTCGGTGTTAAAACCTTCAACAGAAATACTCAAGGGACGATAATTAAGCTAAAAGACAATCATGATGCTGATCAAGATGTATGTATCGTAGGAATATTTCCTGCGTTACCTGCTTTACCAACTTACCTAAATTCTCAGAAAAAGTCAACTTAATTCCGCATTTTCTCAGTTTTTTTTCGCCACGATGGGTGTACCTCCCTGCCGGGTCAGGGTTTGGGAGGGTAGAGTTCCAACTCGCTGATCTGGGCGGCGTTAGGATAAACAAGATTGGCCGAACTATGAATAATAAGCCGCACAGTGTCGGTTCGAACCGGCTCAAAGGTGGCACGGTACACCCGGTTATCTTTGTAATCGTTGACAGAAAACAGGGTTTGGGTCCGGCCGTCGGCCAGTTGGGCCTGTGCTTCGAAGCGGGTCGGATACCCCTGTGGGTCGGCAAAACGAATAATCATTCGGCCGACAGTTTGCGGCTGAGGCAGCTTTACTTCGATCCAATGTGGATGGGGGGTATCCAGAGAAGAATGCCAGCGGTTGGCGAAATCCTCGGCGGTGGCAATAATTCCATCAATGGCTCTTGGAGTGCAGCCGGGTTCGCGGTCCAGTTCGCTGTTGGAGCGGACAGTGGCACCATTGGCGGCCAGGGCTAGATCATCCGGACCGGGAGTGTCTTTGCACACCAGTGTCAGGGGGATACGGATAGGCCGCTGGCCAATGTTGATCACAAGAGTCATCCGATTATAACCCGGTTCGGGTTCAGCAGACAAAAAGTCCAGGTTGATTTTGACCGGACTACCAGCAGGCTTGAGCGTAACTGGCTGTTCAGGCAGATTGCTGACCTTCCAACCGGCCGGTAATCCTTCCAGGTTGAGGGCAACTGTTTGTGTCGCATCCACCACTGAGTTCAGGCTAATTTGAACCTGACGGGGTTGATTGGCCACGATATACGGTTCCTGTTGATAATCGAGGATAATTCGCAGAGCCGAATCATTCCAGATTATCTGCCAGGGGGAAAGTTCCCACAGTTGCCGGGCGACACGCGTATCGGCTAATGTCAATTGGCCGGCTTTGCTCAGATCAGTGGGGCCAGATGTCAATTCAACGGGAAGTTTATTGAGAGCTATCACTTTGCGGGTCATGGTTACGGTGTGATCGGTCAGAATATTCAAATCGGCAGGCGCCTCGAAGCCGCCGATGGCACAGGTCTTGATGGCAAGACCAACCGGGTCCTTCCAGCGGGCGGGAATCCCCTTGCTGCCGTCAATGATGCCTAAAATCGAACCGAGTGTTGCACCGGTGCAGTCCGTGTCATCACCGCAATTGACCGCCAGACAGATACTCTTGCCGAAATCGCCCTCGCCGTAGAGCCAGCCTAAAACTACATAACCGACATTCCGGGGTGCCTGAAACCAGCCGGTCGGTTCGGTGGCTTTGTTCACCTCTTCGCGCGCCGTCTTCCAGTCTTTTCCGGCACGGTGGGCTTTCTGGGCGGCCTTGACGGCATCGGTCACCTGGCAATCTTCCGGGATCATGGCCAGACCGATAGCAATCAGCTTGTCGCGGTCCGACTCAACAAATGCAGCACTTTCAATCGCCGCGACAAAGATTGCCGCCAAGGTGCCTTCCGCCTGGCCGTGATCAACACAGGCATCCTCGCGCGCCATGCGGGCCGCCAAGCCGGGACAGCCGGGTGCCAGGCAGGCCCAGATTTCCGTTCGGATCCAGGCACCGTTGCTGTGCTTCCAGCGTTCATTATCGAAGGCGCCCGAAACAGGCGGCAGGATTCCCTGTCGCATGTTTCGCTTGCCCACACCATATTCATTCCAATCGACCGGGATAAATTTGAGCCAGTATTCACCCAGAATGCGGGCATCCACCCGGCCATTATTTTCTTCCAGGGCCTTGAGCCAGAGCAGTTGCAGGTCCAGGTCATCATTGGCAGCCGGTTCGCCCGGTTTAAGGTTGGTATAAAAGCTGATGTTGCGGGCTTCCTGATTGCCCTCAAACGGCATGCCCAGGGTACCGCCGATGTTCTTGCCCAGCCAGCAGGCAAAAACCCGATCTCGGAACTCTGTTTCGTTAAACTGAACAATAGCATTCTGGCCCAATCCAACACTTTGCCAAAATAAGCCAAGCATTCCAACCAACAGCAACCGTGTGTGTAACATAATCGATTCCTTTCTTTGGATCCAAATATGTTTTGTGGTATTAACCATAAACCGCCCTGGTTCGCCTACAGACAGACTCCCAGGGAAGCCATATAGAACCATGTCGAAACAGCTTGCAAGCACAGAGCCTGTCTCTGCAAACCCCTCTGTGCGCTGTTTCCTTCTAGTATAACGACCTGCTGTATAAAATAAAGCTAAATATTGTATGATAAATCGTCCAGATTGAATGGCCAGTATACCGCAGTTTGCCTTTAATACGTCGGATCTATTGACTAGTCCACATTTCCGGAAATCTGATATTGAGTTTCCTGAATGGTTATTCGATGGGAATAAACCTCGATCTATTGGTCTGGCTTCGAAAATGAAGCAGATCGCAGTGATGGTGTGACGACATCAGGTTTATGATAAATGGAATCTGGCAGGGATTGTCGTTATTGGGTGAGAGAATTCAAATGACAATGAGATTTGAATACACAATCCTTATCGTCTTGGACCCTGGCTGCATGCTCGTGTACAATTGACACAAAAGGGGTATCGGCAAGATTCATAAAAGGTTTCCGGGCATCTGGACCGACACCCGGAAACCATTGTTATCGATAGAACAAATCGTACTTACGGAAGGCTGATCTGATAGGCGTCTTCCAGCCATTTTCCAGCGAATGCAGCAAAATCGATCATATCAATTCGGCAATCATCATTGACGTCCAGTGCCACCATCAGCGTGTCTGCAGCCCAGGCTTCCCGATCGCAGACCCACGGCTGATCTGTCACCGTCACCAGATACTCATGGGCGACTTCCTGAGCGCTGAGACCGTAGTTCCATATCTTCAGGTCGTCGAGCATACCGTTAAAGTATCCGTCTCCAGCGCCCCACATGCTTCTGGCAATCCAGTTCTGTGTCGTCGGTGCAAAACTGATCGGATCGTTGGTCATACTCGTATTGACTGCAACCCGTTCGCCGTTAACATACAGCCGAGCGGTATTGCCAATCAGCGTGGCGGTAACAAACGTCCATTCGCCAACCGGAACCGCCTCTGCGGCTGAGGTCACTGTTTGTTCGGTACCGGCAACCTTCACCGCAAATCGTACCGCGTTATTGACGCTGCCGGGATTCAGACAGAGGAAGACATAGTTATCCGTGTTGTTTCCGAAATCGAGGATTCGGTTCCAGTTGGAACCGCCGCTGGAATAGACCCAGGCCGAAATCGTGATGTCCTGATAAGCAGCCACCATGTCTTCATCAATTTGGGCATACTGTGCATCGACGTTATTCGGATCCGCCGGGTTGGCGCGCGGATTGTTGAACTTCAGCGAAGAAGTGCCCGCAAGTCCGGGTACTGTATTGGCTTCCAGTACCGGCACATCCGTCCCGGTGTCATTGCTGGCCATCCGCATATCAAATCCACTGACAGCGTCCGGGGTAATGCCCTGAGGATTGACATCATACGCCATCGACTCCATCGCATAATGATTCATCAGGCGTTTGATCATCACGCGAGCCGGGCCGGTGTCACGATTGGAGGCCGTGCTGGGCAGGGAGTTGGTAACGACACAATAGTAGTACCCTTCATCGGCCACCTGAACATCATAAATGGTCAGCGTATCCGTATTCACCCCGGCATAATCAGCGCCGTTTGTTAAAGCCACATCCGGATCGCCGATCTTGTACCATTGATAGGTATCTGCCGCCGCTCCCACCACAGACACGACAAGATTGGTGCTGGCATCAATCACATTATAACCCGGTGAGACGGCTGAAACGCTTACGGTTGCCGGAACCATGACAAAGGACCACAGTTCTCCCATAATATTATTGGGATCCCCGGCCGGATAACCGCCTGTACCATTATCTAATACTTCTTCGATCTTCCAGTAGTACTTAATGCCGCGATTCAGACTGAGCGGCCCATATTCATTATGCGGGTCGGTCAGACTGGGATCGGCATTGTGGACCTGATCCACAGAATCAATCAGATACACATTGGGATCGTTACTGGAAGACAGATAGATGTTATGGCGAAGAATGTTCGGGAGGACCAGAGAATCGGAATCCTTGGCCGCTTCCCACCCGAGCGTTACATCCGCCTGCGTCAGTGAGGTCGGTGTTCCCACAGAACCGTCCGGATTGAGCGGCGTAGCGGTCGGATTATGAGGAATGTTTTCTTGTGTAATAATGAGTTTCAGTGCGGCTAATAAAGCCTTTTTGCCTGCGTCCGTATTGGGCAGATCCACGGGGTTGCCACTGCCTTGATCCGGAACATTGAACAGCAACCGCTTGGAACCAAAAACCGCTCCCGAGCCGGACGTGTCGCCAGCTTTCCAGTACGCTACAACAATTTCACCCGCCGGCGAAGTGGCCAGAATCTGCCCACTCCCGACCGTACCGGTACCGGGCGCAGAAAAGCCCCAGGTGGCGTCATTCCACCAGTTAACCGCGCCGGCACCACCAAACAGTGAGGCTCCGGCCTGGGTCACGACTGTTTCGTTTCCGGACAACGTGTGAAACGCTCCAATCGGTCCGGTGTGCCAGCCCCAGCGGCTGCCGTCCGGGCGTGCGACATAGCTGGTAAAGCACACCACAGGAATGGTCATCGCGTTGAACGTCGCTGTGTTGGTCGCGTTGCCATACGCACCGCTGGTTAGCACACGACCGACCATGAACACATCCGTACCGGCAGGGATATTCGCCGGATTGCTGTAATCCCCGAAAGTGACGGTCGCGCCGAAGTTCTGTACGAGAAAGTCGATGATGGGCTGATTCCCTGTCTGACTCGTCCCGGACAGTGCTATGTTTAAACCTTGACTCGTGCCGACGAGTACCGCAGCGAATAACGCTGTTAATAAAATTACTCTTCTCATTTGGGTTCTCCTAAATTGATTTAGATATTAAGACTTCCTAAAATTCTATTTCACGCTCTTGCTTCCCTAAATACACTCGCCATCAAATACACACTCCGCACATCGCACTTCTTTCTCGTCACCAACCTCCTTTCACTGATTGATCCGGATTTTATTTTTATGTTTTTCCTGTCATCATCACACCACAGCCGCAGTGTCATAATTGCATGCTGCGTTAATCCATGTCCAGAATCAATTCCGGGCGGCAGAAGAAACACCAGTCATAGGCATTTCCATGGTTTTCCATAGCCGCTTTTCCTTCCGTCACCACCAGCGACAGAAAATGGTCCCGTTCAGTCAAAGCAACTTCGATGGGGAACGTCTGAGGTGCAGTGACGCCTGTCTTTGAAAAACGAATCTGTCCATCCACTAAAATCCAGACATCAAAATAATTCGTTATATTCTGATACGGGATCGGGGCCGCGGCAATCGCCGTAAACCGTTCCGGCCGCACGCCATCGGGCAAAAGGTTGCGGATTGCCTGCAGATCATACGTAATGCCGATATTGGCATGTAAAAATATGGCCGGATTTTCAGGCGTGCCGTACGGTATATTATTAATAACAAGTTCGAAATCATCGTCAATCGCTTTGCTGCCGTTGATGATTGGAGAGCACCAGTATGCATTCGTATCCGGACAATGATCAAAAATATGTCCCTGCGAACTGACGATGACCGGCCCGGGGCCGCCATCGGGGATAAAAATGCCGTCAATACCGGGTATTCCGGGAACCGGGCAATATGAAGTCCAGGGCTTCTGATTCCTGATCCCATAGCCATTCACATTCAATGGACTTTGTGAAAGCGTACCCGTCTCAATCTCGACGCCATAATTCTGACTGCCGGTTCCCAGTCCGTTGCCGCCGCCGACCAAATCCGCCAGATTGATTACAGACTGTCCCCGCCAGATAAACTTCGAGGCAGAATCGATGGTGCGAACGAACAAGGATTCATTGCAG
>JBDKVE010000337.1:0-3572 GCA_039679345.1 Anaerohalosphaeraceae bacterium
ATTGCCGGCTGAGCCTGCCGATAAAGAGATTTCCCCTGACCGTCGTCAAAATAAGAGTACAATCGTATACATAATTCCCAGTTTTCGATCAGACCAACCAACGGAGAAGTTGTTTCGGAGAAAGTTCTTACGGCATTGTTCAGCCGCGTATTGAGCAGCAGATTCGTGCGTTTGATGTCTAAATCCGGATAATCCTGCTCGATTTGTGCAGTGGTTTGCTTGATAATCTGGATAAACATCTCTTCGAAACGGTCCAGATCGCTTTGGAGTGTCTCCTGGTCCAGCGAAGGGGCAACAATATTCGCCCCCCGGACAGAAACCGCACTCTGTCTTTTCGAACAGCTATCGCACAAAAACAGAGCGGACAGGACTCCAATCACAATCCATCTCATTTTGACCGCATTTCGCATACAAGTCCCCTTTCATCGTCTCGGCACAATAAAGGGAGCAGATAGCATTGTCAAGCCTGCATTGGAGGACATCGAACCAGTGCCAAGCCCTTTTATCATCGACACAATACGTCAACGGTACAAAAAAAGGGTTTGCCCGCAAAGACAAACCCTTAAATAACAGAGGATTAATTCAACAGACTTTTAGCCAGATCGACCGCACTGGCGGCATCGGGAGCATAGCCGTCGGCACCAATCTTGTCGGCATACGCCTGCGTCACAGGCGCCCCGCCAATCATCGTCTTGACGGAAAGTCCCGCCTCCTTGATGGCGCGAATGGTCTTTTCCATCGCAGGCATCGTGGTCGTCAGCAGTGCGCTGAGGCCAATAACCTGCGGATGGCTTTCCCTGGCCTTGGCGACAAATTTTTCCGGCGAAGAATCTACCCCCAGATCAATGACCTCAAAACCCGCCCCCTTGAGCATCATCGCCACAAGGTTTTTGCCGATATCGTGCAAGTCGCCCTGCACAGTGCCAACCAGCGCCTTGCCGAGGGGTTTGACGCCGGCTTCGATCAGCTTGGGTTCAAGCACTTCCATTGCCATTTTCATAGCTCTTGCAGAAATAAGGACTTCCGGAATATAGACCTGGTTGGCCTTAAATCGGACGCCGATGACATTCATTCCTGCAATAAGACCTTCCGTAAGAATCGATGCAGGGGCCATTCCCTCCGACAGGGCCTGACGCGTAATTTCCACGGCGGTTTTTTGGTCGCCTTTGATGACTGCTTCACTGAGCGCTTTAAGATCTGCCATTGTCTGTTCCTCGTATCAAGTGAGTACATACTTTCGTCGACCCGGATTTCCAGTTCCGGCCCGAACACGCTATTTCCACCCCTTTTGTACTATGGAAGTTTAGAAATTGCAAGAGGTTACAACCTAATCAGGGCATTTTCGTGCAAGATTAGCATAATATGACAATTTTACGGTAATTTTCTGACAGTATCTTGCGTCATTGTGGTTTAGTATCCCTTGGCTCACTCACCTTTCGGTAATCCGAAGGTTGTAGAGATTCAAAGCTGGTTATGTTCAATATTGTCCAGTGAAAAGATTTGTTATTGACGACGGCCCGCGGCACGACTATGTTAGCAGGTCTGTCGGACATACGGAAGACAAATCGGTAACGACATTTATATACTTAGGATAAGCGATGAGTCATTATATTGTACTTGTCAAGCAGGTGCCGGACGTATCGCAGATTACGGATAACGCGTTTGACCCGAAAACGGGCAACCTCATCCGGACCAAGCTGCCCAGCGTCATCAACGAGCTGGATGCCCAGGCGCTGGCATTTGCCAACCACATGAAAAATATCTCCGGCGACGACCGGGCCAAAGTCATCGCACTGACGATGGGCCCTCCGATGGCAGCCGACGTCTTGCGATACAGCCTGAGCCGCTGCTGCGACTCGGCGGTATTGCTGACCGACCGTGCCCTGGGCGGCGCCGATACCTGGGCCACAGCCAATCCGCTGGCCTTTGCCGCACGGAAAATCGTCAGCGAACTGCTGGGCGGCACCGACGATTACTACATCGTCGCGGGCATGCAGTCTGTCGATGGGGACACCGCACAGGTGCCCGCCCAGATGGCCGAAGAAATGAACATCCCCTGCATCCCGTATGCCACCGATGCAGAATTTAAAGACGGCCGATTCGTATTCACACGCATCATCAGCGGCGGCAGCCAGGTCGTTCGAACCCGCAGCAAACCCTGTATTATCACCGTCGCCAAATATGAATACCCTCTGTTCGCCTCATTTTCCGGAACCCGCCGGGCAAGTCAGTTCAAACTGATCCAGTGGGGTGCCGACGATGTCAAGGCAACAGCCATGGGTGTGGCCGGCTCCAAGACCCGCGTGATTCGCGTCTTCCCGCCGGGCAAAACCACCCGCAAATGCCAGCAGGTCAACACCGCCGCGGAATTGGCGGCCATTCTTAAAGAAAAACTCAGCACCGCAGGCAACGGCCAGAAGTCCGACAGCGGCAAAGCCAAAACCTACACCCTGCCCTCGCTTCGCTCCTATGTCTTCGACCGCTCGTTTGAAGGCACCGAAAAAGAAAGCGAAGACTTCATCGTCCTGGCCAAACGGCTCAAAGAACTAAGCGTCAAGGAATCGTCCCAGATTGACGAGGCCATGAAAGACAAGATTCTGGACAGCAAAGACGTCCATTTTCATAAAAAAGCCCTCGAAGATATGCTCGAAGGCTACAAACACACCCAGACCAGCTATACCGGCGACGTCTGGGTCATGGCTGAACTGGAACACGGCCAGATTCACCCGGCCACCTTTGAACTGACCGGCAAGGCCCGTGAACTGGCCGACAGCGTGAATGTCCGCTGCGGCATCATCCTGGCCGGCCATCAGGTCAAACCGATGGCCCAGGAACTTATCGCCGCCGGTGCCGACGATGTCTATCTGATCGACAACCCCCTGCTGGCCGAGTTCGACCCGTTCAGCTACCGCAAGGCCGTCTCGGAAGTCATTCAAAAATATAAGCCGCAGATCGTCCTGTATGGTGCAACCCCCGCCGGGCGTGTTCTGGCCCCGATGGTCTCCTATCGAGTCGGCTGCGGCCTGACTGCCGACTGCACCGGCCTGGACATCCGCGACAGCTCCCGCAAGGGACAAATTGCCGTCCTGATGCAGACTCGTCCGGCCCTCGGCGGCAACGTCATGGCCACCATCTGCACCAAGGATTCCACCTGCCAGATGGCCACTGCCCGCCCCGGCGTCATGCAGCGGCTACCCGCCAATCCCAAACGCACAGGCAAAGTTATCGAACACCCCGTTGCCCTGACCGAAAAGGATTTAAGCCTCGATATTATCCGCACCGAACAAGGCCACGGCAAAGTCAATTTCGAAAGTGATATCATCATCAGCGGCGGCAAAGGCATGCAGAACCGAGACAACTACGACAGCCTGCTGGACAGCCTCTGCGGCAGCATCAAAGACACCTTCAGCGTGGCCGTGGACAAAGGCGCGACCCGCACCGCCGTCGAACAGGGCTTCACCGAGCGTATACGCCAGGTCGGCCAGACCGGCACCGCTGTCGGCCCCAAAGTCTATATCGCCATCGGCATCTCCGGCGCCATTCAGCACATGATCGGCGTCGCCAATACCGAA
>JBDKVE010000338.1:0-27034 GCA_039679345.1 Anaerohalosphaeraceae bacterium
GCCGTCCACAAAGTCCATCTCATCCCGTCCCTTCCTCAATCGTAAATCGAAAATTGTCAATTTCCACCTTCTGCCCCCCTGCCTACTCTCGTCACCCCGTGCCACGCATTGTCATTCCCGCAGAGGCGGGAATCCAGATTTACTCGATTCGCCCATTCCGTGTCCACGTATGCCGCAAACCGCCCGCCCAATTTCCCCCTCTCAATTGCTACGGGCGACCTGCTGGTCGCCCAAATGTCACGCGATCAAAATCGTAGGGCGCGGACCTGTGTGTCCGCCCTTCTTTAAACCCGTGCATTTCGCTGTGGGCAACCTCCCGTGCCTGCCCATCGTCACCCCATGCCATCCCATAGCATCCACCATTACTCTTTATTGATGCTTCACAGCACTGCATAGTTGATTTTATTTTAAATTTGCGATTAAGATTATGAAGAGTTCTGTAACAAATGTTTAACATAAACTCAAACATATAACATGACAATAACAATGAAAATACAGCTATAAATAATTGTTGTGATGCTATGGTATAGTCAGATTTTGTCATCGAAGGGGATATCTTTGAGAACATACAGATTAAGTTTATAACAGCAAATATAATCCCATAAGCAACGATTACAGTTGTTAATAGTTTCAGTCGATATGAACAAACTCTTTTAATGCATCTGTCGAAAAACCAATTATCTTTTTGGCGTAATATTTTTGTTGAAATCAATCTTGCAAGAAATAGCACAACAAGGCCCGTACTGAGTGCTATTGAAAGATTTTCTTGAGGAAGATTTACTTTAAGCAGTAAAAGAATCTGAATAATCATACTTAACAACAGTCCACCAAAGGCAATTAATACCAACATACTTTATCCCCTCAAATATTTATGATTTTTCGCAACTACTGTTTTTTAGAGTATCCGCATATTTTTTACATGAATACACAATTGAAAATGCCAAGGCGTAAAGAGCCATCCAATGTCCTGAAAATATATGGATAGGCTGGTTAGAATTATCTTTACCATCAATCGCGATTGAACCTCCGTAATATTTCTTGAATAGTAAAAACAGGAAACTAGCAAACGCATAAATTATCAAAAATCCGGTCAAAGATGCTATCCATGGCGGACAAAGTCGAAAGATGGTTTTATTAGACTCTCCAAGTTTGGTTTTGCTACTGGTACGCTTTGAGATGAAGATAGCCATATAAACAGCAAAAGCTCCACAAACATTTATCAGTATATTGAGTTCTTGCGGAGGTGTAAAAATATCCAGCAACAATAATGAATGTAACAAAGTGCTTAAGACAAAACCCACGGCTGAAAAAACAAGCAAAAAAATCATTTTAAACTCTCCTTAAAGCAATTTGATACATAGATGCAACAAGCCCAACTTAATAATATTAGTTCTTCTATATCGGCCTATCATCAGCAGCCCAAATCGTAACCTAATTATCTATTATATCCCACAATTCGACAATGTCCACCATAAACGCAGACAATAAGGCCACCAAAATCCATTTCTGTAATCTCATCCGACTTCTTTAATGGAAAATTGAAAATAATTCTTCGGTTCTTGTGTTCTTAGACCCTTTTTCTCCGAATAGCACAAATTACGCTAGCACTATCTTGCTATTCATCATAAAAATAAAAATTTTTTTCTCCATGTCCGGCCAGCACTTATAACAACTCACGACCTGTGCTATTTCGATTTTTCGAACAAAAAACGCAATTCCGCCCCCTCTATGGAGGCCCATAAAAATGAATAACACGCAAAGACAACCAAATACAAAAAAAGCTTCATCCTGCAGCGTAGCTGAAGCTTCCAGCTTCAGTGTCAATCAGCAACCGCCGCAAGCGGATTCCACTTCAAATCCCGTTGATCCCGTAAATCCTGTCAAAAAAAAACCAATCCTCAATCGTCCATCAAAAATCGAGAATCAGAAAACAATCCCTCTTCTCCCTCTGTGGCAAAAAATATTAAATTACTAAACGAACCCAATTTCGAAAATGAATACGAACTTTGCGAAGTCTAACCACAATAAAAAAGGGCAAACACTCAGGTTTGCCCTTATAATCTACAGGTTATTTTGCGGCGGCTGGGGCGCGATAGGGGTCGCCTTTTTCGAGGCGTCCAATGAAGCGGAGCAGGCCGTCAAGAATGGTCAGCGGATGCGGAGGGCAGCCGGGGATATAGAGATCCACGGGGACGACCGAATCGGCGCCGTTGTGGACCTGCGTGTGGTCGATATAGGGCCCGCCGGAGACGGCACAGGACCCGACAACAATGACAATACGGGGGTCGGGCAAGGCATCGTAGGTTTTCTTGAGGGCCAGGTGCATATTCTCGGTGACGGGGCCTGTGATTAACAGGCCGTCGGCGTGCCGGGGCGAGGCGACAAACTGGATACCAAAGCGTCCCAGGTCCCAGGCCAGCGTACCGAGCACGTTGCAGTCGGCCTCGCAGGCATTGCAGCCGCCGGCGGAGACCTGTCGCAGTTTCAGCGAACGGCCAAACAGCTTTTTGAGTTTGCCGTCGAGGGCGGCGGCCAGTTTGAGGGTCTGCTGGTCATCGACAACTAGGTCCTGACGCTGACGAACGGCCAGGCGGTAGTCGCTGGAATAGGTGATGGCCTTTTGCGGGCAGGCGTCGGCACAGTCAGTGCAGAACAGGCACTTGCCCAGGTCCACCGTGGCCTTTTTACCGGCCATCGTAATCGCCCCGGTCGGACAGGCCTCGGCACAGGCGCGGCAGCCGTCGGGGCAGTTGCTCATATCGAGCATGGGTCTGCAGCGCAGCCGGTCGGGCAGTTCCGGCGGCAGGCCGTCGGGGTATTTCATCGTTCTGTGGCCCTGCTGGAGTCGGGCGAGAATTATCTTAAACATATCAGGTTCCTCATCCGCGAATCAGACGCGGTCTTTTATCTTATAGATCATATCCGCAATAGGACAGGTTGAAGCTTTTGTTGCATAACGGGAAATCGGAAATCTCCTGGTTGCGCAGGACATAGGCCAGCCCCGACCAGTTATGGAAGGACGGGTCCACGATCTTGTATCGGGCGAAGCGGCCCTGCTGGTCAGTAATGGCCACATGGCAAACCTCGCCGCGCCAGCCTTCGTTAAGCGTGACGGCGAAGCTGTCCGGCGAAAGTGAACCGACCGACGAATGAGGGCTGCCCGCCGGGATGGCACGAAGCTGCTCGCGGACGAAGTCGAAGGACTGCTGGATTTCCAGCCAGCGGACAAAGGCCCGGGCAAAGACATCACCGGTGTCACAGGTGGACATGGGGACATGGACAAAACGGAAGAGGCCCGAGGGCTGATCCTGGCGAATGTCACGGGCCAGACCGGCGGCACGGGCCGCGGGGCCGACAATGCCCAGCTCGATGGCGATTTGACGCGGCAGCGGGCCGGTATTTTCAAGCCTGGCCATGACCGAGGGCGTATCCCAGAGCAGGTTGATGGCCACTGTAGTATCGCGTTCGGCCAAATCCAGCCGACGCAGGAGTTCGGCGGCGCGGGCGTCGTCGATATTGAAGCCGACTCCGCCGGGACAGACCATGCCGCGACCAAAGCGGCTGCCGCACAGCACGGCGGACATATTCAGCACGTCGCCGCGAATCCGACCGCAATAGCTGGAGGTCGGCAGAAAACCCACGTCGTTGCCGATGGCGCCGAGGTCGCCGATGTGATTGGCCAGGCGTTCGAGTTCCAGAGCGATGCCGCGCAGTGTCTGGGCGCGAGCGGATTTTTGACAATGGGCAAAGGCCTCGAGCATCTGGCAATAGCCGGTGGTGTGGGCGATGGTCGTATCGCCGGCCAGCGTCTCGGCGTAATGCAAGCTGCGGCGATTGGGGCCGCCGATGAGGGCTTGCTCGACGCCGCGATGCTGGAAGCCCAGAGCAATTTCCAGATGAAAGACGCGCTCGCCGTGGCATTGGAAACGGAAGTGGCCGGGTTCAATAACGCCGGCGTGCACGGGGCCGACGGCGACTTCGTGGACTTCATCGCCTTCGACACGGTAGAACTCGCTGACGGCGGGCAGGATAGCCTCGTTTGCGGGGCGATCCCAGGCATCCCGGCCAGTGAAGGAATGATGATAGCGGACGGGCTTAAACCACGGGTGGCCGGTTGGTTTGAGTCCGAACTGCTCGGCGATTTCACGCTCGAACAGATGGACCTGCGGGCAGCGCGGGGTCAGCGAGGGAAAGCTGTCGCCT
This sequence comes from Anaerohalosphaeraceae bacterium, assembly GCA_039679345.1. Classification (GTDB taxonomy): domain Bacteria; phylum Planctomycetota; class Phycisphaerae; order Sedimentisphaerales; family Anaerohalosphaeraceae; genus Anaeroglomus. Next base: position 4,204 of record JBDKVE010000338.1, read on the forward strand.
TTAACTTCGGTGCGGCCGACATAGAGCTGGTTCTGGGCATCGTCGGCAAGGACAACATAGAGCTGTGTCAGATCGGCCCGGCCTGTCGAGACACCGAACAGGGCAGAGACGCGATGATCGAATGCGACGGCATTGCAGATGCCCTGTTGGAAGTCGTCCATCGTCAGGGTTGGAATCGTGTCCAGCCTCACGGCCCGACCGCTGGTCAGCGTCGCCAATTGAATATTATTGGAAGTCATTATTTGCACTCCAGAAAAGCAACCGCATCGTTGATTAGATTACTCAACGGGGCGGGGATATACAAACCTATGAGCAATACAATTGCCATCAGGACGACAACCGGCGCGGCGGTCAGGATGCTCTCGCGATACGGTTTGGCGGCGATTTCCGCCGATGGCGTTCCCTGAACGACCTGCAGGACGGTCGAGCCCATGCCGATGAAGACCACCAGCAGCAGAAACAGGAACAGCCCTGCGGCGACAAAGTGGCCGGCCCCGAATGCGCCGTTGAGAATGGCAAATTCGCTGATGAACGGGCCGAACGGCGGCGAGCCGGTGATGGCCAGAAACCCGGCCAGAAACAGCGTGCCGGACAAGGGGACTTTACGCATGGCACCATAGACCTGGTCAAGGCTCTTGCTGCCATAGGCACGATGGATATTACCCGCCGACAGGAACAGGACGCCCTTAGTCATACCGTTGGTCACGATATGCAGCATGGTGCCGAACAGGGCCGGACCGCCGATCCCCAGACCCAGCGCCAGAATGCCCATGTGTTCGACGCTCGAGTAGGCCAGCATGCGTTTGAAATCCCGCTGGCCAACCATGAACAGGCCTGCGACGGCCATCGAGAACAGCCCCATGAAAATCAGCAGACGCGATGTATAAATGTTCTCGCCGGCGGCCAGACAGATATGATAGATACGTAATATCGCAAGGAACGCACAACTGGTAACACCGCCGGCCAGCATCGCTCCGACCACGCCGGGGGCTTCGCCATAGGCTTCGGGTTTCCAGGTGTGCATCGGGGCAAGGCCCATCTTGGTGCCGTAGCCGACCAGCAGGAGAATGAATGCCGCCCGAAGCCACGGCTTGGACAACTGCGTAGCGTGCTGCAGGAGGGATTCAAAGGTCATTGTCGATTCAAGACCGCCCTGCAGCGAGGCATAGGCCAGAAAGAAGGTGCCCAGCAATGCCAGCGCGATACCGACGGAGCCAACGATGAGGTACTTCCATGTGGCTTCAATGCTGCGCTGGGTGTGATTGAAATAAATCAGGGGCGCCGTGGCCAGCGTGGTGGCTTCAATCGCCACCCACATCAGGCCCAGGTGATGCGACCAGGTAACGAGGCTCATGATGCCGACGAAGGCCTGAAGACAGGCGCAGAAGACGCGGTTAGGGCGCTCCTGACGATATTGCAGGTAGCCCGCCGCATAGAACGAGCAGAAGAAAAACATCGTGCTGACGACCAGCAGGACGATGCGTCCAGGCGGGTCAAGCACCAGCCACGCCGAGTCGGTCATCAGGTCCGGCCGGGACAGAACGAATATAACCATTGCCAGATGCGCCACCGCGGTGACAGGCATCAGCCACGGCCGCAGGCGGTTGGAAGGAATCGCCGCAGTCAGGGCCGCCATAATTAACGGAAAACAAATCATACCCAATGCCATGAATTATTCCTTAAGAGAAACCAGCCGGCGTGTATCCATCGAGGAAAACGCCTGGTTGATGTGATTAATAATGATGCAGGCTACGAAGATACCGACGAACAGGTCCAGCAGCACACCCAGTTCCACGACCAGCGGCATCGCCTCGATCAGCAGCATACCAAAGATAAAGATGCCGTTTTCAAGAATCAGATAGCCGATGACCTGGCTGATGGCTTTGTAGCGGGTGACCAGGATAATGAAACCGACAAAGACCGTGGAGATGGCCGTGGGGACAATCAGGGTGCCTTCATGTTCTTTAGCCAGGGGAAGCTGTCCGGCAAACAGCAGTGCAAAGGCGGTGGCGATTGCACCGAGGATGATGGACGGCAGCAGGCCGATGAGCGGCTGAACTTCGCGTTTGATCTGGGCATCCCGCAGGGCGCGAATGATAATCGCGGGAATAACGACGGCCTTGATGAACACCGCCAAGATGACCGTCAGGGCCACCGCAATCGACAAGTGATCATGTACCAGCAGCGGGATGAGTCCCAGCAGGACACCCTGGGCGGCAACGATATGCGTGACCGCGAGGATACGACTGGTGCCGAGAGCAGCCAGGTTCATCACCAGAAGCAGTACCAAAACAGCGTTGAGCATATTGGTCATAATTACCTCACCAGCAGGATAAAGCCAAAACCGCAAAACAGGATTGCGGCAATCAGCAGATACGGAACATGGCGCATTTGAAGCCGCGCCATTACGGATTCGACAATACCGATAGCAACCGCAAGCCCGAGCAGTTCGCCGATAAACAACGGCCAATCCAGCCACGCCCGGCCGGTCTGAAATGTAAAGACCACATGCAGCAGGACCGAACCGATGACCAGCATCTTGAGAGCGGCGGCGTAGAGAATCACGCCGAACAGCGGACCGCTGTGGTCCAGCACCATGACCTCGTGAATCATGGTCAGTTCGAGGTGGGTATTGGGATCATCCACGGGAATGCGGCAGGTCTCAGCCAGCAGCACAATGAACAGGCCGATAGCCACCAGCACCAGCGGCGCCGCCACCGTCGCGGTGAATCCGCCTGCCGGGCCGTGCAGCATCTCGGTCAGCTTCAGGGAGCCGGAGACTTTGGCCAGCACCAGCAGGGCAAAGAATAACGCCGGCTCGGACAGGCAGGCGAAGGTGACTTCACGCGCTGCGCCCATACCTTCGAAGGCAGAGCCGGTATCCAGCGCCGCAGCGGTCGTAAAGAATCTCGCCAGGCCGAACAGATACGCAAACAGGATAAGATCGCCGGTAAAGGCTATCGGGGCATTGAAGCGGCCCATCGGCACGAGCAATCCCGCCAGCAGGACGGTAGCCAGCGTAATGACCGGCCCGGCCAGAAAAACCCAGGTCGTCGTTGTGCTGATGGCCATGCCCTTGCGCATCAGCTTGAACAGGTCGTAATAGGTCTGCAGCAGAACCGGCCCGTTGCGTCCGGCAAACCATGCCTTGGTTTTGTTGATCACGCCCAGCAGCAGCGGCGGCAAAACCAGCAGCACCACAACATGAATACATTTTTCAATCATAACTAAATCCCAATTGCTCCCCAAATCATCAATATTATCACAATCACAACGATATAAAGTACATATAAATGCGTCTGGCCCTGCTGCATAATGCGCAGCCACGGCAGGTATCGCCCGGCCAGGTTAAATACGGGTAAGACCAGCCGATCCAGTACGGTATCCGGAACGAGGCTTTTGAACTGGGTGGTCCCGGAAAAGACACCACGCAGTTTGGGTCCTTCGGTTTTGGGCCAGAGAAAGAAGCCGAACAGCCTGACCAGCATCTGGCCCAGCGACGAGCCGGTGTACTGAATGCGCGACGTCGGACGGCTGTAGCCGCAATCCCAGGTTCCCACTTCGCGGACAACCGTTGCCATCGGCAGGAAATTGATAATCAGAGTAATTAGTCCGACCACGATAATCAGGGCAAGCCCCAGCATCGTAATCCAGTTCAGCGGGGCAATTGCCGTGATGGAGTCCGCCGCGACAGGCAGCGTCATCCATGTGCCAATCGCTTTTTCGAGCAGGCCTGCGGTCATCATCGGGAACAGCCCTATCACCGCACACCCGCCGGCCAGCAGCAGCATCGGAATCATCATGCTGGTCGAGGCCTGATGCAAATGCTGCGGCATGGGGTGACGCGGTGAACCGAGAAAGACCGCCGACAGCAGCTTGACAAAACAGGCCACGGCCAGCGCCCCGATCATCGCCAGTGCAACCGCCGCCAGCGCCGCAGCCGGACAACCCGCCTGCATATCCATACCGAGGGTGTGGAACAAGCCGATATAAATCAGCCATTCACTGGCAAAGCCGTTCAGTGGAGGCAACGCACAGATGGCGACCGCCCCCACAACAAACAGCCCCATCACCAGCGGCATGTGTCGTGTCAGACCGCCTAAGCGGTTGATATCCCGTGTATGCACAGCATGAATAATTGCGCCGGCATTGAAAAACAGCAGCGATTTGAAAAGGCTATGATTCCAGACATGCAGCAAGGCCCCACCCAGCCCAAGCAGGACCCAGTCGGGACGATTCTGCGTGCGGCCCAGCAGCGCCAGGCCCAGCCCCATCGCAATAATGCCGATATTTTCGATACTGCTGTAGGCCAGCAGGCGTTTGAGGTCGTGCTGACCAATCGCAAAGGCAATGCCCGCAATGCCCGTAACCGCCCCCACGGCCAGCAGGACTCCGCCCCACCACATCTCCGGTGCGGGCAGCAGGGCCGTCATCCGGACGATACCGTACACGCCCATCTTGAGCATGACGCCGGACATCACCGCCGAGACATGGCTTGGAGCGTTGGCGTGAGCGCCCGGCAGCCAGACATGCAGAGGCATCAGGCCCGCCTTAAAGCCAAAGCCAATCAGTGCAAGGATAAAGAGCGCCCCGCCCATCTCCGGTGACAAGCCTTGTGTCGGCATCAGGGCAAATGAACCCGTCGCCTTATTCCAGAGGGCAAACATCGCAATCAAGCAAAGTGTACCGACATGGGTGGCTATCAGATAGACCCAGCCCGCACGGCGGACTTCGGGATTGTCATCTTCGGCTGTGGCGGCAAAGTAGGCGGCAATCGCCATGACTTCCCAGGCAATCAGAAACAGGACACCATCACGGGAAATAGTCACCAGCGCCATCGCCCCGGCAAGCAGGCCATAAAACAAGCCCAGCCGACGGCCATTGGTCGGGTGTTCGGATTGTTTCCAGTAGCCCAGACCGTAAATCGAACCCAGCGCCGGCACCACAAAGACCGGCAGCAGAAACAGGGTACTGAGCGAATCGATTGCGACAGAAAACTGCCCCCACGGTAAAAACCATGGCACAGATAACGACGCTGTTGTCGATTCATTCAGCGACATCACAACACCGCTCAATCCCAGGCCACTGCCCAACATCATGATTAATGTTGTCAGCCACTGCCCTGCCGCCCGGCGCGACGAAGACAAACATGCCGGCAGACCGCTGAGGCCGAGTGCGGCAATCGCCGCAAGTATCATCCACACACTCATATTAATTTCATATCCTTTATACGGGCCGCATCTCAGGCGGTGTCCGCATTCTTTTCATACTGATCTTACATGAAATTATCCGTTTCGTCGCGGCTAAGTACAGTGACATCAACCACGTGCTTCTGTTGCTCGCGGCATAATCATACCCGTTGGGTATATTTTCACCGCGCAAACAGACGCGTAATAAATTCCTTAAAGGGTATCAATGTACTCAGCATCAGGATTACCGCAATCAGGACGTAGAGTACATACTGTTGTATCATGCCATGCTGGAATCGACGAAACCAGCCAAACCACTTCTCAATCCTACTCCCGGCAGGCAGGAGCACCTTATCCAGAACCGCATCATCCACATGGCTGTGCATCTTCGATGGCTGGGGAAAGACCCCTTCGATATGCGGCTGGTGCACGTGAGGACGCAGCACCCAGTTGAACAGCGCCACAATCATTTGCGCCAGTGATGAGGCGGTGTACTGAATCCGGCTGGTCGGGGCGGCATAACCGCAATCCCAGGTCACCGTGGAACGCAGCGGCTGATGACGCAGCCGCAGAGCCAATGACAATACCGCCATCAATGCCATCAGCACAATGGACATGATGCTGATGGCTTCCAGCGGAGCGACCATACAGACGCTGGGCGACATGATATTCGAATCGAGCATCCAGACGGCAATCGCAGAGTCCAGTACCGGGGTCAGCAGGATCGGCACGATGCCAATGACCGCACAGCAGGCGGCAAGCACACCCATCGGCCCCCGCATTGAAAACGGGGCTTCGCGGCAATTCATCGCAGCCGGCGTACGCGGACTGCCGAGAAAAACTGCGCTAGAGACTTTCACAAAACACGCCACCGCAAGCGCCCCAATCATCGCCAGTATGGGCACGACGATAACCGCCGCCGAACCTGTGACGCCATCGGAGGACATCGCCCCCAGCAGGCCGAGATAGACGAATAATTCGCTGATAAAACCATTCAGCGGCGGCAGGCCGCAGATGGCAACCGCACCGACCAGAAACATCGCCGCAGTCCACGGCATGGTTTTGGCCAGCCCGCCGAGCTGATCGATCTGGCGGGTATGGGTGCTGTGCACGACCGAGCCGGCACATAAAAACAGCAGCGCCTTGAACAGGCTGTGATTCCAGACATGCAACAGACAGCCGGCCAGTCCCAGCACGACCCATTCGGGCTGGTCAAACGACCGCCCCAGCATCGCCAGGCCAAGCCCCATCAGAATAATGCCGATGTTTTCGACACTGTGATAGGCCAGCAGGCGTTTGAGGTCATGCTGACCGATGGCGAATACGACACCCAGCAGACCGCTGACTGCACCGAGTACAAGAATCAGACCGCCCCATACGGCAGGCGGGTCGGACAGCAGCGACAGGAATCGCACCAGCCCATAGATGCCCATCTTGAGCACCACCCCCGACAGCATTGCCGATACATGGGTGGGGGCGTTGGCGTGAGCACCGGGCAGCCAGAAATGCAGCGGCATTATACCCGCCTTGACACCGAAAGCAATGAGCGCCAGAAAGAACAGGGTGTTCAACACTGGCAAACTGATTGCATCTGCGGCAACCGGCATAAGGGCGTATGAGCCTGTGGCCCCTCGCCACAGGGCAAACAATGCAAACAAAGTCAATGTGCCGATATGCGTGGCAATCAGATAAATCCAGCCCGCCTGACGGCACTCGTCTTTTTCATCTTCGGTAGCAACCAGAAAGAACGCCGAAAGGGCCATCACTTCCCACCCGAACAGAAAAGCCATCGCATGTCGACTGATAACCAATAGTGACATCCCCGCCGTCAGCAGGCCCCAGAACAAGCGAAGTTTCCGGCCATTTTGCGGGTACTGACGCTGGGGCCAGTAGCCAAGGCTGTAAATCGAACCCAATCCGCCCATAAGAAAGATGGGAAACAGAAAAAAGGCACTCAGGGCGTCAATGCCGATGATGGCATTCCCGGCCGCTTGCCAGGGAAAGTTGACAATCGGATTGTGATGTGTGAAGAGTCCCGCTGCCGCTCCGCTCAATCCCAAAATAGCGGCGAGGGTCATGAAACCGGCAGACAATCGCTGTACCCAGATCGACGACCGCGACAGACAAAGTCCCGGCAGGCCACTGGCTGCTGCAAGAACAGTCGCTATCAGGATCAGGGGTAGAGACATCAACGCGTCCTTTCTGGCCGGCAACTGCGCCGGCATCCTTTTTCAATCCAAATCATTTGGCCTGGCCATTTGTTTGTGTCGTGTTGACTGTGGGGAGGGCGGCTTCCGCTCGCGCCATCGTCTCCATTAATTCCTCCCGTGAGGCCTGACGCTTGAGCGCCGACCTGAAGTCCTGATTCTGCAGAACAAAACCCAGGCGTGACAGCATGTGCAGATGCGCCCGGACAGTCGGACTGGTCAGGGTAAATAATGTACCGACATGCTGGCCGTCAATCGCATGAAAATCAATGGGATGATCGAGAAAGCACAATGCCATGCTGGGTTTGGAGACATGCAGGACGACTGGATTTCGGACGTGCGGTATCGCTATTCCTTCACCGATACCGGTCGAACCGAGCGTTTCGCGGGCCATAAGTACCTGATACAGGAATTCACGGTCCACCTCCTCCGGAAGATTCAGCACATCGACAATCGCCCGAAGTACGGACGGTTTGTCGCTGCCGCCAACACGATAATAAATCCCCCCGGCCTTTAATGCATCAGTCAGGCTGGGAAGCGGGGTTTTGTTGGGGTCCACTTCCTTGAAAATCTCGGGCGAAACCTGAATCCGGTGAGACGTAGCCCAATCCAGCAATTCGGAGCGGTTGAATCGGAATTGCTCGTTAATGCGATAAAACGGAATCGCTTCCTGCTTAATCCAGCGATAAATCGTTTTCTCAGAGACATTTAAGAGAGCCGCAGTATCTTTCACTGACAATTGCATTTATGATTCTCCATAGATATTCTTGCCCATCAATAGGACAATTTGGGATTTTATATTACAATGTCCACAGATGTCAATTGAAATTCTAAAATGACAGTGATTATATATTATGGATTCATATTATCTCTATTTACATGAGTCAGTTTTAGCTATCCAGTCTTCCCGCCTCTATACCGTTTGTGGATAATCCTTTATATATAAAATGAATTGATGTTTTTCGTGAAAGCCGGTATGCTCTGAGGCCAGTTGAATACAGGCGATGATGGGTAAAAAATCAAAACAACCGGAAATAAACGAGGTTTCAGCCGCGGTGAGGCGGCCGGGATTTGCTGCGCTGATTGCGGTGACGATTTTTCTGGGGGCATTTCTGCTGTTTCAGGTTCAGCCGCTGGTTGGGCGGTTTCTGCTGCCGTGGTTTGGGGGCAGCCCGGAGGTCTGGACGACCTGTATGCTGTTTTTTCAGTTGTTCCTGCTGGCCGGCTACGGATGGGCGCATCTATGCATCCGCTTTCTAACTCCCCGGCGGCAAAGTCTTGTCCAGATTGGACTTCTGGTCATCGCGGCAGCGACGCTGTCGGCGATTCCGGCCGATTCGCTGAAGCCTTCCCCGACGGATAATCCGATACTCAAGATTCTGCTGATTTGTGCGGCCAGCGTGGGATTGCCGTATTTTCTGCTGTCGACCACCGGCCCGGTGCTGCAATCGTGGTTTGCAAAGCTGTTGCCCGACCAGTCACCCTACCGATTATATGCCCTGAGTAACGCCGGTTCACTGCTGGCCCTGATCAGTTTTCCACTGTTTTTCGAGCCGCATTTCACGCGGCTGGCAATTGCCAAATTCTGGTCAGCAGGTTTTTGGATGTATGCGGGTCTGTATGCGGCAGTCGCGGTTATTCAATGGCGGTCTTCCCCTGCCGCTGTCACGACGGTCAAGTCCGAGCCAGTTAAGCCCACTACAAAAATTTCACGATCGCTGTTCTGGCTATGGATCGCCCTGCCAGCATGTGCCTCGGTGGAACTGCTGGCGGTGACGACCAAAATCACGCAGGATATCGCGGTGATTCCATTCTTGTGGATTGCACCCCTGAGCTTGTACCTACTGTCGTTTATCATCTGCTTTGATCACTCCCGCTGGTATGTCCGGCCGGTGTTCCTGATTCTGTTCATGGCCGGGATTATCGGCGTGATTATCGCCCGCAACTTTGAAGAGACTCTGGGCGTAGGCACGCTGATCGGGCTGTACCTGGTGATGCTGTTTTTCTGCTCGATGGTCTGTCACGGCGAGCTGTTTCGCCTGCGGCCGGAGGCATCGCATCTGACGGCGTATTACCTGGCGATTTCCGCGGGTGGGGCACTCGGAGGGATTCTGGTGGCGGTGGTGGCACCTCTGATTTTCCGCGTCTATCACGAATTGCATCTGGGGCTGCTGGCCTCGGCGGCGGTGGTAATGATGGCCCAGCAGGGATTGAAAGTCGACCAGCAGAAACGCCGGCGCATCTGGGTGACGGCCCTGGTGATTGTCGGCGCGGTCGGCATCGCGTTTCAGGGACGCAAATCCGTCAAGGACCAGACGGCCATCGTCAATGCCCGCAATTTCTTCGGCGTCCTGACCGTCTGGGAAGAAGCCCCGCAGGACCCCGAACTGCATAAATTGCTCCTGCAGCATGGAACAACATTTCACGGCCTGCAATTTCAGGCTCCCGGCAAGAAACTGCTGCCGACGGCCTATTACAGCCCGACCAGCGGCATCGGCCGGCTACTGGATTCGATGCCCAAACAGGACCATCGCCGTATCGGGATTGTCGGCCTGGGGGTGGGGACCATTGCCATTTACGGCAAGCCAACCGACAGCATTTTCTTCTATGAAATCAACCCGGAGGTGGAACGTCTGGCCAAAAAGTATTTCACATATCTATCCGCATCGAAAGCAAACGTGCAGATTCTTCTGGGTGATGCACGACTGACGCTCGAAAATCAGCCGCCGCAAAATTATGATGTGCTGGTCCTGGATGCGTTCAGTTCCGACTCGGTGCCGGTGCATCTGTTGACCAAAGAAGCTGTCGAGATTTATCTGAAGCAGCTTGGCAATGATGGTGTGCTGGCATTTCATATCTCATCCAATCATCTGAATTTGAAGAAGGTGGTCTGGCGGCTGGCTGAGGAATTTCAACTGCACTCGGCCTGGATTGAATGCGATGAGGACTCGCAAAGCGGCACCCTGTCATCGGACTGGATTCTCCTTAGCCGCAATGCGGCGATTCTGGATACCCCCGCCATTGTTGAAGCAGCCAATTTACCCGTGACGGACGACAGCCGGGTGGATTTATGGACCGACGACCACATGAACCTGCTTGAGATATTGAAGAAAAAGGGCGAATAATCCCATCAGAATGCACGTTGGATTTTTCGACATAACACCAGTACAACCACCGTCAGGGCAATCGTCATCGGCCCCTCCGACAGCGACCAGAACAGCGGCAAGTCAATCACAAAATCATACACAGCCAGACACACCGAAGCCGCCAGACTCAGCCAGGTCAATGCCCGCAGCAGGTCCAGATATCGCGGGATGTCTCGAGCGATGAAGACCAGAACAAACCCCAGCAGGACATAAAGGCCGGACAAACTCCGGGTGAGATACGCCATCAACGGTGTAAACGGCAGTTCTCCCAGCCCAATCATTTTATGGATAGCCTGCATCCAGGAAAATGGACAAAAAACAAATACAATTGCCGCCATCATCACGCCTCCCGTGATTTGCAGCAGTATTTTCAACATTTTTTCATCACGCATAGCCTGCCCCGCTTATGACAATCCACCTGTTTTATTCGGCATTTTGACTGCCTAAGGGGCATTATAACACGATTTTCGCGGTTTTTGGCTAAATTTCTGTCGCTTTTATTGATATATTTGTAACATCATTTCATTTTAATGACACCACAAACTTATTTTATAATTATTTATTATGAAATTTTTCACAATTTATATTGACTCAATTGAGAACTGCTTGTATTATATCGATATAAATTTACTGATGTGAACAATTACCTGTCGGATTGTTACACAAAGACGATTCCCTATTTATTATATTAAGGAGATAGTACAATGACTACTAAAGTAAACAAAGAACAGACAGCGGTCATCGACAATACGCCGGATCAAGCGGCGGCATTGGATACTCTGATTCAGAAAGTCAAAAACGCACAGCGGCTTTATTCGAGTTACACCCAAAAACAGGTGGACGAAATCTTCCGTGCCGCAGCCATGGCGGCCAACTCCAAACGGATTGGGCTGGCCAAGCTGGCCGCTCAGGAAACCCGCATGGGCATCGCCGAGGACAAGGTTATCAAGAACCATTTCGCATCCGAGTTTGTCTTTAATAAGTTCAAAAACACGCCGACTTGCGGGATTATCGAAAACGATGAGACCTTCGGCATCAAAAAGATCGCCGAGCCGGTGGGGATTCTGGCGGGGATTATTCCCACGACCAACCCGACCTCGACAGCGATCTTCAAGGCTCTGCTGGCCCTGAAAACCCGCAACGGCATTATCTTTTCCCCGCATCCTCGTGCCAAACAGTGCACCATCGAGGCCGCTAAAGTCGTCCTCCAGGCGGCAGTCGAGGCCGGTGCCCCACAGGAGATCATCGGATGGATTGAAACGCCGACGGTGGAACTGAGTAATCAATTGATGACCCATCCGCTGGTCAATATGATTCTGGCCACCGGTGGCCCGGGCATGGTTCGTGCGGCCTATTCTTCCGGCAAGCCCGCCGTGGGCGTGGGAGCCGGCAATACTCCGGCAGTTATCGACGAGACGGCCGACATCCAGATGGCCGTCAACTCCATCCTGCTGAGCAAGACCTTCGACAACGGCATGATTTGTGCCTCCGAGCAGTCGGTGGTCGTGGTGGAAGATGTTTATGACCAGGTCCGCAACGAGTTCCTGCGTCGCGGTTCTTATATCGTTAAGGGCAAAGAAAAGGCCGCTCTCGGCCAGACTATCGTCAAGGACGGCAAGCTGAATTCGGCCATCGTCGGACAATCCGCACACAAAATCGCCGAGATGGCGGGATTTGCCGTGCCGGAAGAAACCAAAATCCTGATTGCCGAAGTCGAAACCGTCGGCGTGACCGAACCGTTCAGCTTTGAGAAACTCTCGCCGGTGCTGGCCATGTATCGCGTCCCCACATTTGATGATGCAGTCAAGGTCGCTGCCAAACTCGTCGAGTTCGGCGGCATGGGCCACACTGCCGTGCTTTATACCGATGAAATCAACGACAATCGCATCGAAACTTTCGGTCGGCATTTGTCCACGGCCCGTGTCCTGATTAATCAGCCCTCCAGCCACGGCGCCATCGGCGATATTTATAATTTCCGCCTCGAACCGTCGCTGACGCTCGGCTGCGGAAGCTGGGGCGGCAACAGCATCTCCGAAAACGTCGGCGTCAAACATCTGCTCAACATCAAAACCGTCTCCGAGCGGCGCGAAAATATGCTGTGGTTCCGCGTCCCGCCGAAAGTCTATTTCAAACGCGGCTGTCTGCCGATTGCCCTGTCGGATCTGGCAGGTAAGAAAAAGGCCTTTGTCGTCACCGACAAGCCTCTGTTTGAACTGGGCATGACCGATAAAGTCACTCAGATACTTGAACAGATGGGCATCGAAAGCGACATCTTCTATGAAGTCAAACCCGACCCGGACCTGACCACCATCCGCAAGGGTGTCCAGCAGATGAACGTCTTCGGCCCGGATGTAATTATAGCCCTGGGCGGCGGAAGCCCCATGGATGCAGCCAAGATCATGTGGCTGCAATACGAGCACCCCGGCGTGGAGTTTGAAGACCTCGCCATGCGGTTCATGGACATTCGCAAACGCGTGTACCAGTTCCCCAAACTCGGCCAGAAGGCGATTCTCGTGGCGATTCCCACCACCTCCGGCACCGGCAGTGAAGTGACGCCCTTTGCGGTAGTCACCGATGACCAGACCGGCCGGAAGTATCCGATTGCCGACTATGAACTGACACCCAACATGGCGATTGTCGATGCCGAGCTGGTGATGAGCATGCCCAAGGCCCTGACCGCCTATTCCGGCATCGATGCGATGACCCATGCGATTGAGGCGATTGCCGCGGTAACAGCGACCGACTACACGAACAGCCTGGCGCTGGAAGCCATCCGCATCCTCGTGAAATATCTGCCCCGGGCGTATAAAAACGGCGCCAAAGATGAACTGGCCCGCGAGAAAGTGCACAACGCTGCGACGATGGCGGGGATGGCCTTTGCCAATGCCTTCCTCGGCCTGTGCCACTCGATGGCCCACAAGCTGGGCGCGATGTTCCACCTGCCGCACGGCCTGGCCAATGCCCTGCTGATTAACGAGGTCATTCGCTACAACGCCACCGACGCCCCGCGCAAGCAGACGGCCTTCCCGCAGTACGAATATCCCAACGCCAAGGCCCGCTATGCCCGCATCGCCCGGTATCTGGAACTGCCCGGCGCCAATGACGATCAGCTCGTCGAAAGCCTGATCGGGGCCATCAACAAGCTCAAATACGAACTGGACATCCCGGCCTGCATCAAGAACGCCGGCATGGACGAAAAGGCCTTCATGGGCAGCCTTGACGAGCTTAGCGAAATGGCCTTTGACGACCAGTGCACCGGGGCCAACCCGCGATATCCCTTATTCGGCGAGATTAAACAGTTGTATATTCAGGCGTTCAATCCTCCTAAACGATAAACCCTTTGGCTCTCGCCGATTTTCTATAGAATGGCCGGACTTTGTGTCCGGCCTTTTTTATTTTGCGGCATCCCGGCTCGATGCTATACTGGCCGCAATGATGAACAGCTATACCGCACAACAGATTATTGACCACTTTGGCATGCAGCCACTGGGACAGGAAGGCGGCTGGTTCGTGGAGACCTATCGGGCCGCCGAGAAAATCGCCCGGGCCGGTCTGGACAGCCGCTACCCCGGCGACCGCTGCCACTGCACCGACATTCTATACCTCCTGACGCCGGAGTCGTGCTCGAAGATGCACCGCGTCCGCAGCGATGAAATATTCCACTATCACCTCGGCGACCCGGCCCGGATGCTGTGGCTGTGTCCGGATGGAGGCAGCCGCGAAATCATCATCGGCCCCGACATACTGCACGGCCAGCAGGTCCAGGTCATCGTCCCCCGCGGCACATGGCAGGGAGCCCGGCTCATCGACGCCGGCCGGTGGTGCCTGATGAGCTGCACCGTCGCCCCCGGTTTCGAATACGAAGACTACGAGCACGGCAGCCGGGACGAACTCATCACCCGCTGGCCCCAGCGAAAAAACGATATACTGAAACTCACATGAAAACCCGGCACAATCAAAATCATGGAACAGAATGAATCCCAGTCAGATATTTGCAAAACACGACGACGGTTATTAATCCGTGCAGGCCTGTTCTACGTTATCCTGGCAATGCTCCTGTTTGTACCTGCCGGGACCTTTCACTACTGGCAGGGGTGGCTTTACTATGGTTTCATTTCCATCCCATCCATGGCCACGCTGATGTATTTATGGAAATATGACCCCGCCCTGCTGTCGCGACGCGCCCGAAAACGCGAAAAACAAAAAACACAGCAATGGATCGTCCGGCTGATGGGCTTTCTATTTTTCGCAGGCCTGATAATTGCCGGCCTGGACCATCGTCACCAGGGGTCGGCTGTCCCGACAGCCCTGGTAATTACTGCGGATGTGTTTGTCTTTCTGGGCTACACAATGATCTTTTTCGTCTTCCGGGAAAACACCTATGCCTCACGCATCATTGAAGTCGAACCGGGGCAGCAAGTCATCTCCACAGGCCCCTATGCTCTGGTTCGCCACCCCATGTATCTGGGCGCCATCGTCTTTTATCTGTTTACCCCGCTGGCACTCGGCTCCTTCAGGGCGTTAATCCCCTTTGCCCTCCTGCCCCCGTTGATCGTGTTTAGGCTCCTTCAGGAAGAAATCCTGCTGCGAGACCAGTTGCCGGGCTATCAGGACTACTGCCAAAAAACACGGTACAGACTGGTACCGTATATCTGGTAAGGTTAATACACAAATCATTGACTCAATTAACCTATTAACGATATATCTCATTCAGAAAATATTCTGGCCAATCCCACCTCGAATGACGATATAATAGGTGTAAGTCGCAACGATTGGAATGTTGCGTAAAAGTAGAACTATTAACCATGAAATGGAGGTTATGCCATGAGACGGTTATTTGTAATTGTTTCCATTATCGGTCTGTTTATACTGAGTGCCTCACCAGCCCTGGCGGCTGGAAAAGGCAAAAATGCCGAAGGTGCTGCGGCCGTAGAAAAAGCCAAAGGCAAGCCCGCAACCGAAACCGCCACAGACACCGCAGCGGCGCAGAAAGAAAAGGCTGAAAAGGAAAAGGCCAAAGTCGAAAAGGAAGCCAAAGAGAAGGCCCAGGCCGCACAAAAAAAGGCCCAGCAGGATGCCGCCGATGCCAAAGCCAGGGCGGAAAAACAAGCTCAGGAGACCAAGGCCAAAGCAGAAAAGCAAGTAAAAGAGGCTGAATCCGCCGCCAAAGAAAAGGCCAAAGAGGAAGCCAAAGCGGTAAAGGAAAAACCCGAAGCCAAAGAAGAAAAAGCCAAGACTGAAAAACCCGAAGCCGAAAAGACCAAAGAGGAAAACAAAGCCAAAGAAAAAGGCAAGGGCGACGACAAGGGCAAAAGCGAAGATAAAGGTAAAGCTGGAGATAAGGGCAAATCCGAAGAAGGCAAAGATAAAGGGCTGGGAAAAGACCAGCAGGCCGCATCACTCCAGGAACAGAACGCTCATGAAGATCAGAAGCACACCGAACGCCAGGCTCGTCTGCAGCAGATGCTGGAAGTCGCCAAGGGGAAAAATGATGAAAAGGCCGTGGAACGAATCCAGAAACTAATGGACAAAGAAAATCAGCGGTACCAGAAAAAAGGCCAGAAGATGACTGACCGCGGCGCCAAAGCCGAAGAAAAGGCCGCCGAAACCGATAAGACCAAGACCGAGAAAAAAGATTAATCCACCCCGCACCGGGTGATTTCAGGAGAGATACCATGATTCGCAAGACACTATGGATGGCAGTACTTGTGCTGGCAATAGCGGCCCTCAACGGCTGCAAGAAACAGACTCCCTCGCCCGCACCGGCTCAGCCCGCCGAACCGGCCAAGACAGTCCAGGAAGTCAAGACCGAGGCCGACAAAGAGATTACCTCCGAGAATCTGGACGCGGAACTCGACAAGATGGAAAAGGAAGTGGACGCCGACATCGCCACCGAGCAGTAAGTTGCTCTGGTGCAAGCAGGCGGCCCCACCCGTCAATATTATTCCTTGCCGCCGGCCTCTTTCCCGGAACGGATTTTACGGATTTCCGCAACGCTGATATTTTTCTGCCGGAAGGCAATCAGCTCATCGGCGGTAAAATTCTTGTACCCGTTCTGATGAATCCCGACAATAAACTCCATCGGCACACTGTAATTTTGCAGCTTAATCACCTCATCGAGCGTGAACGTGTACCCCGCATCGGCATACTTTTTCAAATCCTCCGGCTTGACCTGATAATTGCGAGCCTTTATCAGATTATCAATCGACAGCGGAGTCCCAATCTTCTGAAAGGCCTCGATATAGTCCGGCGAAAGCTGGTGATTCTTCAGACGAATCAACTCGTCAACCGTATAATCACAACCCAGCTTCTTAAACCCGCCAATATACTCTGGCGTTATCTGATAATTTTTCACCTTAATCAATTCATCCAGTGAATAATTGCACCCTATATTCTTTAGTTCGGCCGCAAACGATGGTGTAATCTGGTAATTCTTGGCCCGGATCTGGTCATCAATCGAAAATTGATACCCCGCATCCTTGAACGTCTTGAAGGTCGCCGCATCCAGTTGATAATTCTTTATCCGAATCAATTCATCCAGGTTAAAGTCATACCCGGCCGTCTTGAAGCTCGCCATAAATTCCGGCGAAAGCTGGTAATTTTTCACCCGAATCAGTTCGTCTACCCCAAACCGATACCCGGACGCATACACTTTTTCAATCATGGACGGCGAGAGCTGATAATTCCGCAGCCGCAACAAATCCGACAGGGCTTGCTTTTGCCCCATAGCCTTGACCACCTGCTCGGCATAGTCGGCCTCCAGAGACTGGAAAAACAACTCGATACATTGTGCATCGGTTATGGATTCTTTGACACAGGCCCCAATCCGCCCCAGATAGTCCGCATCCAGATCCAGAACCACCGTCCCTCCGCGAACCGCCGTATCAGAAACCGCCTCCCGGTTGCCGGTAAAAATCATCTTCCCGCCCGGCCGGCTCAGCGTAAAATCCAGCGGCACCGACTCAGCATTTCGATCTTTAAACTCGGCAATCGCATCAGGGCCTAAGGCATACTGAATCATGGATTTGCCGTCTTTATCGATACGGAAATTGATGATTTGCACCCGCGAATCCCAGTTCCCCTCTGCAATCCAACTGCCCTTAAATGAGGCACCCTCTGCCCCGCGGGCAAGGTCGGAAATCCGAATCGTGGGATACGATGATGCCGTCGTCGCAAAACCCGAGGCATTAATTTCCCCCAGCAACAGTTGGACGACAGTCTGTGTCGTGTATTGGGACTGGGGGTCACTGTGAATCGTAACCACAACAGGCTGGCCTGTTTTTTCCAGAATCTCCACGCTGAACGGCTTGCCTTCTTCGGTGACCGCCGACATCGTCACCGTCGTTTCGGAGGTCTTTTTGGTATTAATCTGTGTAAATTTGGAAAAATGACTGACACTCTTGCCCATCCAGCCATGTCGGTCGTACATCTCATTGACGATGTCCTGAATCTCTTTGCTGGAAACACCGCTTACCCGAATCTGATTATCCTGAACCTCGTACTCAACCGGCTCACAGCCAACCAGAAACAGTCCCAAAACCAGCAATACTCCTATTTTCCGCATAATGACCTCCTGAATATCTCAAGCATATTATTTTGAAATAATAGACAAATCCCAGCAACGTTTGTTTCAAAAATTATCCTTCCATCTGCTCTTGAATCTCGCCCAGCAGATTAATCGCCTCAATGGGGGTTGCTATTGACTTAATAACGCTTCGACTTGACGCAACAGAATCGGCACATCCTTTTGTAAAACACCCCAGACCGTCTCATTCTGGATGGCATAATACCCATGCACAAGAATATTACGGAAATCAATTATTTTTCTGGTTTGCGGAATATGCTCTTCCAGCAATGGATCTTTTTGAAATGCCTGACTGATTGCCTCGCCAATAATCATCAGCTTTCGTTCTACCGCCGAGCGGAGAAAATCGCTTGCACAATAATCGTCCAGCGTTTTGTCTTTCAGAAATTCCTGCAGCGCCCTGCATGCAGTTTGAATATCATAAAGAAATTTTTTCGATTCAGGCCGCATACAGCTCCGTCCGGGTTTGATTGATGCTTTCCATCAGATAGGGATTATCAACCGCTTTAATTTCCAGCAAATCCACCGGCCTGCTAAATAATTGCCGCAGGTCGTTGAGAAGATTGAAGTAGGCATCGGAATGCTCAATCGGCGGCATCGGCAAAAAATCCACCAGAAAATCGAGATCGCTGTGTTCAGTGAATCGCCTCGCGTCGGCCCCCGAGCCAAAAACCTCAAGCCGTCGAACCCCGTATTGCCGACATAACCGGCAAAGCTGCTCTTTGTTGTTGTCAATAACCTTAACCATAAAAACTCCAATTCTGTCTTCAGTATATCCCCTAATTAACAAAAGGTCAAGGGCCTATCGGATTTCATTCCTCTTCCATCTGCTCTTGAATCTCACCCATCAGGTTAATTGCCTCAATGGGGGTCAGGCGGTTGACGTCAATTTCCTTGAGCTTATCCAGCACGGTCTTATGTTTGCGGATAAACAGCAGATCCTCATCGGCGGCGGTCTTGTGCTTGGCCAATTGGGTGCCGTGGGCCTCCCGCGTAAAGGTGCTTTCCAGGTCGGCCAGAATCTCGGTGCTGCGTTTGATAATATCCTTCGGCAGCCCGGCCAGCTTGGCCACGTGAATCCCATAGCTCTTATCCGCCCCGCCAGGAATAATTTTATGCAGGAAGACCACCTCACCCGCCCACTCCCGCACAGCCACGTTATAGTTGCGGACATTAGCCAGCAATTCCGCCAGCGCCGTCAATTCATGATAATGCGTGGCAAACAGCGTCCGGCACTTAATCCTGTTGGCGATATGTTCGGTAATCGCCCACGCCAGGCTCAGGCCATCGTGCGTGCTGGTGCCCCGCCCCACCTCATCCAGAATCACCAGCGACCGGTCGGTGGCATTATTGAGGATATTGGCCGTCTCGGTCATCTCGACCATAAACGTACTCTGCCCGCGAGCCAGTTCGTCGGCCGCCCCAACACGCGTGAAAATCCGATCCACAATGCCGATGGTCGCTTCGGCCGCCGGGATAAACGACCCCGTCTGGGCCAGCAGCGTCAGCAGCGCCGTCTGGCGGATATAGGTGCTTTTGCCCGCCATATTCGGCCCGGTGATAATCACCGCATCCGCCCCATCGACACCGAGCTGGATATCATTAGGGACAAATTCCGCCCCAAGCATCTGGGCCAGCACCGGATGCTTGCCATCGCGGATGATCAGTTCCCGCCCGTCGGTTATCGTCGGACGAATCCAGCGATTCTGCCGCGCCAGGTACGCCAGCGCTGCCAGGCAATCGGCCTGGGCAATCACCTGTGCCAAAGCCTGAAGCCGGCCAGTAAAACCTGCCGCCTGTGTCCGAAGCTGCTCAAACAGCCGTACTTCCAAATCAAGGGCCTTTTCGGCGGCCCCCAGCGCCTCGTTTTCGTATTCCTTGAGCCGCTCGGTAATGTACCGCTCAGCGTTTTTGACCGTCTGTTTGCGGACATAATCAACCGGCGCCTTGTCGGACTGCGAATGATTAATTTCAATATAGTATCCGAAGACCTTGTTAAAGCCGACCTTCAGATTGGAAATGCCCGTCCGCTCGATTTCCTGCTGTTGGTACTGGGCCAGCCAGCTTTGCCCATCGCGTGAAATCGACCGATACTTATTGAGCCGCTCATCGAACCCATCACGAATCACACCGCCATCCCGCAGATGCGCCGGCGGTTCCGGCTCAATCGCCCGCTCCAGCAGATCGGCCAGTTCATCCATGCTGTCGCAGCCGTCCGCAAGTGTGCCCAGCAGTTCCGACCGGCACCCGGCCAATCGCTGCCGCAGCGTCGGAATCGTTCGCAGGGTCGCCGCCAGTGCCACCATATCCCGCGGCGCCGCCCGGCCGGTGGTAATGCGTGCGACAATCCGCTCCAGATCAAAAATCCCCTTCAACTGCCCCCGTAACTCCGCACAGACCTGATCCTCTTCGACCAGTTCCCTAATGGCCTCCTGCCGGCGGACAATCGCCGCCACATCGCACAGCGGCATACAAATCCAAAACCGCATCAGCCGCGACCCCATCCCCGTCAGCGTCTTATCGATGCAGTCCAACAGCGTCCCCCTGGCCGCTTCGCTCCGCATCGTCCGCAGCACCTCCAGCGACCGCAGGGTCGTCTGGTCAATCTGCAGATACGCCGTGCGGGTAATCTTTTTCAGCGACTGGATATGGCCCAGCGAGACCTTCTGCGTCTCGTCGAGATATTCAAGAATGGCCCCCGCCGCCGCAACGCCTTCAAAATCGTCGGCAATACCAAATCCCTCCAGCGTCGAAACACCGAAATGCTTGAGCAGTTTCTGCCGGGCGCCGTAAGGGTCAAAATACCAGCCCGGCCGCTCGCTGACAATCGCGCCGGAAAGCTGGCGAATCTGTTCGGCCAGTTTTTTCTGCTCGCCGGCAAACAATTCCGCCCGCCGCTCGGCCAGCAGCACCTCCCGCGCCCCCAGCCGAATCAATTCATCCACCACCTGCGAATCCCGCATCGACTGGATAAAGAAATGCCCTGTCGAGATATCCACCCAGCTTATCACCGCTTCCTTGCGGCCCAGATACACGGCGGCCAGAAAATTATCCTCCCGCTCGTTGAGCAGCATATCATCGGTCAGCGTCCCGGGCGTCACAATACGCACCACATCCCGCTTGACCACCCCCTTAGCCAGTTTGGGGTCTTCAATCTGTTCGCAGACGGCCACCTTATATCCGGCCAGAATCATCTTCTTGAGATAGCCGTCAATGGCATGAAACGGCAGCCCCGCCAGCGGCACCGGGTTATCGCTGCCCTTGTTCCGGCTGGTCAGCACCAGCCCCAGCACCCGCGAGCACGTCTCGGCATCCTCGTAGAATGTCTCATAGAAATCCCCCATCCGGAAAAACAGGATGGCATCGGGATATTTCTTCTTGAATTCCAGGTATTGCCGCATCGCCGGCGTCAGGTTGTTCGGATCTATCGTCATGGCGGCAAATTATACCACCCCCGCGGATTTTCTCAACTCTAAGGGTCGATTTTTCACAAAACCGGAACTGAGATAAATAACAAATTCCCTTGCTTTTCCCAGAAAACAAGAGTATGTTTAACCATTACTGGCAAGCAATAACGTAAGTTCGAATCCAAAGACTTCAACAGTACGGGCTAAACAGGATGCAGCAGGATGCTAAAACCATTTTAATACGTTGCCCCAACTGGGTCGGCGATATCGTGATGGCTACCCCCGTTCTGGACTGCATCCGGGAAAATTTCCCCCATGCCCGGATCACAGGAATTATCGGGAAAAATGCCCAGGGTATCGTGCGGGACGGCCCTTGGTTTGATGATTTCATCGATTGTGAAGACAAAATATGGGCCGGAATGCGGCGCATGATACAAAAAATCCGGGCCTTGAAACCGGATATGGCCATTCTGCTGACCAATTCGTTTCGCTCGGTTTTGCCGGTCTGGCTGGGAAAAACAAAATCCATCTACGGTTACCGCAAAGACTGCCGGGGATTGTTACTCAGCGGCGGGCCCAAACCGCTTCGCCGCGGCTTCAAACTGATCCCGCGTCCGATGCAGGATTACTATCTGGAGATTGCCCGATGGCTTCAATTGAAACCGCCGGCAGTACTTAAACCACGACTGTTTATCGGCCAGGACCTCCAAAAACACGGCGACGAACTACTGCAAAAATACGGTATTGCTGCCGGCGATAAAGTCATCGGCTTCAATCCCGGCGCCAGTTTCGGTTCCTCCAAATGCTGGCCGCCCGAACATTTCGCCGCCACCGCGGATTTATTTGCCACGCAGAATGGCACCAGGATTTTACTCCTGACCGGCCGGGGCGAAGAATCCATCGCACAGGCCATTTTAGCGAAAACAAAAACTCCCATCATCAATACCTCCTGTGACCGTATCGATCTTGAACTGCTGAAACCCCTGGTGAAACGATGTAATCTCTTGATTACCAATGATACTGGTCCACGGCATTATGCCGTCGCCTTTGATGTTCCGGTGGTGGTCATCATGGGACCGACTGACCCTCGCTACACCTCGGCCAATCTGGATAAAACCAGGGTGATTCGGATACAAGCGGACTGCTCGCCCTGCCACAAAAAAACGTGCCCCACCGATCACCGTTGTATGAGGCAGATTACCCCCCGGATGGTTTTCGACGCAGCGGAACAACTATTAAACGGATAGGCCAGCAATGAAACCCTCACACTACCGAGACCAGTTTATTACCCTTCAAG
>JBDKVE010000339.1:0-11846 GCA_039679345.1 Anaerohalosphaeraceae bacterium
CTGAAAGATAAAACGCCTCCTCACAGCCCAGTGCAAAAACAGATAGTCCAACTCTGGAAAGAACTGTTGGGAATTCAAGAGGTTTATCTCGAAGACAATTTCTTTCAACTCGGCGGACATTCATTGATGGCCGTGCGGATGATTTATGCGATCGAAAAGCAGCTGGGCGTTAAAGTCTCCATCCAAAAGATATTCGAGCTGCAGACCATCCAGAGCCTGGCCGAGTTTATTGAATCCCATAAAACCTCTTCTTCACAGGATGCCATCGTCCCACTGACAGATCGTTTTGCCCCGGCCCGCTTATCCTTTGCTCAGCAGCGGCTGTGGTTTTTGTACCTCTACGAATCCGACAAGACTGTTTATAATATTCCGCTAGCCCTGCGGTTTAAAGGCCAGCTTAACCAGATTCTTTTGCGGCAGGCGTTAGAGGCTCTGGTTAATCGTCATGAGTCTCTGCGAACCACCTTTGAAACCGCCGAAGACGGGTCACCCCGCCAACGGGTTCATGACTCCATTCCGCTGCCGTGGACCTTCGAAGATTTATCCACTTTGCCGGCAGCGTCCCAGACTGCACAACTGGAATCCATTTGTCAGCAGCAGGCGCGGCAGGTATTTAACCTGGAATGCGGTCCCCTGATTCATTTTCACCTGATTGGGCTGGGGCCAGATGAATGCGTTCTGACGATTACCATGCATCATATTATTTCCGATGGGTGGTCGATCTCCGTCCTGCTGGAAGAATTGGCCACTCTGTATAAGACATTTGTCGCGAATAAGCCCTCCCCACTGGTCCCCCTCTCTATACATTATACCGATTATGCCGCATGGCAGTTAGACCAGTTCACCCGGCCCGATTACCTCAAGGACCAAATCCAGTACTGGACCCAACTGCATGCCGGCCAGCACCAGGATGCGGAGTTGCCAACAGATTTTCCGCGACCCGCAAGCCAGACCTTTGAAGGCGGCTGCCTGCAACAGGCTCTATCGGAATCCATCCGCAGCCAGGTGCAGGCCTTTGCCCGGCAGCATCACACCACCTCATTTGTCGTCTATTTAACTGTTTTGAAGATTCTCTTGGCACGCTATACCGGACAATCCAACATCTGCATCGGGATACCGGCGACCAACCGCAGCCGCAAGGAATGCGAATCCATTCTGGGCTTTTTTGTCAACACCCTGGCGATTCGTACGGATCTAAGCCGCTGCCAATCCTTCCGCGATGCACTCAAACAGGTCCATGACTCTGTCTCAGCGGGCTTTGCCAATGCCGATTATCCCTTTGACCGGCTGATTGACCACCTGCAGCTGGAACGTCAGACGGGAAAGACCCCGCTGTTCCAGATTTTATTCACCCATCAGTCGCCGTTTGCAGCCGTCGATAATCTGCCGGATTTACAGATGACGATTGAACCGATTTACAATGGCACATCCAAATTTGACCTGTCACTGTTTGTGGAGGAAACCGACCGTGACATTGTCGTATCCGCAGAATACAACACCGCATTATATAAACCCGAGACAATCACCCGTATTCTGACTCATTATGAACACTTGCTATCCTGTGCACTCCATACTCCTGAAGTCTCCCTTTGTCAGATTTCACTCTTGACGGAACCAGAACAGCAGCAGCTGGCAGAATGGAACAATACCCATAAAGACTATCCCAAAGACAAATGCATCCACCAACTCTTTGAACAGCAGGCGGCCAAAACACCAGATGCCGTTGCGTTGGTTTTTGAGGAGCAGACATTAAATTATCAGCAACTCAATGCACGGGCTAATCAATTGGCGCATTACCTGATGGCTCACGGCGTCGGATCGGATGTGCCGGTGGGTGTCTGCATGGACCGATCCTTTGAATTAATGGTCGCCCTGCTGGGTATCCTCAAAGCCGGCGGAGTGTATGTGCCGCTGGACCCGGCTTATCCCACCGAGCGGCTGAACCATATGATTCGGGAAACCGGGATGACGGTCATCCTGACCCGGCAGCGTTTCCAAATCCTTGATTTTGGACAGAGCAGCCACATCGTTGCCGTCGATAGCAAATGGAAACAGATTTGCGCAGCATCTCCTCTCACCAATCCTGAAGTTTCTATCCGGCTCCAGCATGCCACCTATATCCTGTTTACCTCCGGCTCCACAGGAACACCCAAAGGGGTCGTGGTGGAACACGGGGCCATCCTGAACAGCTTCTTATGGCTGCAGGAAACCTTTGCCCTTGGATCACAGGATCGGGTTCTGCAAAAAACCACTTTTACTTTTGACGTCTCGCTGTGGGATATGCTCTGGCCCCTGCTGTTCGGAGCCAGGGTGGTGCTGGCCAGCCCCGAAAAACATATTGATATGGATTATCTGGTGGAAATGATTCGCTCCCATCAGATTACCGTCATCAACTTCGTCCCGTCAGTTCTGGATCTGTTTTTGTCTCATCCCCGGGTCAGTCAGTGCACCTCTCTGCGACTGGTCTTGGCGGCTGGAGAGGCATTGTCCTATTCTTTACAGACTCGATTTTTTGAGCTGCTGAAGGCCGAACTGCATAATCTTTATGGCCCCACAGAAACCATTCAGGTGACCTGGTGGGCGTGCCGCAAAGACAGTCCGTATCCGATGGTTCCGATTGGCAAGCCCATTGCCAACACACAGGCGTACATCCTGGATCATGCCCTGCAGCCGGTCCCCATCGGCGTACCCGGGGAACTGTATATCGGCGGGGTCCAACTGGCCCGGGGATACCTGGCCCGGCCGGAGCTGACGGAAGAACGATTTATCCGTAATCCATTTAATCCGGACCCAAACAGTCGTCTGTACAAGACCGGCGACATCTGCCGCTGGCTGGAGGATGGCAATATCGACTACCTGGGCCGGGCCGATGACCAGGTCAAGATTCGGGGATTCCGTATCGAATTAGGCGAAATTGAAACCGCCCTACGATCACATCCTGGTGTTGCCCAGGCTGCTGTAGCAATTCATGAAAACCAGCCGGGCCAGAAGACCCTCCTGGGGTATATTGTCTGCACCCAGAAACAGGCTGTTACGGCCAACGACATACTGGCTTACCTGCGTCAACGACTGCCAGATTACATGATACCAGCCGGAATTATGGAACTGGACCAGATACCTCTGACTGCCAGCGGAAAGACCAACCGCAAGGCTCTGCCAACCATGAAAACCGTGCAATCCCATCGCCCCCTTCGGCTGCCGGAAACAAAACTGCACCGACAATTAGCCGAGATTTGGAAAGACCTGCTGCAGATTCCTCAGGTTGGAATTGATGACAACTTCTTCCACTTGGGCGGCCATTCACTATTGGCAGCAAGGCTTTTTTATTACCTGGAAAAATGCTTCCAGATCAGCCTGCCGCTGGGGTTGATATTTGAAGCCCCAACACTGGGGCAACTTGCCGCACATCTGCAGAATCAACGGCACGACGTGATGTCAAAAGCCGTCGTCCAGATCAAACCGGGACGGCTCAAACAAGGTATCTTTTATCTGCCAGGGGTTGGCGGACATACCCTGAATTTTTATCACCTGGCACATTATCTGAATATTCCACTGTCACAATACGGCCTAAACCTGCCCGGGCTGGACGGGAAACAAAAACCCATGGAAACCATTGAGCAGATGGCATCCTTTTTCATTCGAGAAATTCAACAGATACAGCCTGAAGGCCCCTACTGGCTGTGCGGATTTTCCATGGGTGGACGAATCGCATACGAAATGGCCCTTCAATTAACAAAACAGGGGCATAACGTCGCCTTTCTGGGGATCCTGGGCACCTCGGCCCCGGGCTTTCCGAAGGCTTACCTCTGGAAACCGGCTCATTATCTCGAACGGTTTTGGAAGTTTTGCGGCCTGAGTCTCGATGAAAAAATGCGGTATCTCCAGTCGCAGCGTCAATACAAAAAACTCAGAAAACAACGACAAACTGCTCAAAAGGACGGATGGGATATCCATGAGTTTCCGAATTATCGCAAACTCTATCAGGCGGGGCTTGAGGCGTTTATCCGGTATCAGACCCAGCAGCCTTATGATGGGGACATCGTCCTGTTTCGGGAGATGAAAGACTTCAACCTGCTGGACAAAGACATGTACAGCAATCCCACGTTCGGCTGGGATAAGGTTGTCACCGGTGCGATTCGTGTCCACGATATCGACTGCAGTCATCCACATATTCTTCATCAGCCTCATGTCGAAGTCTGTGCGACACTATTGGAAAAAGAAATTCTGGAAGCTTTGCGATTGCATAAGATGATATACCCAACGGGTATGGTTAATCCGCGAGAAAAAGAAGCCAATGGTGAATGCCACTGTACTTAGCCGCGCCGAAACGGAACATTTTAATCAGGATCCGTATATAATGCCCTTCTGCCAAACCAATTCTGCGACGATATCATTAAAGCCCAAGATGCATCTGTCAGCACCCAAGCCCAATGAAGTTTTGGTTTATTGGGCCAATCTGGACGAATTGACGGTACCATCGGGACTTCTATCTGAGGCTGAACAGGTTCGTGCCAGCCAGTATGTCCATACACAGGATCGGAATCGGTTTATCGTGCGACACAGTCTGCTGCGTCGGCTTTTGTCAGCCTTTCTGAATCGCCCGGCTCATGCCGTTTCCATCCACTGCACCGCAGAAGGCAAGCCGGGACTGAATCCGGCCGAACATCAATCCGCAATTCAGTTTTCGCTGACACACTCCCATGGGATTGCGGCCTTTGCCTTCACCGCAGAACGTCGCATCGGGATTGACATCGAGAAAATGGATCCACAAATCGAGACCCTGCCTCTGGCACGACAGTATTTTACTGCCGATGAAGCATCGCATATTGCCTGTCTGGACGGACAGGCACAACTCTTGGCATTTTATCAATGCTGGACACGCAAAGAGGCCTATCTCAAAGCCGCAGGCATTCGCCCCCTGGACAGTTTCGATACAGGGCTGCAAACCGACCAAATAGTCGACCTGCACTCGCCGGAACAAAATAATCACTGGGCAATCACCAGGCTGGAGCTTGTACCCGGCTGGTTTACCTCACTGGTGGTTGAAACTGGGGAAAGACAACCTATTTCGGTCATCGCGCAGTGTATCCAAAATTCGCCGACAATTGAATAAAAACGGGAGCTTTAAAGGACCAGGGAAGATTTTCCATTTTCAATTGTGTGTTTTTGCCGCAGGGGACACAGAGTTAATGTATGGTGTATAGTGTTTGGTGGTAAGTGGTAAGTTTCAGCACTGCTTATTTTCCGAATATATCAATCCGGCCATTATTTTTCTGCGGCAATCCCGGCGTGCTTCGTCCTCGCTTGACATAGCTTTCAAGCAAAGCGGTTAATTGCTGAACAATTTCAGGGTGCTTATCCTGAACATTGATTGTTTCGGCGGAATCCGTACTCAAATCATAAAGCTGTGCCCGCGGCAAGTGCTTTGCCGCCTCGCTATCAGGTCGCGGATCACTCCACCCTCCCGAATCGGAACACAAGATCAGCTTCCACTTCCCTTGTCGAATGGAAAACGAGCCATTTATCGAATGATGCACCGTGGCCTCCCGCAACGGTTCTGATGCAGTGCCCAATAAATACGGCAAACAACTGACACTATCCTGGCCCGCATTATCAGGCAGCTTAACTCCTACAATCTCTGCTGCAGTCGCCATCAAATCCGTCAAACAGATCGTCTCATGACAGACCCTTCCGGCCGCAATATGATCCGGCCAGCGCACTATATAAGGAATGCGATGGCCCCCTTCGAAGATATCGGCCTTCTGGCCGCGGAATATCGAGCTGGGATCATGTTGCAATTGAGCCAGCTCATCAAAATCCGCAGCCGGGGCACATCCATTATCAGATGTAAAAATCACCAGTGTGTCTTTTTCAATCCCATTCCGTTTTAATGCCTCTGAAATCAGTGCAACGGTCCAGTCCACTTGCAAAACAAAATCGCCATATTCATTGGTCTTGCTTTTACCTCGAAATGCTTCTGTTGGCAAAATCGGTGTATGAGGAGCAGGCAAGGCAAAATAGAGGAAAAATGGTGTCGATTTTCGGGCATCAGCCTGATGGTCAATGTAATCAACCGCTTTTTCTGTTAATTTCGAAAGAACTTCCGAATGTTTAAAATCAGACCCGATAGGACCTTCACGAAAGAATCCCTTACCGGTCTGTTTGTCGATCGTTCGATCCGGGACAGCCGTCACATGGTCATTTTCTACATAGACATACGGCGGCATATCCAACGATGCCGGGGTGCAGAAGCTGTAATCAAAACCACAGGCTGTCGGACCATTCTGAATCGGCCTGGTATAGTCAACAGTATCAGAATCATCTGATTTTTGTGACCAATCCCAGCCCAAATGCCACTTTCCGATGCACGAGGTATGGTACCCAGCCAATTTCAGCATCGAAGCCACGGTCATTCGCTCCGGCTCAATCAAGTGAGGTGAGTAACCGTTAAGCACTCCGCTTTTTAAGCGGCTTCGCCAGCAATATCGTCCGGTTAAAATGCCGTATCGGGTCGGCGTACATACTGCCGAACCGGAATGAGCGTCCGTAAAAATAATCCCTTCTCCAGCTAACCGATCCAGGGCCTGAGTATGAATCTTTGACTCCTTATTCAAACAGGATACATCCCCATATCCCAGGTCATCTGCAAGGATATAGACGATGTTGGGACAGCGCTGCGGTTTTAAATGATTCGATTTCCCGACACAAGATGCAATCGTCAAGGCCCCTATCGAAACAGCACATTGCTTGAGGAATGTCCGCCGATCCATGGTTTCTCCACTACTCAATCAAATATTCTTTTTATACAATTAGCTCTGATTTTTCTCACGACTTGCCAATACGTCTTACAGAAAATTCCCAGATTGCCGCCAGAACATAAACACCTGACAGCATTGCAGCACCGACAAAAAGCTGGCTCACAATGTTTAATTGAGTTGTTTTGAGCAGCAATGCTCCGGCTGCTGCCAATGCCCCTCCCAGCCCTAACCCGGGCAGCAAGCCTGCCAGATAGCCAATTCCAGCCTGCGGAACTCGCCGGACAAGCAGCGCTGTCTGGAGGGTAAAACCAGCCAATTCCCCGCACAAAACCGCTCCCGCAGCTCCTGCCATACCATACTCTCGTACCATGGGGTAAATCAATACCGCCAGCAGGCCAAACCGGACCAGCGTGAACAAACGATTCTGCTTCAATTGAGCCGTGGCAATGTAATAGTTCCACAGGATCACCCCATGCACCCGCAGGAATACCACCCCAGCCAGAATCGCAAATGCCACGGCTGCGGCCGTATATTCCGGCTGGAAAGCCACTGTCAGGATCGGTTTTGACCAAAGGATGAAAAACGCCGCCAGCGGCGCTGCAGCCAAGGTCATCCAGCGAGATGCCAGGATAAGCGTCCTGCCCAGTGCATCGGGATTATCCTGTTGAGCGGCGAAGGCAGGCAAAAGCAATTTGCCTGCTATCTGCATCGCCAAATCCCGGGGAATCCGCGCCAGCAACGCCGCCATGCCGTAATACCCCACCTGTTCGGCCGTCAGCATCCGGCCGGCTATCAACACATCCGCATACAAGGCTCCCAGAACCAGCAGCGGCATTCCCGCCAGTCCCCGGGCAAAATGAAACAACTCCCGCAAAGCCTCGCGGTCTATGGGGAAAAACGGCTTAAACGGACACATTACAAATGATAATCCCAGCCGAATCACTCCTTCGGCGGCAATCCCGATAATCATCGGCCACGCATTGCGTATCCAGACAGCCAGGCCAATCGTCAGAATCGTACCCAAAAGCATCGTCCCCTGATTGAGCAGGACATATTTGCCAAAGCGTAAATGTTTCTCAAGTAAGAATGCGGCCGGACTGACCAAAGCATTAAAAGCCACCGCCAGAAAGGCCGCCTGCAGCAGCGGAGTCAGTTGGGGCTTTTGCATCCACCCCGCAATCCAACCGGCACACAGGATTCCCGCCGCCGTCAAAACCAGACCGCGGATGGACTGGAACCACCATGCCGCATTGAGAAAAGAGGGCGTATCCCCCCGCTTATTCTGAATAACCGAAAGCCGAATCCCTGCTTCGCCGGCCGTCTCAAAGACGGTCAGCACCACGGCAACCAGCGTCACCAGGCCGATATCGGCGGAACTGATTAATTTGGCCAGGATAATCGAACGCACCAGCCGCATCATGCGTTCCAGACCTACTGCGGCAGTCAATATCGCTCCGCCGCGCATACAGCGACTGCCCAGATCATCGGATTTGAACTTTGCAGACACTCGGCTCAGTAGTGCATGAAACACGGAATTGCCTACTTTCCATTCTGAGGAACAACCACCGTTCCACTGATATCCACCCGGCCGGACGGATCAGGAAAATACCGCATGATTTCATCAATCAAATCACGCCCCGCTTCAAGAACGGAACTCTCGTTGGTCGAGCTGATCTGGATTTGGGCAACATAGCGTGCCGGATCCCCTTCGATATTAGGACGCCGGAAAGCGAGACTATCAAAACTGGCTTCATCAATCGTCAGCTTTCCATTGACCAGATAAAAATTCAATACAACCACTTCCTGGTCCAAAGGCTTTAATTTGTTAAATCGATGAATCATACAGGGAATGATTTGATTTTTTCTGGTACGTAATTGGTGGTTCTCCGTACCTTTATGATTCCAGCCGGCTGCGGGATAACACACCGTTGGTTTATGTCCCTTCATATAACGCGGCCGGCCTGAAAAAGCGACATACAAGGACGCTGATTTTAAACTGACCTGATTGCGATAATAACGACTGATCATATCATCATTGCCGGCGATATCCTTGACCGCCTCAGATAATTCAACTTCCTGTCCGACCCAATCACCCAATTCCATTGGAAACGCCGACAGCGCAACCGGCAGTTTCACAGGGGTTGCAAGGCTGCGATTCAGGCGATCTGAATAGACATGAAACACGGCCGCCGAAGCTGCCAAAACAGCAACACCAATAAACAACACCAAAACCACCCGGCGATGTACCGGATTGGCTGATTTTGAATCTATTTTTTCAGTTTCCATGTTTATATACCCGCTTTGCCCTTTATTTAATGATATCCCGAAATTCTCAATTTAATTTGTCGGCATTTTAGCCCTAAAGAAATAATCTTTTCTGCACTTTACAGACTCAACCGCTGCTATCATAATACAGACATTAAAGGAGTTCAAATGACTATTGGCACATTAATCATCCAAATTCCTCTTTCGGGCATCGGCTCTTTGAAAGACAAGCGGCGGATTGTCAAAAGCCTCATCGAACGTCTGCAAAGTCGGTTCAATGCCTCCGTTGCTGAAATCGCCGCCCAGGATAATCATCGTATAGCGATTATCGGACTATCCGTTGTTGCCAACGAGGGCCCTTTCGTCCATCAGCAATTAGATACCATTATTCAGTTTATCCGACAGGATAACCGTATCGTACCCGGCAAAATCGACCGAGAAATATTTTATTCCGATGTGGATTTACCTGCCATGTTTTAAAATAGGGAGTGAACACCTCGCCTTAAGCGGTCGCTGAATGAAGACCAGAGCCACTTCAGGCATTCGTAAATCCTACGGCAATTTCGCAGCCACAGGCCAGCCGTCTTTCCATTCGAGGGTTGAAAACTTCATTTCCGGCCGGCCGGTCTGGACATGATAGGCATGGAAGACAAGATAATCCTGGTCCGGTTCCTGAAGAACAGCACAGTGCCCCGGCCCGCACCATGCCCCTCCGCCGGATTCGAGAATCACACTGCCGCCGCCTTCAGCCATGGACTTGCCCTCTTTATCCAGATAAGGTCCGGTGATCTTCTTCGAACGCCCCACCGCAATTTTATAGGTGCTGTTGGCCCCCCGGCAGCAGAAGTCAAACGAGACAAACAAATACCAGTATCCCTTATGCCGTACAATGAAGGGGGCTTCAACCGCACCTTCGACCGGCGGGGTCTGGTGTTCTTTCAGGCGAGGCCTGCTACACAGCGAATAGAGAGTCGTGTTCTCTGTTGAAAGACTGCCGGTGGCCGGGTCGATTTGCCGCATTTTTATACCACCCCAGAAACTGCCCCAGCACAGCCAGAGCGATTTTTCGTTTTCGACAGCGATATTGGCATCAATGGCATTAAAGTCGTCCTTGCCTTCGGTGGAGCAAACCACCATGCCATGGTCAATCCATTGATAATCCGGACTTTGCGGGTCGAGTGTCTTATTGGTTGCGTGGCCAATGGCCGAATTGTTTCTGCCGAAGGTTGATATGGAATAATACAGATGGTATTGACCGTTAAAGTACGAGATATCGGGTGCCCAGATTCCGTTTGTGCCGGGGATTTCAATGGGTGCCCAGGCTGGCAGGCTTTCAAATACATGCCCGCCCGAACTCCATGTAATCATATCTTTGGAGGTCTTGATAGGCGTAAAGCCCCTGCCGGGCCGGCCGCCTGTGACAAACACATAGTAGGTGTCCCCTTCGCGGATAATCACAGGATCATGGGCACCTAAATCCCCCTCCAGCGGAAGCATCTTCGGTTCGACAAAAGCCGATTGCCCGCAGCCGCTGAGCAGGCACACTAAACAGACTATCGACACAATGAGCTGGATTGAAAGATTAACATGAAATCCACTAACACCATTTTTATGAGTTTTCATGGGGCATTCCTTTTCAAATCTGATGGTCTGGTGTTTCCATACGACGGACTGATTCTGCCAACTCCGGCTCGAATAATCAAGCCAATTCCCCCCCCCCCTATAACCTTGACCCGGATACCGTCTTGTCCATGTCACAACTTCATGGGACAGCACAGGTCTATGCAACCTCGGGGGCCTTTACCCTCTGGGCATGTCGCCATATTGGTTTGTCCTTGCCCAAATCAACTTTTACAACCCAAAACGGTTCTCATTAATATATTAACTTATTGTTAAAATAACTCTGTGCAATTTCTTAATATTAGCCATTTTTACTCAATCTACGTACCTTTTTTAATATGACATTGTCTTTACCCAGATATCCCAGACTTTTAATCTTGACTACAAGAATAGTGAAGATTTATAATCATTATGGAGATTCGGAGGTCATTTCAGAAAAATAAGAGGTCTGTTAATCTAAAGCGAGCGAGGATACACAACTTAACGTAGAAGCCCATACCGTGATTAAGTACATCTTTTGGACAGAGGTGTGATTCGTAACGGGTGTGGGAGATAATGTTAATCTTTTTGTGGAGGAATGTGATGAAAAAGATACTACTTTTGATAGGGGTGTTCGCTGTATACAGCACAGCTCAGGCGGCGATCATCACCAGTGTGGTCCGAACCAACGGTCAGGCATCAACCTCAAGTACGAGTTCAAGCAACTTGCTTCAAACAACCCCTCCTTCTGCCTTTGATGGAAGCACTGCTCCACTGGCAACTGAAACAGGGGGATTGATTGTGGGCAACAAGGTGTTCTCAGATCGCGCCGTGCATAACTGGAGTGATATTCCTCTACCGTTAAACCAATCGGAGTATGTCCGTACATTCAATACCGACAAGGCCAAAACCGAGACGGATGTTACCTATGCGATAACGATTTCCCAGGCTGCAACGGTGTGGTTTACTATGGATGATCGTGTCATGACTTCTACAGCCAGCGGCTGGGGAACTTCTGTTCCGTGGCTGGGTGCTGTTCCTGCCTCGATGCAGGTCGTAGCGGACTGGATTGCTGTCGCTGCTGGCCCGGCCGGAACATTCACGGATACGGGGCTTAACCTGTCAATTTATGAGAGTTCGTCCACTACCGCACGTCAGATGAGTGTGTTCTCGGCCAATCTTGCAGCCGGAACTTATACCTTTGGCAATCTGCCGCATGGCAGC
>JBDKVE010000340.1:0-7154 GCA_039679345.1 Anaerohalosphaeraceae bacterium
AGCACCATCCCTTTGGCCTTCAGAATGGGATTGTCCTTGGCCTTGACAAACGGCCCCATCGGCGAATCCGAAACTCCGTAAGCCACGCTGTAACGCGGGTCACGCGTATCAAATTCCGACCACATCAGGTAATACTTGCCCTTGCGTTTCAGAACAAAACTGCCCTCATTATACCCCGACGGCGTAATCCGCTTCATCCCGGCCGGGTCGTAGGAAATCATATCTTCATTCAGTTTGACCGCCATGCAGTTGCCCTGCCCGAAATACAGATACGCCGCACCGTCGTCATCCACAAAGACCATCGGGTCAATCGACTGGCACGGATACGCCCCCTTGGCAACCAGCGGCTTGCCCAGCGGATCCGTAAACGGCCCCGCCGGGGACTCGGCCACCGCAACCCCAATTTGCTGGGCCGCCGAATAATAGAAATAGTACTTGCCGTTTTTGCCGGCAATCGCCGGTGCCCAGGCATTCTTATCGGCCCACTGGACATCCACCCCCAGCCGCAGGATGACGCCATGATTCTGCCAATGGACCAAATCGGTCGATGACATACAACTGAACGCCGTCGAAGACCACCCCTCATTGCCGTCGGTGGTCGGATAAATATAATACCGCCCATCAAAGACTGCAATATGCGGGTCAGCATGATACCCCGGCAGCACCGGCGCCGGCGGCAGTATGGCCTTGCGGGTCTTGAGCGTCTCGACGACCTCGGCATTCACAGCCAGCACAGTCCCATGCCGCTGGCCCTTGACCGGCCGGATTGGGTCGCTGATATCCTCCCAGTCCTTATCGCCGGACTTACGCATTGCACCATATCGCCCGTCACTATAGGAATCATAATACAGAATGTAATCCTCGCCAACCCGGGCCATCGTCGGCCCTTCCGCCCGCTGAGTCAGCAGGGGTGTGGAATTGACCGTATATGGCCCCTGCGGGTCATCCGCCGTCGCCTGCCAAATCGGCCCCCACTTGCCCTTGGCCTGCATGTCGCCTTCCTTGAAGGTCAGGACAAATTTGCCCCCGCAGTCCATAATCGTCGCATCAATATGGTCAAAGCCCGGCTCCAGCAGCACCTTGGGCTCACTGAACGTCTCGAAATCTCTGGTCGTCACAAAATACGTGCGGTTGTTCATCCGATCCTGTGATACTGTTTCAGCAAATCGTCCTGGGACATCCGACGACCAGGTAATCATATACTCACCGCGCTTGGCATCGTAAAACGTCTCCGGTGCCCAGCAGTTTTTCGTCCCCTCCACCTTGCCCATCACCGGAATATATTTCTGCTGCGACCAGCTCACCAGGTCCTTGGAACGGGCATAACCAATCCCGTTATCATTCCAGCCGGTCGTCCAGACCAGATGAAACACCCCGTCCGGCCCCCGCAAAAGATGCGGGTCACGCATCAGCTTGCCGCCCACCTCCGGCACCACAAACACCTCATCCAGGTCCGTCCATCGCAGCCCATCACTGCTATAAGCCAGATGCAGCCCGTCGCCATTGTCACGAAACGAGGTAAACAGATAGGCCTGCTCCGCCCCCAAAGCAATCCCGGCCAAAACAAACAGACCCACCGCCAAAACCCGCCATAATTTCATGCAAAACAAACCATTCATACCATTTTCCTTACATACTGATCCTGCTTGAAATTTTCCGGTTCGGCGCGGCTAAGTACAGCAGCTTTAATCACTTGCTTCTTTTGCTCGCGGAATAATCATACCCGTTGGGTATAAATCAATGAAAGGAACCGGTTTATACATCCTGGCCGTCAAGCATAATTTATCCGCGGTTTTCCGCAAGTTTTTTCTCGTTGCTCACGCCAATTTACTTGGGCCACAAGTATGCCAGATAAAGCCCGTAACACAGCAGATAGACGCACCCTTCCCAGCGATCCAGCCGGAACCGTGACCACATAAACGGCAGCGACACCACCGCCATACTCAGCATCATCAGCAAGTCCATATTCGTCAATCCCGGCGACGAATACGGCTTAATCAGAGAGGACAGCCCCAGAATTGCCAATATATTAAAAATATTCGAACCGACCACATTGCCGATGGCAATCTCCGGCTGTCGCCGAACCGCCGCCACCACCGACGTCGCAAACTCCGGCAGGCTGGTCCCCGCACTGATGATGGTCAGTCCAATCACCGCCTCGGAGATGCCAAAATGATGAGCCACACGAATCGACCCGGCAATCAGCGCCTTGGACCCCACCACCAGAAAGACAAGACCTGCCAGCACTAAACCGCAAATCATCACAAGCCGCTTTGGCCCGTGACTCAATTCCGCCGGAACCTCCTCGGAAAGCGACTGATTGGGTTCGCGTTTGGCCTGATAAAACGTCCACACGGTATAAAGCACGGCCCCGCCAAAAAGAATTGCACCTTCCAATCGTGACAGATGCCGGTCCTGAAGAAATAAAATACACAAAAGCGAAACCGCAATCATCACCGGCACATCCCAGCGAATCAACTGCCGGCTCACGCTGATCGGACAAATCAGAGCCGCAACCCCCAGAATGAATGCAATATTGAACGAATTGGAACCCACGATATTAGTCACCGCAATATCGCCCAAATTGTTAATCGCCGCCTGCGTACTGACCGTCATCTCCGGCGCGCTGGTGCCGTAGGCAACCACCGTCAATCCAATCACCAGAGGCTGCACCCCAATACGAATCGCCAGCGATGACGCCCCCTTCACCAGCCACTCAGCCCCAAAATACAGCAGTACCAGACCGATACAAATTAAAACAATAGA
The DNA here is from genome assembly GCA_039679345.1 of Anaerohalosphaeraceae bacterium. Classification (GTDB taxonomy): domain Bacteria; phylum Planctomycetota; class Phycisphaerae; order Sedimentisphaerales; family Anaerohalosphaeraceae; genus Anaeroglomus. The sequence continues at coordinate 2,767 of JBDKVE010000340.1, forward strand.
CATAGATTATCCCTTTAATACGGCGAATCGGCACCACCCTGAACACGGTTCAGGATGAATGCCGAAATGCCGCTTATATCTTTTATCTTTTGATTTTTTTAACGTGTAAAATACTCTGTTTTCAGATCCACTTCAATCTGACCGGGCGGAAAATCCAATATAACCGGTTTTTGGGTTGGATATACGCCCAACGCCATCAGAATCTTAGACCCGATTGACTGTTGTTTTTTCCAGATTTGGATTGCATTTTCCAATTGTTTTTTCATCGGCAGGTCGTGATTGACTTCATTAAGGACACTCAGGCCTCCCTCAACACGTCCGGCCAGCAGCATCGCCGCAGCAAGATTCAGCTTCGTCGTATCCGCCACGCCAGACTTGATGACGACGGAATTTTTCTGATAAACTGCATCCAGTAAAACAGAAACCGCTTTTTCAGCATTACCCTGACGCATATAGCACACCGCCAGTGCATTTTGTATCCAGGTCGTTTTGTCCGGGATGGCAAGTAATATCTTTAAGGCATCCCCCATCTTATTTTCATTAATTAACTGTCCAATTTGTGCAGGGTTCATAGACTTTCTCCGTACAATGTTCAGGTTAAATATCTGTTATTGTATGACACATCCCACAACGTACAGAGAAGGCTCAAATTTGGAGCCGACAATCCAGAGAAATTAAGGTGGATTCAAGGGAATTAGAGGAGTGTGAAAATGTACGACAAAAATACCCCAAAATCGGCATCCGATACAAACCGATAACAGGCAAACCAAACCAGCCGGACAAGGATAAATCCCCGCCCGTACGGACCCGGCTATGGGATTGATCATAAATGACCAGAGGAACCGATACCACAGCGGCACGAATGCCGGCCTCAGTGCTTTTCTCAGAATTGTCGGTCAGTGGGCCGATATGGCCGCCCAGTAGCATCCCGCCAAGCAGCAAAACCACCATAAACCATGTCATCATTCTGGGATATTGTCTCATATTATCCGGCCTTCAATACACAACATTGTAGCATATAAGGCCGATAAATCAATCTTTTTCGTCTTGTATGCCGCCGGCTATTCCTGATGCTATTGTCCCATCGCCCGCACCACACTCGGCAGCCACAGCGACAGCCACGGAGTATAGGTAATCGCAATGAGTGAAACAAACAATGCGACAAAGAACGGTATCATGGAAGGCAGCGCCTGGGCAATGCTGACCTTCCCGATGCCGCAGCCGATAAACATGCACGTTCCCACAGGCGGCGTACACAGCCCGATACACAGGTTGGCAATCAGGATAATGCCGAAGTGAATCGGATCCACACCCATCGCCGTCACCACCGGCAGAAAAATCGGGGTGAAAATCAGCACCGCCGGCGTCATATCCATAAACATGCCAACGATCAGAAGTACAAGGTTGATAATCAGCAGAATCACGATTTTATTATCCGACAGCGACAGCAGCGCCGAACTGACATTCTGCGGAATATTCTCACGGGCCATCACCCAGCTCATCGCCGTCGAGCAGCCCACCAGCAGCATCACCACCGCCGTCGTCTTGGCCGAAGACAGCATAATTTTCGGCAAATCTTTGGGCTTGACTTCACGATATAAAACAACCGCTAGAAACAGCGAATAGGCCACCGAAATCGCAGATGCCTCCGTTGCGGAACAAACGCCGCCAAGAATGAATCCCAGCACGATAACAATCAGTAATAAACTTGGGATCGCCTGAACAAATGTTTTTCCGATACGTGCCATCGAGGTGGATTGAGCCCCGCCATAACCGCGCAGCCGGCAAATAATACCGCTGGCAATCATCAGGCAAATCCCCGCCAAAATCCCGGGCAATACGCCGGCCATGAACAAATCCGCCACCGATACGCTGCCGGCCACGACCGCATACACAATCATCACGTTGCTCGGCGGAATCAACAGCCCTGTCGTCGCCGCAGTTGAAGTAATGGCCACATTAAACGCCTTATCATACCCCTGGCGGTTCATCTCGGGAATCATAAATCCACCAATCGACGACACCGCCGCTGCCGCCGAACCCGATATTGCACCGAACATCATGCAGGTCAGCACATTGACATACCCAAGGCCGCCCTTGCACCAGCCCACCAGGGCCGAGGCAAAATCAATCAGCCGCCGGGCCATGCCGCCTTCGCCCATCAGGTTGCCGGCAATAATGAAAAACGGAATCGCCAGAAGCGGAAAGCTTTCCACTCCACCCGCGATACGCTGGGCGATAATATAACAGCTTTCCACGTTGCCGATGGCCAGCACCGTCAAAAATGAAGACACCCCGATGCAAATCGCAATCGGCACATTGAGTACCAGCAGGATTGCAAAACTGACGACCAGAATAACAATTTCTTCAATCACTGGGCAGCCTCTCCATTTTTCTTACCGGTCAACAACTCCAGGATATGTTCGAACGCAAACAGCACCATGAAACACCCGCTGAACGGAATCACGATATATTTATACCCGGCCTTGATTTTCAGGGCCTGCAGCATCTGTTCGGCCGCAAACGTCCGGCTGGCCAGCAGGTATCCCCCGTAAATCAACACCACCGCTGCAAACAGGGCGACAATCAGATGCACCGCGATTTCGTTAATTCGCTGAGCGGCCGGGTCCAGCTTGCCGACAAAATAATCCACGCCAAGGTGCCCCTTTTCGGCGTAGGCAACACTGGCTCCCAGCATCGAAGCCCACATAATCAGGGTTGTCGCAAGTTCATCGGTCCGTTCATCCTGATTGCCAAGGCAATACCTGGTAAATACACCCCATAAAACCACAAAAACCAGGGTCGCCATAATAATAATCGCTGACCATTCCAGCAATTTAACCAGGATATGACGGAGACCAAATAACAGTTTTAGAATATTCATTGCACTGCTCCGATTTCCTGAATCAACTTGCCGATGGCCGTTCCTTCGTACTGCTGATACATGGGCTTGGCTTTTTCGATGAACGGCTTCAAATCGGGTTTGTAAATCGTAACGCCCATTTTTTCGCACTCGGCAAGGTCTTTGTCCGTCTCTTCCTTCCAGAGCTGCCGCTGATAAAGGACCGATTCCTCCGCCGCCTGTTTAAGCCAGACCTGCACCTGCGGCGACAGCTTCATCCAGGTTGCCTCGCTGATGACCAGCAAATCCGGAATGCGGGTATGCTCGGTCAGCGAAAAATGCTTGCAGACTTCATAATGCCGGTTGGTATAGAAGCTCGGCGGATTATTCTCGGCGCCATCGACGGCCTTCTGCTGCAGCGAGGTGTAAAGCTCACCCCAGGACAGCGGCGTCGGCGAACCGCCCAGCACCTTGATCATTTCAATGGCAGTCTTGCTGTTTTGGACACGAATCTTCTGCCCCTTCAAATCATCCGGCGTCAGGATCGGCTTGGACACGGTATAGAAATTCCGACTTCCCGAGTCGTAATAGCATATCCCATGAAGCCCCTTGGATGCTCCCGTCAGCAGCATCTTCTGTCCAATCGGGCCTTCCAGCACCTTCCAGAAGTGGTCATGGTCCCGGAAGACATAAGGAATACTGAACACGGTCATTTCAGGAACAAAGCCCTCCAGCGGCGCCGCTGATACCTTGGCCATATCCAGCCCGCCGTTTTGAATCTGGTTCAGATTTTCCGCCTCGGACCCAAGCTGGCCGGAAGGATAGATTTCGATTTTGACCGTATTGCCGGACAATTCCAGCATCCGCTCGGCCATCTTGACCATCCCCTTATGCACGGGGTGGGTCGGCTCAAGACCGTGCGATAGCTTCAACACCACCGAACTGCCGCTGTCCCGATTTTTCATCTGCCGGACAAACACGCTGAACAGCGCCGTCGAAATGACAATCCCTACCCCCAGCCCCACCGCGAAAAACGATATCGCTTTTTTGTCCACGTCGTTCCCCTTTACTCATTGCACACCCGGCCCATGCATCAGCCCGGCCACTCTGTGTTTTGGTTGCCTGTTCATATTTGAAACAGTTGTTCGATATTTTTCCCTCAATTACACCAATTTTACAAAGGTGTCAAGAAATTTCTCACGTCTTGAACCATTTCCTCCCCAACCCCAAATTCACCGCCGCATCTGAAATTCCCCATTGATCTTATATACCCCACTGAAGTGATTCCAGCTCAGTTCAATATCGCCAGTATACACCCGATAGCCGGGATTGTTCTGTTCATATTTCAGCGGCTTGCCATCGGAAGGGTCTATAAAGACCTCCGGCAGATACCCCGGCACCAGCTCATCCAGCGTCTCCGGCAGCTTGCCCTTCGCCAGCCGGTACCGTTCTATCGACAGTCCTTTAATTAAAGCATAAACTTTTGCTCTCCTTCCAAGTCCGTATTCATAAAATCCAATGACTCCCGACAGTCCCTTAGTCAGAT
>JBDKVE010000341.1:0-3970 GCA_039679345.1 Anaerohalosphaeraceae bacterium
CAGGGCGTCGGCTCCGGACAGCGGGAAGTCCTGATTAACCAGGCGATGAATCATTCCGGCGCGGTCGTCAGTAAATACAGCGACCTGATCAAGGTCATGCCGCTTCGGGCCGAACACACCAGCACCGCTGAACTGCAGCTTGCCCGCTTCAATGACGAATATCTCGACTCGCAATTTGAAGACGGCAGCAGCGGCTACCTATATGAATATGAGTTTGTTTACTACCCCCAATACACCATTGGGGGAGAGGAAGATTACAAGCTTCCCCTGCCGGATGGTGTCGTCTGGAACAATCCCATAGTTAGTATGGGGACGGAAAAAGAGAACTATCGCTGGACCTATCTGGGCAAGAACAATCGGGCACAGGATTCCTATGACCGGCTGATGCAGTTTGCCGGTGTATTCGGGGATACGTCGTCGGCCTATTACACCAATCTGCCCAACTGGATCGATGTGGACCAGTGGCTGAATTCTTTTGCGATTGCCGTGGCCAGCGGATCTATTGACAATTATGGCAGTAACGGTTCCGGCCATAACGCGATGCTCTATGTGCGGCCGTCGGATGGGCGTGTATTGTACTTCCCGCACGACCTGGACTATTACCCGGACAGCCCGTATCAAAATTCGATTGTTCCCAACGGTGACCTGAATAAAATGATCGCCTACGCCGGGTATGAAAGACTCTACTATGGCCATTTGTACCATCTGCTGAATACATCCTACAACCAGACGTATATGTCGTATTGGGCAAATCATTTCGGACAGCTTCTGGCCGGTCAGAACTTTGCTTCGTACCTGTCCTTTATCGACCAACGAAGTCAGTACCTGCTGAACGAGCTTAACAGCCGCATCGCCCCGAAATACGCCTTTGAAATCACCTCAACCGATGCTACGGTGGATAGTGATTATGCCCAGGTTTCCGGAAAGGCCTGGATGGACGTCCGGGACATCTATCTGGAAGGCGTGGATTCACCTCTGGAATTGCAGTGGGCCAGTCAGGGAAATGGCACCAGCAAAGTCTTTATCTGGACGGCAACCGTTCCCGTGGAACCGGGCGTCAACAATCTGGTCTTTCATGCGTATGGATTCAAAGGTCAGCTTGCAGGTTCCGACACGATTACCATTACCTCCACGCTGCAGGACCGACCGCTGCGGGATTTCCTGCGGGTTACTGAAATTATGTACGCCCCGGTCGGCGGCAGTGATTATGAATTCATTGAATTGTGCAATACCGGGCCAACGACACTGGACCTGACGCACGTGGTATTCAGTGAGGGTATCAGTTTTGCATTTGCAGACGGTACCGTGCAAAGCCTTGCTCCCGGCCAGTATGTCGTGGTCACGGCCAATCCTGCGGCCTTTGCTTCACGGTACGGAACAGCCATCACCGTGGCCGGTCAGTTTACCGGAAAATTGAGCAATGAGGGCGAGAAGGTGGCCCTGGTGGGACGATGGAATGCCTCCGTTCTGTCCTTAACTTACAACAATGGCCGCGGCTGGCCTCTTGCCGCCGCCGGTGCCGGACATTCGCTGGTTCCACGCCAGGCCGACATGACGGATTCACAGGACTATGGAGCCAACTGGCGAGCCAGCACCTATCGCAGCGGCTCACCCGGCCAGACCGATCCGGAATGTCCTGAATCCATCCTGCTCAACGAAATCATGGCCCATACGGATTATTCCAATCCATCTCTGCCGGAGTATGACTCAAACGACTGGATAGAAATTTATAACCCTGTCACGTCGCCATTTACTCTGACGGCAGGAAAGTGGTATCTGAGCGACAATGCGGACAACCTGAAGAAATGGCCGATTCCGCAGACCATTATCGCCGCCAAAGGCTGGAAAACATTTGATGAAGTGACCGGCTTCCATTATCCCATCTCCACTGGCTTTGGACTGGATAAGGCGGGTGAACAGGTGTATCTGTCCTATCTGCCCGGCACATCCGAGGACCGGGTTGTCGATTGCGTCCGCTTTGAAGGTCAGGAAAACGATATTTCCTTCGGACGTTTCCCGGATGGAGCCCCCTACTGGCAGCAGATGCCTCTTTCCAGAGACGCCGCAAACCAGAGTCCATTATCGCATGTGGTCATCAGTGAAATGATGTATCACCCGCTGGATGGGCAATCGGAATTTATTGAATTGTACAATCCCACCGAGCAAACCGTCTCGTTATGGGATGTAACGACCAACAGCGGCTGGCGGCTGGAAGGCGGGATTGATTACACCTTCTCGCAAACCGCTTCCGTTCCGCCGCGAGGGCATCTGCTGGTCGTGCCCTTTGCCCCGGATGAAACGTCTATCAGCCAATTAATCAATAGCTATGGAAACATCCCCTCGGCCATCGTTGGGCCTTATTCCGGGGACCTCTCCAACGGCGGGGAACGCGTTACCCTGCAAAAACCGGAACAGGCCGATGCCGCAGGTCTGCCCAATCCGTGGGTGACCATCGATGAAGTCATCTACTTTGACAACCTGCCCTGGTCGGCTGATGCGGATGGAACACAAGCGAGCTTATGGCGCGTGGATACAGGCCTCTGCGGCAGCGATCCGGCCGGATGGTCTTCGGCCCAGCCCTCCCCCGGCACCATGGCGTGTGATTTTACCCGGGATGGGATGGTGGATTTGTCCGATTGGGCCATCCTGGCGCAGGCATGGCTCATGTCATCCGAAACCCATATTGCGGATATCAAGAAAACAGATGAAACCACGATTGATATCGCCGACGCCATGATTCTGCTTGAAAACTGGTTATGGCAATCCGGCAATTGATATCGTTTCGTATACCGTTAAACAAAAAAGGCCGGAATTCACACTCCGGCCTTTCTTTTTTTATCTGAAGAATCAATTAACAACTCATTACGGGGTACAGTCAAGCTTGGCGCTTAAACAGTCCAGCCAAGTTGCCGCCATAATTGCAAAGTCATTCATGTCAATCTTACAATCGCCATTGAGATCACCATACCCGTTCGGATAGGCTGTTGGAATATCTGCAGGGTCAGCCACAGCCGCCGCACAGGCATCCACATAGACTCCCACGTTAACGGTATCAACACTGGAGCCTGCGGCATCCGTCGCTGTAAAGTTAAAGAAGAACCAGCCGGTATTATCGATTGTAACAGCGGTTGTCTTTTCATTCGGAGCAGCAATGGATACCACCGTTGCCGGATCGGTCTGGGTCAGAAGTTCATCCAGTGCCCAGGTTGTCGTCACAGGGCTTATCTGATCATCGGTATAATCGCCGGTCAGAGTAAATGTCACTTTCCCATCGGCCGGAGTCCCATCATCCATACTCAGCCAGACATACTGGTCGGCACCGGCATCCGCCACCGGCGGAGCGTCACCGGTTTTAAACGACCAGGTAAATCCATCAATGACGATGGGGCCGCCATTATTGGGGTCAATCACATCCACCTTCCAATAATAATAGTGATCCTGCAAAAGCGTAATTTCCTTCGATGACAAATCCACTGAGCTGATGGGCTCATTGGTTACAATCTTTTTCACGCCGGGCTGGTCGGGAACCAGGTTCGGATCGGCAAGTGGTGTGGCGCTTTCCCTGAACCACACATCACATCGAATGATATCATTCGGATTTTTTAACGGCGCCGGATTTGTCCAGCTTAGTACATCTGAAGCCGGCGCAACACCTGTGTTACCAACGGTAGGGATTGGGAATAAAGCCGGAGTAATATCATTCGGAAAGCATATCTGAGCATTATCAAAGCCAAATCTGGCTGTTCCACGGCCGTTATAGTTGACATTGGTAAACACCAGTTTGACACTCTGAGCATCAGGATGAATCGTATAATTAAACGAATAGGGAGCCCAGGTGTTCGTCACGGTGAATTGACTTGCGCCTTCGCCAAGCAGAGCGGCGTTCCAGGATTCGATCTTCAGGCCGCCTACAGCATTGTTGCCAAGGGTGCCAAGATCAATCATGTCGGCTTTGATAACAATCTCTGTG
>JBDKVE010000342.1:0-2506 GCA_039679345.1 Anaerohalosphaeraceae bacterium
ATCCCGGCCACACAAATGATCACCGCGGTAATATCCCATATCGTCCCGCGTACGTAGGCAATAATCAGCGCCAGGCTGACCGCGGCAATGATTTCACCGATAAACATCGGCGTCGTCAGCATCAGCGATGGCCCGATCCCCCGGAGAATTTTGGCACTGATGCGTTCCCGGTCCATCGCCCGTCCGAAATCAAATGTCAAAGCCTTCTTGAAATGATCGATAAACTGGCTGTCCCAGGACCAGAACAACGGCTTATCCAGACCGTATTCATGCCGAATCTCGGCAATCGTTTCGGCATCGGCATTTTTACCGGCAATCTGCTGGGAAATATCCCCTCCGATCAGCGTAAACAGCGTAAACGTCACCAGCAGCACGCCGAAGACAATCGGTATCATATAAAGCAGCCTGCGTATAATAAAGGCGGTCATTTGCCCTCCTTTTCAAGTTGTTTCACAAATTCTGAATACTGCCGTCGCTCTTCGATATCCACCCGGTGATATTTAAGAAATCCATACCCGAAAACCACGGGCTTGTAATTTTTATACCAGTGATGGGACACCTGGAACATCATCCGATGGGTCAAAAACGCCGCGGGATAATCCTCCAGAATCATCCGTTCTAATTTCCGATAAAGCTCCGTTCGTTCCGGACTGTCCTGCATGACTTCGACTTTGGCGAATAAGTCTTCAAATTTCGGATTGGAATAGAAAAATTTATTGCTGCCGGGAGCGAAATTCTTCACCGTAAACATATCCAGCAGATCAATCGCATCCGGACACCCCGCCGATACACCGCTGATAAACATCTGGCACAGTCCTTTGTTCTGTTTTTCCTGATAGGTGGGGAAATCCATATACTCTACGTCCAGCCCGATTCCCGCCTGGTCGAACATCCGCTTGATCAGTTGCCCCTGCTGCCGGAAAAAGGTATCCGTTCCCGGAATAGCCAGCGTCAGTTTGGGAAGAGGCTTGCCATAAATCGCAACGGCGTCTTTCAAAAGCTGTTGGGATTCTTCAAGGTCATATTTGGCATAGCCATATTGGGCAACATCCGGATCGTATGAATTCATCCCCGGCCCGACCAAACTGTGGGCAATCTGAAATCGGCCGTTAAATAGAACATCAATCATCTTCTGCCGATCCAGTGCCCGGCTGATTGCTTTGCGAAGCGGAAGATTCGGCCCCAGGACCGGGTCTTTCATATTAAAACCAATCCAGAACGTCGATGGATCATTAAATATCTCCAGATTGATCTTGCGGGCTTTCATCGCCTCAGTCAAATCCCGCTGCCCCATGGAGACGGCTTTTTCAAAATTGTCTTTGGGGATCCCCACGACATCCAGTTTGCCTCGCATAAACAGCAGCCAGTTGGGCTGATCTTCCTCGATAATCCGGAAAATCACCCGGTCGGCAAACGGCACCGGCTTGCCCGCATCGGCCAGAAGGCCTTTTTCCTCATCGCCCGGCCCCCCTTCCGAAGGATACATCTCCCCACGCCAGTTTTCATTTCGTACCAGCTCGATATAGGAACTCCGCTGCCAGGTCACCAGCTTAAACGGCCCCGTTCCCACCGGATGAACAATGATATCCTGCCCGTAATAATCCACCGCCTCCTTGGCAACCGGAGATGTACAGCCATCGGTAAATCCCACATCCAGAATCTGCGGCCACGGCCGGGTCAGTGTAATTTGCAGGGTACAATCATCCAAAGCTTTCAGCCCTTCGACCTCTTTGGAATAATCCACATCCAGCTCTTTTTTAAATTGCTTGGTATAGTCCCGGAACTCATTGAGACCGACAATCCGGTCATCAAAAAGACTCCAGTTCTGACAGGCATATCGAATATTGGCAATCCGCTTGAGGGCATATACAAAATCCGACGCTTTTAAGTCTCTGCCCTTGCCGTCCGGAAAACACGGATCATCCTGAAACCGCACACCTTTTTTAATCCGAATCGTATATACCCTGCCATCCGGACTGATTTCCGGCATCGCCTCGGCAATCAAGGGAACAATTTCATAAGGTCGTTTGAGGTAGTGGAAAACATAAAGGGGTTCACATATCTGGTAAATGACGGTTGCCGAATAGATATCTCTGGAATTGCTCGGGTCCAGCGTCTGCACCTTGCTGATCAGCGGCCGGCAAAGGACCATTTCATCGGCCTCGGCTGCTTTCTTATTCTCGCATCCGGAAACAGCCGCCAAGACACAGCACAGCAGTAAACAATTTAGTTTCGTCTGTCTCATCTCAGCGATATTTCTCTTTATACGCATCGCGTTTAGCCGGGTCAATCCGGTAATATTTGGTCATGCCCCACCCGGACATCTCATTTTTATAAGAGTTCGGCTTGACATTGTCAATCCAGTCATGACACATAATAAAGCTGGCCCGATGCAAAGTAAATGCACAAGGCAAATCCTCGTTGATAAGCCGCTGAGCCTCCTGATACAGGGCGGTTCGCTCAGGACTATCCGGCATCACGGCAATTTTCTCAAAAATCGCATCGA
>JBDKVE010000343.1:0-2879 GCA_039679345.1 Anaerohalosphaeraceae bacterium
AATCCACGACAAATCGGGGGGATTTCTCCCCGCTCCCCTTAACTGACGGCCGAGATTGTGCGTCAGGCCGGGGTTAAAAAGGCTCGGACTATCGTGGAATTTGGACCCGGAACAGGCTCTTTTACGCGGGAAATCCTCCGGCAAAAGCAGGACTCGGCTTTTTTTGTGGGAATCGAAGCCAATTCCAAACTCGTTGAAATTCTCAAACAGGAATTGCCGCAAGCGACAATCCTTGCGGATTCGGCGGAAAATACCCGCAAAATCCTCACTGATTATCACCAATCGGAGGCGGACTGTATCGTATCCGGCCTGCCATGGGCTTCTTTTCCGCCGGAGCTTCAGGATAAATTGCTCAATGCGGCCCTGGAATCCCTTCGTCCCGGAGGACGATTTGCCACTTTTGCATATCTGCAAGGTCTGCTATTGCCCTCGGGTCAGCGGTTCCGCAAAAAATTGCGGGAGACTTTTTCTCGGGTTCATATCGGCAGGATTATCTGGCGAAATCTGCCGGCAGCATTTGTCTATCGCTGTATAAAATAAATGTAACTTCCAGTAATCATGAGTCATCTTTGTAAAGAAGGCTTTGTCTGTCGGAAATAAATGCGGATTGTCCGCAAAGGCAAGCCATTAAGACGTCGAAAATAGGCTTATAAACCATTTCTGGAGAAGAACTTATGAATCGAAGAGACTTTGTGGCCACAACGCTGGCTACCGCGGGACTCACCTCTTTACCTCTGGCGGCATCAGCCATCGCCCAGGAATCTTCCTCCACTGAAATCAAACCTTTCAAACTTAAATATGCTCCATCACCGGGGATGTTTCAAGATCATGCCGGCAATGATCCGATTGACAACATCAAATTCTGTCATGATCAGGGATTTCGGGCGATTTTCGAAAATGGCATGATGGGTAAATCTCCTGACGAGCAGGAAAAAATCGCTAAAACACTGGCGGATTTAAAGATGGACCTCGGGCCATTTGTTCTGTATGCCGATTTTGGCAAGGCTTCGATGGTGTATAAGAGCGGCTCTGTCAAAGATATGCTCACCGACCTGATGAAAAAAGGCGTCGAATGCGCCAAACGCTGCAATGCCAAGACAGCCCTGCTTGTTCCGGGACGGTACGACCTGAGTATGGAATGGGGCTATCAGACGGCCAATGTGATCGACAACCTGCGGTACTGCATGGAGATTTGCGAACCGGCCAACATGGTGCTGGTCCTTGAACCCCTGAATCCATACGATCATTCGGGATTGTTTTTGACCAAAATGCCGCAGGCATACGAAATCTGCCGGGGGGTCAACAGCCCCTGCTGCAAGATTGTCAATGATATGTATCACCAGCAGATTACCGAAGGCAACATCATCCCGAATATTGACCGGTCCTGGAGTGAAATCGGAGCTTTCCATATTGGCGATAATCCAGGCCGCAAAGAACCCACGACGGGCGAAATCAACTACCGGAATATCTTTGCTCATATTTACAAAAAAGGCTACCAGGGGGTTCTGTGCATGGAACACGGACTCAGCAAAGGCGGCAAGGAAGGTGAACAAGCCCTGCTGGCGGCGTACCGCTGGTGCGATGATTTTGAAGCCTAAATTGGAGGATGTATTCATGAATAAGAAAGTAATTTCCAAATTGTCATTGGCGGTGGTTGTTATGGTTTTAGCAATCAGCGGCTGCGGCCAAAAACAACGCGTCTTTTCAGGCAAAGACCTCACAGGCTGGGCGGCGTATCCTGCCAATACAACAGGCATCTGGTCGGTCAAGGATGGCATCATCCACTGCGAAGGCAAACCAAATGGTTATATTCGCACGGAACAGGAATACAGCAATTACCACCTGCATCTGGAATGGCGATGGGTCCAGACTCCAACCAACAGCGGTGTACTGCTGCACACGACCGGGCCGGACACCGTATGGCCCAACTCCATTGAAGCCCAGTTAATGAACGGCAATGCCGGCGACATCTATCTGATCGGTGAGGGGCTGTCGGTATTCAAGATTAACGCAACTGCAGCCACCGACAAGAATGAAACCGTCAAACGTGTTCCCAAACTCATGGATAGTTCGGAAAATGCCGCAGGCGAATGGAACACCTATGATATTTTCTGCAAAAATAATTCCATCAAGCTGTTTGTCAATGGTTTTCTGCAGAATGAAGTAAGCAAGACCAGCAAAACCGCCGGCAGCATCTGCCTGCAAAGCGAAGGCTCACCGATTGAGTTCAAGAATATTTATCTCGAACCGCTGAAATAAATCAAAAAAAACTGAATGAAAGGCCGGGGATTGAAGCGTCAGCACCCGGTAAGATAAACAAGGAATCTTAATCATCTATTGGAGGCATTATGAAACAGTTGAGCTTCTCTCGACGTGACTTTTTGAAAAGCACCGCTGCCGTATCGGCAGCCACCGTGCTCTCTCAGGCTGGAGCATTGTATGCGGCCGGTCCTGAAAAAATCCGCCTGGCCCTCGTGGGTTGCGGTGGGCGCGGCAACGGCGCCCTGAATGACTGCATCAATGCGGCCAAATACCTGAACATCCCGGTCGAAATCGTGGCCCTGGCCGACCACTTCAAGGATCGTGCCCTGAAAACCGCCGAAGAGCATGGCCTGTCGCCGGATATCTGCTTTGACGGTCCCGCCGGATATAAAAAGGTGATGGAATCCATCGCCGATGTGGTTTTACTGGTTACTCCTCCCGCTTTCCGTCCCAACCAGTTTGAAGCCGCCATTAACGCAGGCAAGCATGTCTTTATGGAAAAACCGGTGGCCGTGGACGCCCCGGGCGCCCGCAAAATCATGGAAGTCGGCGAAATCGCCAAACAGAAGAAACTGTGCGTCGTCGCCGGCACGCAGCGGCGGTATGCAACCAACTAT
>JBDKVE010000344.1:0-6206 GCA_039679345.1 Anaerohalosphaeraceae bacterium
CGACACAATGCCTGGTGCGTGTGACCAGCACCGCCGATGCAGCCTATACCGATGTCAGCGATGCCGTATTTACGATTGACGGAAGCGGAATTCCCGCCGATATCCATGTCCGTCAGGATGCTGTCAATATTCCCTCCGGCGGAGGCTTTGGTTTCGACCGGGTTAATCTCGGGTTCTACCGTGATGTGGAATTTGCCCTGGACAACCTCGGCGGCGTCAATCTGAATCTGACCGGTTCGCCTCGCGTCCAGGTTATCGGTGCCGATGCGGCCAACTTTGTCGTCACCGCCCAGCCTGCCACTCCGATTGGCTCCATGGAAAGCGAAACCTTCACCATCCGCTTTACGCCTGCCGCCGTTCGGAGTTATCTGGCGACGGTTCAAATCGCCAGTTCCGACCCGGGCGAAAATCCCTATACATTCACACTGAAAGGAAAATGCTCTCTGCCGCTGACATTCTACGTGGATGATGATGCCCCATCCGATCCCGGCCCGGACAACCCCGGCCTCAGCGACCCGCTCGAAGACGGCAGCAGCGACCATCCCTTCGACATGATTCAGGAAGCCATCAATGCCGCCTTCCATGACGATACGGTGATTGTACGCGTTGGAACCTATAACGAAAATATCGACCTCCTCGGCAAGAATATTACCGTCGAAAGCACCAACCCGCTGAACTGGACCACCGTAAACAATACCCGCATTGATGCCAAGGGCGTCGGCTCCGTCGTCACCTTTGCCTCCGGCGAAACCAGCCAGTGCATCCTGTCCGGATTCAATATCCGTAACGGCGGCGGGACGGAGATCGACATTTATAGTTTGCCTACCGTGGCCGGCGGCGGCATCTTCGCCGAAAACAGCAACCCGACCATCGCCAATTGCATCATTGCTTATAACATTGCCGAGTTTGGCGGCGGCCTCTATGCGTCCAATGCCAATGTCGATCTGCTCAATTGCCATCTCTACAGAAACCGTGCCACCAATTACCACGGCGGCGGCCTCTATCTGACCAACACATCCAATGTCTCGATAGATGCCTGCAAGCTGTACACCAATACCGCGGTCTCCGCCGGCGGCGGCATTGCCATTCAGGTAGGCTCCAATGCCAAGGTTAACGATTGCGATATCTATCTCAATACCGCTGATTCCGGCGGCGGCGTATTTGTCGCCAACTCCGGCAAGACCTCGCTGACTCACTGCCGTATTTTCAATAATTCCGCATCCGGCAGGACCTCCAAAGGCGGCGGACTGAAACTGTGGGGCGCCCCGGTCAGGGTCAATAACTGCACCTTCTATGGCAACAGTGCCGCCATCGAAGGCGGTGCCGTCCAGTGTGCTTATACGGACGAGGCCCTGTTCAATAGCTGCATCTTCTGGAACAACACCGCACCTGCCGGCCCCAACGTCTATCTGCGGTACACCGAAAGCAGCACATCCTACGCCTCCGTCATGACCATCAAATACAGCGATGTCATGGATGGCCTGGCGAGCTGTGTGGAGGACGTCGGATGCACCCTGAATTATGACCGCTCCAACTTTGATAAAGATCCGCTCTTTGCCAACCCGGGAACGGACTTCCACCTCCTGTCC
Source organism: Anaerohalosphaeraceae bacterium (assembly GCA_039679345.1). Taxonomy (GTDB): domain Bacteria; phylum Planctomycetota; class Phycisphaerae; order Sedimentisphaerales; family Anaerohalosphaeraceae; genus Anaeroglomus. The sequence continues at coordinate 1,590 of JBDKVE010000344.1, forward strand.
AAGGCCGGACGATGGAGTCCATCACTCAATGCCTGGGTGACGGATGCCTCCACCAGCGTCTGTATCGATGCGGGTGACCCGACCCTGAACTGGACCGCCGAGCTCTGGCCGCACGGCAAACGCATCAATGTCGGCGGCTACGGCGGAACTCCGCAGGCCAGCATGTCCCCGTCATCCGTCGGCCTGCTGTGCGACTTTGACAACGACGGCCTCGTCGAAATCGACGACCTCCGCCGCATGGCCGATGTCTGGCTGGAAGCCGATCTCCTGCTGGAAGAAAACACCACCCGCAGCGGTCGGGTCGATCTGGCCGATTTCAGTCTGTGCTCAGGCCAATGGCTGCTGACCGAATAACAGCAGTACAGGCAGAGAGGTAAATACATTGTTGTCGCCCCCCGGATGGTGCCCCGTCCGGGGGGATTTTTTTTGCCCCGCCGCAATCTGCTGTTACCTTGAATGCCGCCGACACGTCCTTGGTATAGTCTGTTTACGAAAGGCCTGACGATGATTCAAAAAATGGTTGTTTTGACGGTTTTCATGATGGCATCAGCTACCACCCTCTTTGGCGATCTGCCCAAAATGGATTATTACGCCGATACCTGGCCGGCCGTCGATGCCCTCGGGCGCAAACTCCCCGACCACGCCGAATGCGGCGACCCCAAAGAAAACCGCACCGTCGGCATCTTCTATTTCCTCTGGCTGGGCAACCACGGCAGCTACGGCCCCTGGGACATCACCGAATTACTCAAGGCCAACCCCGACGCCCCCCAATACGGCGCCCCCGGCCAGTTTCATTTCTGGGGCAAACCCGAGCTGGGCTATTACACCTCCGACAGCGATTACGCCATCATCACCCACGCCCGCCAGCTTTCCCAGGCCGGCGTCGATGTCCTGATCTTCGACGTGACCAACGCCTTCACCTACCACGAAACCTATCTGAAATTATGCAAACTCTACACGTGGATTCGTCAGCAGGGCGAGCCGACGCCGCAAATCTGCTTTGTCACCCACAGCGCCAGCAAACAGACCATCGAAAAACTCTACGAGGAATTCTATTCCAAAAACCTCTACCCCGAATTGTGGTTCCAGTGGAAAGGCAAGCCGCTCATGCTCGGTGATGAGGCCGATTTCCCCAAGCTGTCTCCTGCCGTGCGAGATTTCTTCACCCTGCGTCACTGCTGGGCATGGACTGCCGGCAAAGACACCTGGAACTGGGTCGAAAATTGGCCCCAGCAGTACGGCTGGACCGAATCCAAAGACAAGCCCGAAGAATTATCCGTCGCGGTTGCCCAGCACCCGGTATCCAACATCGGCCGCAGCCATTTCAACAATAAACAGCCGCCAGCCAACCGCTACGGCCTGACCAAATTCACCGACAAAGGCCCGTATTTCTCCCAGCAGATTCAGCGGGCCCTGGAAGTCGCGCCCGAATTTGCCTTCATCACCGGCTGGAATGAATGGGTAGCCCAGCGGTTCATCAAAAATCCAAACGACGGCGCTGGACACATGCTGGGTAAGCCGGTTCAACCCGGCGACACCTTCTTCGTGGACCAGTACAATCAGGAATACAGCCGCGACATCGAGCCCATGGAAGGCGGCCATACCGATAATTACTACTACCAGATGATCGGCTTCATCCGCAAATACAAGGGCGTCCGTCCCGCCCCCGTTGCCGGCCCCGAAACGACCATCGCCATCGACGGCCGCTTCGACGACTGGCAGGCTGTTACCCCTGACTATGCCGACAGCCGCCTGGATTGCATGACCCGCAATGAAAAAGGCTTCGGCGATGCCGGCCCCTATATCAACACCACCGGCCGCAACAACTTCCTGTGCCTCAAAGTCGCCTCCGATGCCCAGAACCTCTATTTCTATGCCCGCTGTGAAAAACCCATCACCCCCCATACCGACCCCAACTGGATGCTGCTCTTGATCGACAGCGACGAAAATCCCGACACGGGCTGGGAAGGTTATGACTATCGCCTCAACGGCAAAGTCGTCGATGCCGCCTCAACTACCCTGCAATCCGCCCGGCCTGACGGGCTCTGGCAGGATAAGACAACCGTAAGCTATTCCGTCAGCGGCAATGAAATGGAACTCCGCCTGCCCAAAGACCAGATTGGCCTGTTCGGCCACAAATTCACTTTCCAGTTCCACTGGGCCGACAACATCCAAAAACCCGGCGACATCCTCGAATTCGCCCGCAGCGGCGATAGCGCCCCCGAACGCCGCTTCAACTACCGCTATATCCGAAAATAAAAAAACCAAAAATCGCATTAATTGCAGAGTGGGCCACGCCCACGCGAAAAATTTGTTTCAATGGAAAATGAAAATCGAAAATTGGATTCGTAAAAAATTTGGAATGGCCGGTCTTTGCGATTGTAGGGTGGGCCGTGCCCACGCCGTCCTGCAGAGATATCTGTACCCACGCTGCGGTGGCACGCGAAAAAAAAACGCCATTGACAGCCTCATTCGCTGTCGGTAAAGTGGGTAATATGCCAATGAGGCGCAGTGGTTTTCTTGAATCTGCCGGTGACACATAGGGTCTGGGAAGGTCAAATGAATCCAATTATTATAAAACAGGGTTTTAAGCTTTTGGCTGGTTTCGCAGTATTAACTCTACTGTTGACATTGTTTAGTGCTGGCATATTGGATCGTTTCTATTTTATAGGATATTTTGTTTTTGTAATTCTTCTCTTTTCGCAAATAATAAACATATTTAGGATTAATAAAATCAAATCAGATCCTATCAGGAAAAAGAAAGCCCAATTATTTGCACTATTTACGGTCCTGTTTTTTGTTCAGTACACAGTCCTCTCCATCACAATAAAGTACAAAGCAAGAACCGAAATACGATATTTGTTAAGTCAAGTAAATGTGGAACAGACTATTGTCAGGCTTAATGGTATAGAAGTTACAGAAAAAGAAGATGTTGTGGTCAACTTAAAACAAATAAAATCACTGGCGTTAGAACGACCAGCGAGTTGCAATAAAACAAAATGCGAAATTGTATATGATGGGCAAATTTTGAATCTTATTCTAGCACAAGATTCAAATGTTCAAAACCAATTTTGGGTTTACTATCCAAAGTACAGGGCAACATCAAGAAATTCTATTGGTGGATTCTATTCTGATACATTAAATTTAAGAAATTATGGAGCAAAGAAATAACTCGCTAAAACGGGTTCTGCCTGTGTGGTCCTTTGTTTCAATGGAAAATTGAAAATCGAAAATGGAAAATTAGATTCGTAGGCCGGGCCGTGCCCACGCTAGAAAAAGAAGAGTCTAAAAAGCTCGAAAGATACCATGAAAGATTTAATCGAAACCATATTTTCTGCTTTTAAGGATTATTCTCGACCAGACCGAGATAACATCGCCTTACATGCCGGAGATTTGAAGTTTGAGGCATTGGAAGACTTTGCAGGAATGGAAAACAGCAGGATATCGGTTGATTTTCTGGTCCCCAAACACAGGCAGAGTTTATTTTTTATGACAAAGAATGCATTTTATTATTATTTGCTGGCCTATATGAAGGTGGCTGTTCAGAATTATGACCGTGCAGACACAATCCCCGGCATGTTAATAAACCTGTTTACGCTTCCTGTTGCCCGGGACTGGGACAGATTCGATTCCATCCTGCGAGAGCAAACTTTGATCGAAGAGTATACTCCCTTAATTGCATCTGGAAGCACGGTGGAGGATATGAAATACTTTCGCGAGCGATTCCATTTATTAGATATATCGCAGAAACATGCAATTCTGTTGTTTATCGAAGCGATCCGCGAAGTTCATGGACACGATTTTCCAGACCATGCCCCACAGATAGCGATAAACAATTATTGGCATCATTTTTGATTCGTCGGGCGGACTCTGCCCACGCGGAACATTTGTTTCCATGGAAAATTGAAAATCGAAAATGGAAAATAGATTCGCAAGCTGGGCCATGCCCACGCCGTTCGGTTCGATTAAGGAATTAAAAAAGGGCGATATCGATGTTTTATAAAGGCCTATTATTTCTTATTCTGGGTTTAGGATTTTTGTTCGCCGGGTTTTATAATAAAAAGGATCCATATCGAAAATACTGGATTGTTTTAGGGATAATATTTGCTTTAGGTGGAGTGTGCTTTTTAATTCAGAGCTAAAAACTGAAAGGTCTTGTCAAGGAGATTTCTGATGAAACAGAAATACAGGATAACCTGGAAGATGGTACTTGCTCTAATTGGCTTGTGTACAGTATCCGGCTTCGGTGGAGCGTATTGGGCATTTGAAAAACAGATATGTTCTGCTCAGTCCATTTCGATTAGTTTTGGCATAACCTGGATTGGGTGTTGTGTGTTTTTGGTTTTAGTAAAATGTCTTGCCGATCGAGAAAACAAGGCAAAGGACGAATAAAGACTTATATCGTGCGTGAAACCGCAAAGACCTTGCTCAAAAATTATGATATATTAAAACATGAAACGCAATAACTTGAAAATTGATTTCTCAATTCTCCATTCTTGTCCGCAGGACAAAGGATTCAATGGAAAATTGAAAATCGAAAATGGAAAATAGATTCGTAGGCTGGGCCATGCCCACGCCGTTCGGTTCAATTGAGGAATTGAAAAAGGAGCACGAAAA
>JBDKVE010000345.1:0-4055 GCA_039679345.1 Anaerohalosphaeraceae bacterium
CTGCCGCCTATCATACCAACGACGCCTTTTGCCAGGGCACCCCAAACACCTTTAACATTTATTTTGCCTAAATACTTTGCGAATCCGTTACCTGTCCAAGTTCCCAAAGCAATCGTAAAAGCAGACCGAAACCAGTCCGAGCCACTTTTGCCGACAACCGGACAGACTGCCAGCCAATCGTCACTGCCGGCCAGCTGTTCTTTGGCATTTTCTACGACATTGCCGTTAACGCTGACAATATACTCATCCAGCCCCATGATATAAGGCTGGATATACTCATAGACCGATTTGCCGGGACTGTATTCACAGGCGTAATTCTCTTTTTCACTGTGGTTAAACGGGTTTTTCAATACGGTTATTGTGAGCATGCCATCACCTCCGGTACATAGAATCCTTCAATACGCTTTGCCCAGGCAGGGCTGTCAACCCGGTCGATATTGACACCCACTCCCTTACGGGTGTGAATAAATCTTCCCTGGCCGATGTAGACCCCGGTATGGTCGCAATACACGGTAAACCGGATTACAACCAGCGCGGGAACGGGGATTGCTCCTTCGCACCTGCGCCAAAATTGTCGTTGCTTATTGACTTCACGGTTGATCATACTGGCCGCTTCACAGGAAATTGTATAATCGGGCAATTCCAAGCCGTAACGCCGGAATACTTCCGTAGACAGTCCCCAGCAATCAAGCCCCCTGGCAGGGTCGCGCCCGCCGTCGACAAAAGGAATCCCGATTAAGTCGCTAAATGTTGTACTCATTAATCATACAGCCCACCTTCCGGAATACTGGGTTCGCCGCCATAACGGGCCGCATTGCCCCGCAAGCGGCAGGCTTTCAGCGTACCGTCGCACTCCGTCAGGGGGCCGTTATAGCCGCACTCAATGCCCTGGTACTGATCGCGCCAGGCGCAAAAGTGCTTCAGCACCCGCCGGGGAGGAAAGCGCCGCTTAATGGACAATTCACAGCCAAGGTAAAAGGTAATCCATTTGCTGTCACAGGTTGTGGACTCCACAGTAAAGATCTCTTCCAACTCGGGAGCGGAGTTGTCAAGATGCTGAGAATGAACTACCCGCAGGATGATTGTCACATCGGTCAAACCGCTGTATTGTTCTACGTAGGCCTGAACCGTCTGCGTAAGATTGGAAATCTGCAACGGTATAGACTGCGGCCTGCCTTTGTTGTCCTCCGTAACTTCTCCGAGCTTAAGGTTGAAAGCATTCCAGGTATGGCCGTTCCAGATAACGTTCTCGTTATTGCGCACCAGCCGCAACGGCTCATCCGAATGCGGAATGGCGATTTCCACCAGCAAAAGCCATACACCGTCACTGGAAAGCTGGCTTTTTTCCAGCATGCCCGCCACTGATAAATTAAGCATATTACACCTCCTGGATGTTTAGTGTACCGGAATAGTAGCCCGGTGCCGCTAACTCGAAACTAATGTCTCCCCCCGTAAAGCGGACAGAAAATAGTTTGCCGGAATACGGATCATTGGCCACGGTTGGATAATACCAATTGAACGCCAAGCTGCCGCCATAAACCGTATTGCAGTAAAAATTCCGCAAGACCACATAATCGGCGGCCGGCAGAGCCGTCCACTTCAAAGTAAAGGTCTGCGGCGCCCGGGTAAACCTGGCCCGCGAAATCACCAACCCGTTCTCCATTTCTGATTGCAGCGAGGGATCCTTGAGCTTGGTGGTAAAGGGGTATACCGGTTGTTGAATGTCTGGAAATTGCACCATTGTTTTCCTCCTCTGTTTTAATTGTTTTTAATGTAAAATGTTATCGAAAACTCTGTTTAATATAAAAATGACAACATCGCAAAAGATGCTGTCATTTTTATTTGATGAATTGTCGCAAAAGGTAGTAGTCGTTGTTCACGATTTACACCACCGGAAGATCGCCGAGGGCAAGACCAAGGAGCAAGTGCTGCGTCATGCGCCGTCTAGTCGAAGCACCGGACCACTTATGTGATGCCGAATTTGCCGGAGAAGAAAGCCGGGTGACGGCAGTGGCAGCATCCGCGAAAGATGCTGCCACTGTGTAGACCATTTGTGTTGTTGCCCGAAAGGAGCGACAGTTGTGACAGTTGCGTCACTGACACACTGGACGGTACTGACGCTTCGCTAGGGGCATTGCGGGTGACTGACTGCAGGATCCTGAATTCTGCGGTCAGTTGCCGTGCCCTATATTCGTCAGGAAGCTATGTGGCACATGGGCTTTTGAGATACAGCTACCCGCTTCCGCCATTTTGCGGTAAGTTTGGCGGAGTTTTGCAGTGAGAAAAATTTGTTCCCCTTGATCGTATCCCATCCTCAAAAGCCGTCACTCTCTTACAGTCCCCACCTATCGAAAAAATCTCTGTAATACAGGCCAATTGACCACGAATCTTTATAGGGACTTAAAGATATCTCATAGTCCCCTTTCCTATAGGTCGATGTGTGAAAACGCTTATAGGATACTTCGCTCACCGGTTGCTTAATCCACCCTTGTCGGACCAGTTCTTGATAGTAATATTGTTCTACTTCTGAATCACTCATATTGTCATATTCATACTCAGCACTAATCCATCGATGAACTATTTTACTATTAATACTAAACTTTATCTGTTTTGCGCCTTCTGGATGTGTAACAGCTTGAAATTCTGCACGTAAATTTTGCTCTCTTCTTTCTATGTCTGAAGGATTAACAACTCGGTAAAGTAACGGAATTATAAATCCACTAAGAAAGATGAATAAAATTATCCCACCAAGTACGTTTCTACATCCAATATGCACTCTTTGATCAACTCCTAACTTCTAGTCATAGATATTGAACAAATACCAAGCATATCTACCCCCGACTGTTTTGCCAATACCAGGTGTTACTGAAACCTCACCCGATATTACACCGCTAGTACCAACAGACGCATTGCCTTGTATTCCTGCCCCAGTTGTAGTCCCAACCGAATATCCTTCCAAAGCTTCCCTATATTTTCCCTTATCGCTTTTATCCGCATTGCCAAAATAACCTTGGCCTACACTACCTGCTACAGGAATTGGAAGCCCTAAACCATATCCAACACTGGCATCAACCATTGCGTATACATTGCCCATCTTATCCATCATAAACCCACCAGCGATTCCAGCAAACTTCAATAAAGGTATACTAAATCCGCCTTCAATAAATCTATAATCGCTTTCCATTGTAGCTGGATTCGGTAATATACCTTGGGCGATTCCAAGTTTCACTGCTTGCTTTAAAGAAACGTCAGTACTTATTCCATTTTTATCCGCTACATAAACTCCATCACCTAGGTTTATGAAAGTCAAATTCTCAACTTTTGCCTGACCATTATTAATTATATCATTATTCGGGGTTGTATTTCTATCCTCAGCATTACTCGACCCCTGAACGACAACATCTTTAGTGGCGTAGAAAACCGGTGCCCCATCGGATTGAAAATATCCAAACTTGAATTTCAATGGATCATTGCCTGACTTAGTGTCTTGTGTATCATTTGCATCCCCAGCTTTACCCGCCCCCTTTGAAAGTCCAAATGGATTTGCTGAATTTTGAAGCTCTAGCCCTGTAGAAACAACCGTGCCACCTAAAATTAACGGCAGGTTTTCCACAATAGGATTGCTGAAAAAATCACTAAATTCTTGCCAGATACCGTTAAGCACCTTAATTCGATCTTCACTCTGTTGTATTGCCTCATCACTTGATACTCCGTCAGGGTTTGTTTCCGTAACGGTTCCATCCGCAGCATACTCTACGTTGTCAAACGCAGTATTGCTCGGAGATAAAATAGACTGGGCCTCTACTCCTCCATATGAGTAACTGCTTATCAGCGACGCTACTTTATTAAATAAGCTGACGGTTTCCATTCCTTGATTATCTCTTAGATACTGGATATCATTAGCGACATTGATTCCCGAAGCTTTATAATTGTCTAATTCTGCCTGATGCTCGCTAATCTTCTGCTCCCGTTCTTCCGGCGTTCGACTGTTGGCGATATCATTTATTAATGCACTATAATTGTTGTTCCATATCAACTCCGACATTTTATCCGTT
>JBDKVE010000346.1:0-12874 GCA_039679345.1 Anaerohalosphaeraceae bacterium
GCATCTGAAACGGCTTGATATCATGATCGGCTGGGCGATGGCGGCGGTGGAGGTTCTGCACTGGTTTAATCCGCTGGTGTGGGTGGCTGCTAAACAGATGCACCGTGACCGTGAACTGGCCTGCGATGCCGATGTTCTGTCGGCGATGGATCAGTGCAATATCCGGGATTACGGGAAGACACTGCTGCATTTGATGGAAACGATGTCCAATCGTCCGCTCGGGATTGGTCTGAGCGGGATTATGGAGAATAAATCTTTTGTGCGAAGGAGAATAGAAATGATCGCATTCAATCGTTCCAGTAAAAAAATATGGGGTCTGATGCTGCTGGCTGTGACGGCGGCGGTCCTCATTGCGGTGACCGGGTCGCAGGATATGGCCGCGGCAGCCGAACCCAATTCCGTAGAGCCTGAGGTGTCCGGCCCGCCAGCGATTGTCAAGACAACACCCGAGGCATTTGCCAGGGATGTGGACCCCGAGACTGCGGCCATCACGGTGACATTCAATCAGAAGATGATGGATGGAAGCTGGTCGTGGACCGGCGGCGGCGAGACCTATCCTGAAGCGGTGGGGGCGCCGAGTTATCTGCCGGATATGAAAACCTGTCAGCGCAATGTCAAACTACAGCCGGGCAAGGTCTATTGGATTGGCGTCAACAGTCCCTCTCACAGGAATTTTAAAAACGAACGAGGCGAATCGGCGCCTTGGTATATCATTCTGTTTGCCACCAAAGATGCCAGCGGCAAGCCCACGCCCATCCCGGATGACCTGCTGAAGCGGGCCCAGCAGATTAATAAAGCAGCCCTTGCCACTGCTGCAGAAACCAGCGGTGGAGCCTCCGCTGAATCCGGCGCGCCGGCAATCATCAAAACTGTTCCAGAAGCGTTTGCAAATGACGTGAATCCCGCAGCCAAATTTATCGCGGTGACCTTTGACCGCAAAATGAGGGATGGGTCCTGGTCATGGACCGGCGGCGGAGAGACCTATCCGGAGCTTACAGGTTCACCGGCTTATCTGCCCGATATGAAGACCTGCCGGGCTAATGTCAAACTTGAGCCTGGCAAAGTCTATTGGGTCGGTATCAACAGCCCATCTCATAAGAATTTCAAATCCGAAGGCGGGGTGCCTGCCCCATGGTATATTATTCTGTTTGCGACTAAAGATGCTGCGGGCAATCCGACACCCATTCCGGATGATATGCTGGAAGAAGCCCGCAGGATCAATGCCGCGTCCGGCGCCAAAGTCACCAGAAACGCTCCCGGCAAATCGTACCGGATTGACCGTTCCGTGGACCAGTTCGAAAAAGACGATGATTTCAGTACGCCCGAAGCGGCTTATGCCAGCATCAACAAGCTGTCCAGCCAGAATAAAATCAACTGGAAGCAGGTCTCGGCAGCGGAGCTGGCACCCAAGATGAAAGACGAAATCGCGCAAACACCCGCCGATTGGGGCAAGGTGCTGGCCGGGGCAAAGATTCTGGAAGTCTATCTAGCCGATGAAAAAGCGATGGTGGTTGCCGAGCTGCCGCAAGCCTTGTCAGCCGAAAAGATTGTTGCGCCGTTTGATGTGCGGTATTTCAGCAGCGAAAATGGCAAATGGCTCAATCTCGGCAACGACCGGTTTAACTCGGTCGATGAAGCCGTCAGCAAGTGGACAAAGACGATATCCGCCGCACCGGCTCAGAAAAAAGCCGCAGCCAGGCCCAGTGAACGGGCGTATGATGACGGCAAATCAGCCGGGATGAAAAGTATTGCCGGCGGAGCTCATGCGGTCAAATTTGAAGGCGAAAAAGACTACCAGGTGATGGCCGTCAGGATTTATGGCTCCCGTTACGGCACACCGCAGCCGCCGCAGGAAAAGTTTAAAATCATCCTGACCGATGCGGATAACCAGACCATCGAGGAAATGGAGTTTCCGTATTCACTCTTCAAACGGGGTGAGCCGACCTGGTACACCGTCAAACTGCCCAAGCCCGTCGATGTGCCTGCGACATTCTACGTCGTTGTCGATTTCAATCCCGAGCAGACCAAAGGTGTCTATGTGCATTATGATGCCGAAGGTTCCGGCCATTCGTTTACCGGTTCGACCACGGACAATGTCAAGCCGGAATCGTTTGACAAGGGCGACTGGATGATTCGTGCGATGGTACGGGACTAAATCCAATCCGAATACCTGTTTCAAAACGTCTTGTCCACTAAGGCAGGACGTTTTTTTTATGCGCTGCAATCACATATTTTCTGTAAAATGATGTAAAGAAATCCGGACTTTGTGCATCATAAACAGTAGAACCTTATTTTTTCAGGAGAAATGGATATGGATATAATGCGGATTGCGATACTGTTTTTGTCTGTGGGCTGTTTTGTATGGGCGGAGTCCGTGCGGATTGTTGATAAACCGGACACCAGTCATCCTAATCAAAACTATATTGGCAATCGCGAGCCGCTGGCGGCAAGCCCGATGATTAAACTGCCACCGCAGGCGATTCAGCCGGCCGGCTGGTTGTATAAACAGGTCCGACTTCAGGCTGATGGCTTTCATGGCCATCTGACGGAAATCAGTGATTTCCTGAAAAAGGAAAATAACGCATGGCTTAGCAAGGACGGCACCGGCAGTCGCGGCTGGGAAGAAGTTCCCTACTGGCTCAAGGGCTTCAGTGCCGCCGCCTTTACACTGGGCGACAAACGTCTACTTGACGAAACGAAAATATGGATCGAAGGCGCCCTGAACAGTCAGCAAACCGACGGTTGGTTCGGCCCGGACAAAGGACGCACAGGTCTGGCCACCGACCTGAAGGGACGTGAAGACCTCTGGCCCAATATGATTATGCTGTTTATCCTGCAGGATTATTACGAATACTGCGGCGACGAGCGGGTGATTCCGCTGATGCTGAAATACTGCCGCTACCTCGAGTCGGTGCCGGAGGATAAATTCATCGTGGGTTACTGGCCGTCGATGCGCGGCGGAGACCAGCTTTACAATATCTATTGGCTCTATAACCACACAGGCCAATCCTGGCTTCTGGATTTGGCGCATAAAGTCCATCGCAAAACCGCCCGCTGGGATGACGATGTAATCAACTGGCATAATGTCAATATGGCTCAGGGCTTCCGCGAGCCGACGATTTACTGGATGCTGACCGGCGAACAAAAACATGCCCTCGGGGCCGAGCGGAACTGGCAGAAAATGCGGGCGATGTATGGACAGGTACCCGGCGGGATGTACGGCGCCGATGAAAACACCCGCAAAGGCTATACCGATCCGCGTCAGGCGGTCGAGACCTGTGGGATGGTCGAGATGACGCTGTCCTGTGAGATTCTGCTGCGGGCCACCGGCAATGTGGTCTGGGCGGATCGCTGCGAAGATGTGATGTTTAATTCGCTGCCGGCGGCGCTGACGGCTGATTTCAAGGCCCTGCGTTATCTGACCAGCCCGAACATGGCCGTGTCCGACAGCAAAGAAAAATCTCCCGGCATTCAAAACGGCGGGCCGATGTTTCACATGAATCCCCACGACCACCGCTGCTGTCAGCACAACGCGGGGCATGGCTGGCCGTATTATGTTCAGAATCTCTGGCAGGCGACAGCGGGAGATGGTCTTGCTGCGGTGATGTATGCACCCTGTACGGTGTCGGCCAAAGTGGCCAACGGTGTACCGGTTACTATCCGCGAAGCGACGAAATATCCATTCGGAGAAACGGTTGAATTTACAGTTGAGCCGGAAAAGCCCGTAACCTTCCCTTTGTATCTGCGGATTCCGGGCTGGTGCAAAAAGCTGACACTGGCGATTAACGGCAAGTCTCAGTCGATTGAAGGTCCGGGAATTGTCTTTATTCAAATTGAGCAGGAATGGAAGGCCGGAGACAAGGTCTCGCTGACTCTGCCGATGGAGACATCGCTGCGGGTCTGGAAAGAGAACAAAAACAGCGTCTCGGTGGCTCGCGGGCCGCTGACCTATTCGCTGCAGATTCAGGAACAATACAAACGCAACGGCGGTACGGATACATGGCCGGCGTGGGATATCCTTCCGCAAACAGCATGGAATTATGGACTGGTCCTGAACGCCGATAACCCGACCAAAGGCTTTGAGGTCGTGCAGGGCACCTGGCCCGCCGATGACCAGCCGTTCAAGTGGGATGCGGCACCGGTGATGCTCAAGGCCAAAGCCAAAAAGATTCCGGCCTGGACACTCGATGAACGGGGTTTGGTCAACGTGCTGCCGGGAAGCCCTGTGGGTACCGACCAGCCGGAAGAAACCGTGACGCTGGTTCCGATGGGGGCGGCACGGCTGCGAATCAGTTCTTTTCCGACCATTGCGACAGAAAATAAATAATCAATACGAGGTGGATTATGCAACGCAAAGCGATTTACTTTTGGATGATGGGTGTTTTAATGCTGGCCGGGTGGGGCGGGGCGGCTGAGCCGACTTATACCAACCCGGTGATTTCCGAGATGGGACTGGCCGACCCGACGGTGCTGCTGTATGAAGGCGTGTACTATATGTATCCGACGGGCAACAGCGCCTGCTACTATGTTTATACCTCCACTGATTTGGTGCATTGGAAAAAAGGCGCCGAGGTCTTTCGTCCCGGTGGCAAGGGGGTCTGGGCGCCGGATGTGTTTTACAGCAAGGCCGACAAGAAGTTTTATATGTATTATACCGCTGCGTTCAGAGTCGGTGTCGCTGTGGCTGAAAAGCCCGATGGGCCGTTCAAGGATCACGGCATTATCGTGCCCGATGTTATTGACGGCCACATGTTTCAGGATGACGACGGCCAATACTATCTGTATTGCACCGATGTCGGTCATCTTTTTGTGCAGCCGATGGAGACACTGCTGAAGCCCAGGGGCGAAAAGAAGCTGCTGATGACCCCCAGCCAGCCGTGGGAATCGCGTTCCGGCAGCGTCAATGAAGGCCCGTGGATGATTAAGCACAAGAAAACCTATTACCTGCTGTATTCCGGCAGCGGAGCGGATTCGCGGTTTTACGGCGTTGGTTATGCGACGGCGGATAATCCGATGGGGCCATTTACCAAATACAGCGGCAACCCGATTGTGGACGGCAGCGAAGGGGTCTATGGTCCGGGGCATGGGACTGTAACCAGGGATGCCGAGGGCAACCTCTGGCATGTGTATCATCAGAAAAAAGGCCCTGATATCGCATGGGACCGGTTTATCTGCATTGACCCGATGTGGTTTGATCCCAATGATGTGCTGCATGGAAAAGCGACACGAGGCATCCCGCAGCCGGCACCAAAATGTGCCTCGGATGAAACGAAAGACTAACAGAAGTAATCCATTCATAACCGCCCGGGCGTTGCAGCAATAAAAGATTATTGCTGTACCGCCTGGGTTTTCATCGTTGCGATGGCCTTGCCCAGATTCTGCTTGAGGCCGTCGCCCCAGCCGCCTTCAATAGACACTCCGCCGGTATAACTGATTTGCCGCAGGGCTTTGAAGTACGGCGTAAAATCATCCCCTGCAAGTCCCGGCGCCGTGCGTTTTTCTTTTTCAGCAATATGACAATGCTGCAACATCGGCCCGGCGGCGACAAGCGATTCCGGCCCTTCGTTTTCCTGAGCCATGTGATAAAAATCAGCCAGCACCATAATGTTCGGATGGTTCACATCTTTGGCAATGGCTGTGCCTTCGGCGACGGTATTGACAAAATTGCATTCCCCTGACCGCAGCGGTTCAATCACGATAGTCACATCATACCTGGCCGCGATGGGGCCGAGTTTTTTCAGCAGGTCAACGAATTGTCCGCGGGCCTGCAGGCGGTCGAAACCCTCGGGAATCTGGCGGGCCTTGCCGCTGCCGAAGACAATCCGCTTGACGCCGGCTTCTTTGGCACGGCGGAAAACCGATTCGGCATACTCCACAATTGCATCGTGTTTGGTTTCCGGGCCGGTGACCTTTAACTCGCCCGGGAGAAATCCATTGCAGGCGTAAATCGGGATGCCTGCTGCCTTGGCCAGGGCCACCTTCTGGGCGAACTGTTCATCGGTGACCTTGGGAGCCAGCAGCGACTGAACGCCTTCTTCGATGTAATCGTAGCCGTTATCCTTGAGCAGTGTGCTGTTGCTCGAACTCGTGCAGATGCCAAAGCGAATGCCCGACTCAAAGGCGGCTGCGGCGGGCTTGCCGGCCTGCGGATTACCCGTTTTGGCCATGCTCAGTGCGGTCGTGGTCGTATAATACTTGGCAATCATGTTGGGCGTTTCCCAGTCGGGCAGCTTGCCTTCACCCAGATATTTCAGATAATTTTCCGTCACCTGACCAAAATGGGCTTCGTGGCCGACACGATACGATTCGGGGATGGCGATCTTAAAACGGTTATTCTCACGCATTGCCATGATGCCCGGATATTTTGGCTGCAGCTTGATAATGGCGGCAAACAGGGCGCTGTGAAGCTGTTCGGGTGTCACGCCATCGGTTGGTTCCACATACAGTTCGGGTTTGTATTTCTGCTCAGCCCCCTGCAGGATGATGACGTTGGCTTTGGTACCCTTCATAATCGAATAATGGGTGTCACCGCCGCCGGCCGGTGCTTCAAACGCCCAGATCACAGCGACCTTGGTATGAATACCGCGCAGTGTGTAATTGATCTGGCCGTTGGCAAAGCATTCCAGTTGGCCCGCCGGGTTCAGTTGCGGTTTCAGGTAATCCGGAAAATCCGCCAGCCGGGTTACGCCGGTAAACTGCTCTTTGCTGATGAGCGTCGGCCATCGCCACGCCGAAACGATATTAATGTCTTTGGTGTAATCAATCACCTGTTCCGGGAATGCTTCCCACATCGACAAATCCACCAGGTGCGTCGTCACATCGACAATGCCTTCCCCCTGCTGGGTCGTGTCAAAAAACCACGGCGGACGTTTCAGCGGGCTGCCTGAGACAATCTTGGAGAAATGATGCACGCTTTCCTTGACAATGGAGGGATCCTGTTCGGTGCCGGGCTTGAGCTGACCGAAGACCTCCGGCGTATGGGCCAGTTCCTTCTGCAGGATGGTGGTGATTTCGTACCGCTCGGTCATGATGTCGTACAGCAGCACGTTGTTGGTTTTGGCCGACTCAAACGCTGCCTTGAGCAGCTCAAAGCCTTTGCTGTCAATACACATCGGCTTATCGGCCAGCACATTCAACTTGGCATCCACGCAGTTTTTGATGTATTCGGTCTTGAGCTTGTTGTTGCCCGCCAGTACGACCACGTTGCCTTTCTTTTCTTCCAGCAGCTTAGCCTGATAATCATCGCCCTTATAAACATGCTCTTTCCATGCGGTGGGGGACTCGGCCCGGCTGTTGTAGCCATCAATGCGTTTGAGGTGCTCGTTGAGGTCATCTCCGGCCGGGGAATACACATACACATTGGGATTGACCTGCGGATACATCGATTTCTGTACCAATGCCGCATGAAAATGTCCCGGATCCATCGTCGTCAGCGTTACCGAATACGACGCTTCGTTTGCCGACGCCTTTTGACATGAACTGCATATCATAGCGACACATCCTGTCAGAACAACAAAAACCGCTTTCTTCATCTGGTTTCTCCACAGTAATTGACTCAAATAGTTTTCTAATCGCCAGAGATTATATCGATTGAGGTTTATCCCTGCAATGTCCGGATGACACCGCGCAGATAACCAACCGATTCGGCCAGTCCCACCTGTGGTGCATCCTGATCTTTTTCATATTCGAATGCCGCCAGTTTATCGTACCCGATTTTGTCCAGCGCCCGAACCACGGCGGGAATATCGATCACTCCACGGCCCATTTCGACGGTACCGCCTTTGGCCTCTGCCGCGTTGACATCCTTGAAATGGAAGTCCAGCAGCCGGTCGGCGACTTTCGCGATTTCCTCGGCCGGATTGATGCCCGAACGCATCGTATGCCCCAGGTCGATGCACAGACCCAGCCGCTTGTCACGATTTTTGATCAATTCATACGCACCTGCCGCCGTCGGATACAGCTTATCGCCGGGGCCGTGGTTGTGAATGGCCACAATCAGGTCATATTCTTTGCAGCAGGTTTCGGTCAAATCCAGTAATTCATGATTGGGCACGCCGACAATGACGCGGATGCCGACGGTCTTGGCGAATTCAAACGCCCGTTTCACCTCGTCGTCGGTCTTCATATAAATCACGCCGCATGCATAAAAATCCAGCCCCGCATCCCGCACCTTCTGAGCCAAAATCTTCTGTTCCTCGGCGGATTTGTTCATCTGCAGATGAAAATCCTGCTTGATGGAAATGCACTCGAGCTTCAGTTGCTTTGCGATTGCAATGGTCTGGTCCAAGTCCAGCTTGCGTGTAGTATAGGAAGCCAGGCCGATTTTATAGGCGGGCTTGCGGATTTTTGATACGTTGGTTGGTTCCGGATTTGACTGGGCGAAAGTCTGGCCGCTTGCCGCTGCCAGTGTTCCCAGGCCGGCCAGCTTTAATACATCTCGCCGGGATGTGGATGATTGCATTGGTTATCCTCCAAATAAAGGGTTTTTCTTTTAAGACGTCGTTCATCAAAAGAAAGTTATCAGGGTTTGTCAAGGAAATTTCGCACGTCTTGGGAAAATTCGGTGTTTTTCCTTGACAAATCCCGCCTGCGGGCCACAATAATTCATGTTTCAACTGTCAGAGCGGCCCGTGTACCGCCCTGTGGAAGCTATCTTTACTTGTTATTGAATAAGGAGTTAGCAATGAGTCAATCGGAGCATTCGTTGTCCCGCCGACAATTTCTTGCCGATAGCTGCAAAGTCTCCGCCGGAGTCATGGCGGCCGGAGCTTTAGCCTCCTGTGCAAGCCCCAAAAAGACCGGTGTAATCCCCACCCTCAAGCCCCTCGGAGCCAATGATCGCATCAATATCGCTGTCGTCGGTGCCCGCAGCCGCGGCTGGGCTATCACCGGCGACTGCATGGACCTTCCGGGGATTCACCTCAAGGCCATCTGCGACGCCGACGGCAACGTCCTCGATAAACGCGCCGCCGAAATCGAAAAGAAAAAAGGCTATACACCGGATACCTATAAGGACATGCGCAAGATGTTTGAAGACCCGCAGATCGATGCCGTGCTGATTGGCACCCCCAATCACTGGCACGCGCTGGCGACGGTCTGGGCCTGTCAGGCCGGCAAGCATGTCTATGTCGAAAAACCCGCCTGCCACAACGTCTTTGAAGGCCGCAAGATGGTCGAGGCCGCCCGCAAGTATAATCGCCTCGTCCAGGTCGGCTTCCAGAACCGCTCGATGCGCAGCGTCCGCAAGGCGATGGCCTTCCTCCACGAAGGCGGCATCGGCGATATCTACATGGCCCGCGGCCTGTGCTACAAACCCCGTGACCCCATCGGCATCTGCAAAGATGGCATCGGCACCGGCCCCGACTACACCTATTACGCCTTCAACAGCAAGGGCGAAAACTACACCGCCGAATACATGGCCAACGTCGATTACGACAAATGGACCGGCCCGGCACCGCTTCAGCCGTTCAATTACAACCGCTTCCATTACAACTGGCACTGGAACTATCTCTATGGCGGCGGCGACATTGCCAACCAGGGACCGCACCAGTTTGACGTGGCCCGCTGGGGACTCAACAAGCAGGAGCACCCCACGCGCATCAGCTCCTTCGGCACCCTTACGCCCATCAAGAGTGACCAGAACACCCCGCACACCCAGACAGCCAGCTTCGAATATGCCGACAAGGTGATGTTTGTTTTCGAAGTCCGCGGCCTGTATGCCAATGATGAGCAAGGCGTCGGTGTGGGTAATTTCTTCTACGGCTCCAAAGGCTGGATGTGGATTAACGGCAGCAAGTGGGCGACTTTCTTCGGCCGCAAAAACGAACCCGGCCCGACTTCCGAAGCCAAGGATGAAGATACCGCAGCCGACCCGATGAATGTCGCCGGTGCCGGCGGCGGCGGACACATGGGCAACTTCGTCGCAGCCCTGCGTTCCGGCAAGGTCTCCGACCTGACCGCCGACATTGAACAGGGGTATATGTCCAGCGCCCTCCCGGCCCTGGCCAATATCTCCTATCGCCTCGGGCGAACCCTCAACTTCGACGGCAAAAACGAACGCATCATTGGCGATTCCGAGGCCGACAAGCTGCTGACACGTAACTATCGCAAACCCTACATCGTCCCGTCCGTGGTGTAAGTGACTATTTCAGGCCGGCTGTGCGACCCCGTGCGGCCGGCTTTTTATCCGTAATGAATGTTGTTTACGTTCACAACTTGTCATACCCGCGCAGGCGGGTATCCAGCAGCGGCTTACAGGTTTTTTATTTTTGTATTTCGTATTTTGAATTTGTTTAGACTTTCGTTTTTAGAATTTAGAATATTTTAATGATAGAGGTTTCTATGAAAACAATGTTAGGTATTCTGGTTGGTTTTATGTGTCTGGTCATCACCTCGTGTAATTCCGGCACCGCCGATGAAAAAAAATGGACCGTTCTGTTTGACGGTAAGGATGTATCCTCATGGCGCGGCCACAACAGCGACAAATTCCCCGCCAAAGGCTGGTACGTTCAGGACGGCCTGCTGGTCTTCGACCCCGCCAAAGGCTCCGGCGGCGACATCGTGACTGTCAATGAATACAGCGACTTTGAACTGCAGCTCGATTTCCGCCTGAGCAAGGGCGCCAACACAGGCCTCAAATACTTCGTCGTCGAAAGCCTGTCCAAAGGCAAATCCGGCCTCGGCCTCGAATACCAGCTTCTTGATGATATCAACCACCCCGACGCCAAAGCCGGCATCGATGGCAACCGTACCGTCGGAGCACTGTACGACCTGATTGCCCCCGCCCCGGATAAAGTCGTCAAGCCCATCGGCGAATGGAATACCATCCGCATCGTCTCCAAAGGCAAAACCGTCCAGCACTGGCTCAACGGCAAGAAGGTCGTCGAATACAAACGCGATGACCCCGCCTTCCGCGAAATCGTCGCCAAAAGCAAATACAAGGATATCCCCAATTTCGGCCTGGCCGACAAAGGCCGCATCCTCCTGCAGGACCACGGCAACCTCGCCTATTTCCGCAATATCAAGATCCGCACTCTCTAACAGGTGTGCATAACCCAGTATCGACAAGGGGCGGACCTGTGTGTCCGCCCTTTTTGTTTTTGTATATTCCGGCCCGAAAGGCCATTATAACTTAGCCCAGGGCATCGCCCTGGGTAAAAAGGATTACATACAAAACGCTCTGAAAGAGCAGCATAAGAATTAGATGTCCTGGCGTTTCCTTCTTTGAATCGGTTGTGCTTCGAATTTAGAAACATCCCTTCCTGTATTCCTGTCTCAGACCCGCAGGGTCAAACCCGAATAGTCCGGGCCAGCGAAGCGAAGCCCGGAAAAAAATTACCAAACTATCCCGCCAATCCCAAAGGGGTTGAATACAATAGCCGGGTGTGGAAACGCCCGGAAAGCATATTCTCCTTCCCGAAAGCCCCGGCGGGCCGTCACATCAGCCTCAAAACCCAACCACTTTTTTGCGAATGATATAAACAATGCAGCAGCCAATCAGACAATTCGCTAATATGAAGTGACATAAGATCGCTGCAAAGGCATATTGAACTTTCTTTTTCAGCTTTCCCACGACAGGGTCGTATAAATTATCCAGGCTCATCGCAAATTCAAAATTCTTCGTGCGATTCCAACCCCATATACTGCGGATAGTAGTCAGCTCGATCCATGTGCAATAGTGCATTTTCTTCAAATAAGCCATCAACGACTGTTGATAATAAAAATTGAAGACGATGGTCACTAACAGCATGACCAGCCATAAAACAGTAATAATAACAATGAATGTTTCCATAAAATGGTATTATACATCAAAAGGATCTAAATGATTACAATTTGATGCTGGAATTTCTAAAACTCTGTAAATTCCTTTTGTGGCATCTGTCGGCAATCCATTGTCTGGCATATAAAAACCAACACAACCACGCCTTTGTTGATGATTGGGATCACCAAGGTATTTCCAATTGTATATATTTAAAGCAAAAATACATGCCCATGTTCCATCGTCCATTTGTTCCCAGACACACTCGTATATACATTGGTTATTGTAACAGATTATTCGATCAATCTTTCCAGCTTTGCGATTGTTTTTTATAATATCTACAAATAAAGGAAACTGTATTCGTGTAGTATTAAATACTACTTTCCCGTCATTTTTAACACCATGTAACATTGGAGTATCAAACCAATTCCTTGTGTTTTGAGGCAGATATTCTTTATATAGGCAAGCATGGAAAGCTTTAATGCAGCGACTTATAAAACCACGTAAATCTATTCCCTCTAAAACCAAAACGGATTTATTATTTTCACTATTCTCATAAATGTTTACTTTCATTTTAATATTTTTCTTTTCGGGAACTATGCCTTTCAAAACGTTTATCAATTGGCTGACAATTTCGTTACTCCATGATTCTTTTTGACTGCAATTATAATGAGTTGGTAAAATTAGAGAATTCTTTCGGTCTTCTTTGAGAAATATTGCTTTGGGTGGGACATGATCTCGCGTTTTTTTGTTATGATTATCAAAAATTACACCACATAGATAACAAAAAGGGAGTTTGCTTGCCTTTGATAATTCTTTTTGCGTTCTTATCTCCATAATTTAACCCTCACTCTGTTATTCAGATGTTCGTTTAACCCTGAACACTCCCCTTGTCTCCCATTCGCCATCTGTAAAATAAAGCCGCTATTTCATAAACCACAAGCCCAAAAATCGCTCCGAGAATTATCGTCGTAGCATAGATATAAAACAATGCACCAACTCCATCATGCTTTGAAAGCATTCCCCAACGGTTTAAATGATGGCAGATCGCCGCAAAAAAATATCTGTCAAAGCATTGGAGCAAAGGCTCAAGAGCCTTGCAAACAACAGTCTGTT
>JBDKVE010000347.1:0-17201 GCA_039679345.1 Anaerohalosphaeraceae bacterium
GTGGTCATTAGCTGTCGGCATGGGAACAGCGGTGATGGCCCTTGGAATCGGTCGAGTGGGGACTGAGATTCAATTTGGGATGAAAAAACAAGTCACGTCCCGATGGGCAGGGCTGTTTTATGCAACCATTTTTGCAGGAATGCTGATGCCGGGTTCAGTTTTGGCGGCGGGGCTGCTGGAGTTGGTGTCTTTGTCACCATCACTGAATGGACTTCGACAGAGCTGGCTTATGGTGTGCCTGGGACAGACGGGACGGCTTGCCGGGGTTGCTTTGATTGTGATGCTGCTGGCTCGGCGGCACATGCGAGTCTTTTTAAAGGAACGGGCCATGACGGAGGGCGCGGATGGTTTTGGATTATGGTGGGTGACGGAGCGCCCATTTGTGCTGCCATTGCTCGCCGGGGCGGTTTTGCTGGTTATCATGCTGAGTATGACGGAGATTCCGGCGACGATGCTGCTGCTGCCGGCCGGACAGCCGAACTTTGCCCAGCGGCTTTTGAATCAGATGCATTATGCCCGCGACCAGCAGGTCATAGCATCGTGTCTGATTTTAACCGGCGTATTTGGATTGCTCGCAGCCGCTGCGGCAGCCTGTCTGAATCGGATCGGACGATTGTCACGCGGGGTGGGCGGAAGTCTTTGTGTGCTGCTGGCGGTGCTGACTCTTGTGGGAGGGTGTAAGCCGGAAGCTGGACAGGTTGAACCGGGGGTGGCGGGAATATTTGGCAAAACCGGCAGCGGAGACGGCGAGTTTGTCTATCCGAGAGCTATCGATATTGCCGCAGATGGAACGGTGATTGTGGTGGATAAGACGGCGCGGGTACAGCAGTTTACTGCCGAGGGAGTGTTTCAGTCGGTTTTCAGAATGCCTGAGTTTGAGACGGGTAAACCCACCGGCGTAACCATCGGGCCGGATGGACTGATTTATGTGGCCGATACCCATTATCATCGTGTAATAGTATTTGACCGGCAGGGAAAAGAAATTCGGCAATTTGGCCGTTACGGCAAAGGCGAAGGGGAGTTCATTTATCTGACGGATGTGGCGTTTGGGCCGGATGAGCGGATTTATGTCAGCGAATATGGCGGCAATGACCGCGTGAGTGTGTTTGATACGAAAGGAATGTTTCTATTTGCGTTTGGTTCGTTTGGTACTGGACAGAATTGCTTCACCCGTCCTCAGGCATTGTGTGCAGATTGGAAACGCGGACGGCTATATGTGGCTGATGCATGCAATCATCGTATTGCGATTTATGATTTCCAGGGACAGCTTAAAGGGTATTGGGGTTCGATTGGCACGGATGCCGGCCAGATGCGTTATCCATACGGCCTGACGCTTATGAAGGATGGAAGCCTGGCGGTTTGTGAATACGGCAATAATCGGGTTCAGATTTTCGACACGGAAGGCAATTCATCGGCGATATATGGCTCTGCCGGAAGAAATTCGGGGCAATTAGCATATCCCTGGGCGATTGCCGCCGACAGTCAGGGTAATCTGTATATAGTCGATGCGGGAAATAATCGGATTCAAAAGTGGCGGATGTAACAACGACATCATTTTATTTTGCACAGCCGTGGGGCCTGGTGGCCCTGCTGGCGCTGGTGCCGATTCTTTGGTTTGCCCGGCGGAGCCTGAGCTCGCTGGGGCGGGTGCGGAGAACCTTTGCCCTGGGGTGGAGGATTTTGCTGATTCTGCTGCTGGCGGCGATGCTGGGGCAGTTGACGCGGGTCCAGACCAATAAGCAGGTCACAGTCGTTGCGGTTCTGGATCGGAGTCTATCGATACCGACCGAGCTGAGCGGAGCGATGATGGGCTATCTTGAGAAGGCATTGAAGAAAAAGCCCGAAGGTGGTCAGCTTGCCGTGGTGGATGTGGCGGAGGCGGCCAGTATTTCAAAACTGGCGGGGGCCGGCATGGAACTTCGGGAACGCAATACGGGACTTCGCGGGGAACAAAGCCGCCTGGCAGATGGGGTTGCCATGGCCATGGCGATTGCTCCGCCCAATACGGCGGTGCGGATTCTGTTTGCCAGCGACGGCAACGAGACCGAAGGCGATGTAAAATCCGCGGCCCAGCTTGCGGCGATGAACGGCATCCCGGTCGATGTGCTGCCGCTGCGGTATGCGTACGACAGCGAAGTCATCTTTAAAAATCTTGCAGCCCCGGCAACGGCCCGCAGCGGACAGACGGTTGCTTTGCGGTTTATTCTTGAAAGTACAGCAGCGGTTCGCGGACGGCTGTTCCTGACGATGAATGATCAGCCGGTGGATTTGGATCCTGATTCGTCGGAAACAGCGGCATTCGTTGAGCTGCAGCCGGGGGTGAATGTCAAGACCATCTCAGTCCCGATGGGGGCTCGAGGGCTGCATGAGTTTGAGGCGGTTTTTGTGCCGGAAGGTGAAACACAGGACCGCATCAGTCAGAACAATCGGGCGTCGGGCTTGACTTATGTGGCGGGGCCGGGGCAGGTTATGGTGGTGGATACCGACGGGAAGACCGGTCCCGGGCTGGCTGAGTTGCTGCAGAAAAGCCAGATTTATGCCAAATATGTCCCGGTTTCGGACATGCCGGATAGCCTTGCCCGCTTGATGGATATTGATGCGGTCATCCTGGTCAATACGGATTGCGGTTCATTCAGCCTGGAACAGCAGCAGATGCTGTGCCGGTTTGTCAACGACCTTGGCGGTGGGTTGATTATGATTGGCGGGCCGCAGGCGTTTGGAGCGGGCGGCTGGATCGGCTCGCCGGTGGCGGAGATTCTGCCGGTCGATCTGGACCCGCCGCAGAAAAAGCAGATGCCCAAGGGAGCTCTGGTATTGATTATGCATTCCTGCGAGATGCCGCAGGGGAATCTCTGGGGCGAGCGGGTAGCGATATCGGCGGTCAATACACTCAGTGCCAAGGATCTGGCGGGATTGCTGGCCTATGACTGGAAAGGCGGTACCGGGTGGACATGGCCGCTGTCGGAGGTTGGCGATAAATCTCAGATTACCAATGCCATTCGGATGATGCAGGTTGGCGATATGCCCGATCTCGGGGCACATCTGACAGAAGCTTATAATACGCTGTATGAATGCGGGGCGGGACAGAAGCATGTCATTGTTATCAGCGATGGTGATCCGGCGCCGCCGACGTCGCAATTGCTGGGGCAGATGAAGGACGCCGGGATTACCTGTAGTACGGTGGCGGTCTTCCCGCACTCGCCGACGGATGTGGATTCGCTGCGATGGGTAGCGGAAAAGACGGGTGGCCGGTTTTATAATGTGGCCGATCCGCAGAAACTACCGCAGATATTTATCAAGGAAGCCCAGGTGGTCAAGCGGGCGCTGATTGTGGAACAATCCTTTGTGCCGCAGATTACCTTTGGACTCAGCGAGATTATTCGGGGATTGTCCGAGCCGCTGCCGGGGCT
Source organism: Anaerohalosphaeraceae bacterium (assembly GCA_039679345.1). Taxonomy (GTDB): domain Bacteria; phylum Planctomycetota; class Phycisphaerae; order Sedimentisphaerales; family Anaerohalosphaeraceae; genus Anaeroglomus. Next base: position 3,411 of record JBDKVE010000347.1, read on the forward strand.
GGATGGATATATCTTAACAGGACCGAAAACGGGTTTGTCGCAAACGGTGCTGAGCAGCCCGGAAGGTGACCCGATTCTGGCGACGTGTCAGGCCGGGCTGGGGCGGTGTGCGGCCCTGACGACCTCGGCGGATGCGCGGTGGGCGACGCAGTGGTTATCATGGGGTGGGTATGAGCGGTTCTGGGAACAGCTTGTGCGGTGGACAGGCCGGCCGGCTCAGCCGACGGATTGCGAGGTGATTACCGATGTCAGCGGCCGGCAGGTTACCGTGTATGTCGATACCTCGGCCGGTAAAGAAGGGGCGGCGCCCATGGCGACGCTGGAAGCGACGGTAATCGGGCCTGATATGCAGGGTAAAACGCTGCCGCTGACGCAGGTTGGGCCGGGGCAGTATCGCGGCAATTATGAGGCAGGACCGGCGGGCAGCTACCTGGTGAATCTGCGATATCAGCGGGCAGGTGAGGGAGAAAATCCTGTTCGGCTGATGCAGACGCCGATTACGGTTCCGTTTGCACCCGAATTTAAGGATATGAAAGATAATGCCGCTTTGCTGAATGAAATCAGTACGATTACCGGTGGACGGATGCTGTCGTCGGAGCCGGGGCAGGCGGATTTGTTCAATGACAAGGGTTTGAAGTTTCCGCAGACAGAGACACCGCTGACGGAACTGCTGATGCTGATATGGGTTGGTGTGTTTCTGATGGATGTGGCGACACGGCGGGTGGCGCTGGATTTTGCCGCAATGGCACGGCGTGTGGTCGCTCTGTTTAAACACAGCAGAGTCGAACAAGCGGATGTGACTCTGGCGAAACTGAAAGCAAAACAAAAGGCTATTCATGATCAGTTGACCGTTGCATCCCAGGCTCAGGCGGCTAAACGGTATGAACCACCGAAGGGTGCTGCTGCCCGGGAATTACCCAAAACTGCAGCGGCGCAAGAGGAAAAACCGACAGAAAAGCCTGCACAGGCAGAGGCGAAACCAAAAGCCGAGCAGCCCGAACAGGCCGGACATATCGATCAATTGCTGAAGGCCAAGCGAAAAGCCATCGGCAAAAAGGATAAGGAATGATACGACTCAACACTATGCATAATACGGGAGGCATAATATGGCGCCGATAGACGAAGTACAGAAACAGTGTGAGCAATTTCGCGGTACATTTGAATCGCTTGCGGCTGAAGTTGGCAAGGTAATTGTGGGACATCAGACCATTGTGGACGATGTGCTGATCAGCCTGTTTGCCGGCGGTCATGTGCTGCTGGAAGGGGTACCGGGATTGGGCAAGACACTGCTGGTGCGGACGCTGAGTTCGGCGCTGTCGCTGTCGTTTCGCCGGATCCAGTTTACGCCGGACCTGATGCCGGCGGATATCATCGGCACTCATATTATTCTGGAAGACCACGCTACCGGCCGGCGAGCATTTGAATTCCAGCCGGGGCCGGTATTTGGACAGATTATTCTGGCCGATGAAATCAACCGTGCGACTCCCAAGACACAGTCGGCGATGCTGGAGGCCATGCAGGAACATTCGGTCACCAGCGGCGGGACGATCCATCGCCTGCCGGAGCCGTTTCTGGTGCTGGCGACACAGAACCCGATTGAGCAGGAAGGAACTTATCCTCTGCCCGAAGCCCAGCTTGACCGATTTTTCTTCAAGCTGCTGGTGCCTTACAGCAGCCGCGAGGAATTAAAGTCCATTCTGGATCGAACAACGACAGCACATACTCCTCAGGTCAATGCGATTCTCAGTGCTGAGCAGATACTGGAAGCCCAGCAATTGGTTCGCAAAGTGGCAACCGCTGATCATGTGCAGGATTATGCCATCCGTCTGACACTGGCGACTCATCCGAAAGGACAATATGCAACCGAAAAGGTCAATCAATTTGTGCGATTTGGCGCGTCGCCGCGTGGTGTGCAGGCCCTGATGCTGTCGGCCAAGGTGCGGGCCATGATGGATAAACGGTATCATATCAGCTTTGAGGATATTCGCAAATCGGTATTGCCGGCGTTGCGGCATCGCATTCTGCTGAACTTTGAAGGGCAGGCCGAGGGCGTTACCAGCGATGATATTCTGGCTGATATTTTGAAAGAAGTGCCGACCACCGGACTGGAAAAGTAATAAGCGATATACCCAACGGGTAGGATTTTTCCGCGAGCAAAAGAAGCAAGTGTTTGATGTCACGGTACTTAGCCGCGACGAAACAGAAAATTTCAAGTAAGATCAGTATAAAAATGGAATCCATCACGCATACAAAACGAAAATTGACGGATTTGCTGGAGCCTCAGTTCATGGCTCGGCTGGATGGACTGGACCTGGCCAGCCGCCGGATGCTGCGGGGGCAGACGCAAGGCCAGCGGCTCAGCAAACGTCGCGGGCAAAGTGTGGAGTTTGCCGACCACCGGCAGTACACCGCAGGCGATGATCTGCGGTTTCTGGACTGGAATATCTATGCCCGGCTGGAGCAGTTGTTTTTGAAGCTGTTTCTGGAAGAGCAGGATTTGACGCTGCATATTTTGATGGATGTCAGTGAATCGACGGCGACGGGCGAACCGAGCAAGGCGCTGTTTATTCGTAAGATGGCTGCGGCACTGGGCTATGTCGGCGTGGTGCATCATAATCGTGTGACCATCAGTGCCTTTGCCGATGGCGTGACCTTGCAGCTTGCCAACCAGCGCGGGCGTGGGTGTGTGTCGCGGCTGGCGGAGTTTTTATTGACTGTAGAAAGCGGTGGCCCCAGTGCCTTTGAAAAGGCATGTAAACAGGTGGTTCAGGATCGCATTGGGTCCGGCGTGGTTGTGGTGCTGTCGGATATGCTGTTTAAGGAAGGCTATGAGGCGGGCTTAAAACGGCTGTTCAGTCGCCATTATGATGTGTATGTCATTCAGACGCTCAGCCCGGAAGAACGCCAGCCCACTTTGAGCGGCGATTTGAAGCTGGTGGATATCGAGGATGCCGATATGGCGGAAATCACCATCAGTGCGGCATTATTGAATTATTATCGCAAGACGCTGGCATCCTATTGTGACCAGTTGCAGCAATTTTGTATGCGGCATGGGGCCGGGTATGTGCTGGCCGGCAGCGATGCCTCGGCGGAGCGGCTGACGTTGAATACGCTGCGAAAATCAGGATTATTACGATAAATAGAATAGACTACGATGGAATGGCTTAGTCCAATGATGGGAATCTGGGCGGCGGCAATCAGTGTGCCGCTACTGGTTCTGCTGTATTTCCTGAAGCTCAAGCGTCGGGAGCAGTTGATTTCCAGTACACTGCTGTGGAAAAAGGCGATTCAGGATCTGCAGGTCAATGCGCCGTTTCAGAAGATTCGCCGCAATATCCTGCTGCTGCTTCAGTTGCTGGCGCTGGGGGCGATTCTGCTGGCGCTGGCCGGACCGGTGCTGCGGATGATGGGCAGTGGGCCTAAACGGTATGTACTCCTGATCGACCGTTCGGCCAGTATGAATGCAACCGATGTCTTGCCCAGTCGGCTGGCCGAGGCCAAGCGGCAGGCAAAGACCTTTGTCGAATCCCTGCCGAAAGAAAGACTGTTTTCTCTGAATCGTGCCCAAACGCAGGTCATGGCGATTGCATTTGATAAAACAGCGAAGGTTGTCTGTAATTTCACGTCGGACCGCCAGCAGCTTCTCCGGGCGATTGAGGCTATCGAGCCGGGGGATGGAGCCTCGCAGATTGGACAGGCATTAACCGCTGCACGGGCGTTTGCCCAGCCGATTGAGGCCGATGCCAATAACCGAAGTGCGGAAGAACCGGCCCGGCTGCTGTTGTTTTCGGATGGACGGATTGAAGACCTGGAAAAACAGGCCGTGGGCCAGGAGGAATTGGAATATCATGTAGTTGGGAAAAATCCTGACAACCTGGGAATTATTGCCATGCAGGCCCGGCGGGATTTTGAAGATACCCAGCGTGTGGATGTCTTTTTGACGCTGGCCAATTACGGAACGAATCCGGCTGCGTCGGATGTGGAGTTTTCGGTCAATGATACCGTGGTTTCAGTCCGTCCGGTGAACGTGGATAAAGAGGCCCTTTCCACGGATGGGAAAGCCACACTGCCGGGAAAGATGTCGATGGAATTTTCATTCCGCAGTGAGGATGCGGCTGTGGTGCGTGTGCGAATTGTAAAGGAGGATGCACTTGTGGCGGACAATACCGCTTATGCGGTGGTGTCTGCCCGGAAGAATTTGTCAATCGCGCTGGTGTCGGAAGGAAATGCCGTTTTGCGGTCAGCCTTGAAAGCCTGCGGACCGGGTAAGCTGGATGAATTGACTCCGGCGGACTTTGAAACAAAAGCGGCCGGCGATTTTCTGGTCCAGCAGCCTTATGATGTAATTGTGCTGGACAATGTGGCTATCCAGAAACGACCACGGGGGCGGTACCTGGTATTCGGGCAGCCGCCTTCAGGCATTGATGTGACCGTCGGTGGCCAGTTGGAAAACCAGTTTGTGGCCGACTGGCGGACACGTCATCCGGTACTGCAATATGTGAACTTAAATACTTTGTTTGCGGCGCGGGGGCTGGTACTTCAGATGCCGCGGGATGCGGAGATTCTGGCCGAGTTTACCAAAGGTCCTGCCATCAGTGTTGTTCGGCGGCAAGGCAGTGTGTTTATCCTAACGGCGTTTGATGTGGTATCGACCAACTGGCCGTTTGAGCCGGGCTTTGTGCTGTTCTGTTATAATGCGATGCAGTATCTTGCCGCCCAGGCCTCTGTGGAAACGGATGGCTCATTGCAGCCGGGCGAACCGATTATGGTTGAGGGATTACCTGCAGGGACCGAAACCACAGTGATCGGGCCGGGTATGGCGTCGGTCAAGCTGACCGCAACGGATGCAGGGCTGGTGCGACTGCCGGCCGCGGAACATACGGGATTATATCGGATGGAATTTGCTGGACGTGAAGCGAAATATTTTGCGGTTAATCTCAACGATGAACAGGAAAGCCGGATTGCACCGCTGGAGACGCTGACTTTTTCAGGACAGGAAATCAAGGCACAAACCAAACCGCTGTCACGAGCGAATCTGCCGCTGTGGCCGTATCTTGTGCTGGCGGCACTGGGATTGTGTCTGCTGGAGTGGTGGGTCTATACGGGTAAAATGAGACTATAGGAAAAACCGAGGAGTATTATACATTATTTATGCTGGCGGTAATCGATACATTTTGGCTGCGATTGAGCGAGTGGACCTGGCGCATCAGCCCGATGCGACTGGCGGGGCCGTCGCTGGATAAGGAGCTTCGCACGGCCAGCCGACGCAAACGCACCTACGGTTATCGCCTGCTGTATGTGGTTGGGCTGCTGCTGATGGTCCTGCCGTATTGGACGGATGCGTTTTATGTCGGAAGGACTCCCTTGCCTCTGCAGCAGGCCCGCATGGCCGAAGGGGTTACACACATCACATCCAAAGTGATGTGGTTCCAGTTTATCACACTACCGATTGCCTTGGTGATCCTGCTTTCCGGGGCGTTCAGTGAGGAAATCGCCAAACGGACGCTCGGTGTTTTGATGACTACGCCGATATCGGGCTTTCAGTTGGTGGCGGGCAAGCTGCTGTCGGCGTTGTCTCAACTGGTGATGCTGATACTGTTGAGTGTGCCGATCGTGATGATTATCGGTATTTATGGCGGACTGGATTGGCGATTTATTGCCGCAGCGACGGGATTGACGATATGCTGTTCGCTGACAGCGGGCCTGACGACAGTGTGGCTTTCTACCTGTTTCAAGCGAGCCACCGTGGTGATTGTTGTTACACTGCTGCTGTTGACGATGGTCTATGTCGTAGCCCCACTGTGTTTCGATAGAAACAATTGGCTGGAATATATCAGTCCCATCAATATCTACAGATTGACAGAGGGTGTAATATTGTATGGTGAATTGCCTTATGAAGTACGTTATATTTTTTTTTCCGATGATAATTTTTCTGGTCAATCTTTTCCAGGTATGATTGTGAAACCTTATACAATAGGTTGTATATTCCAGATACTTTTCTCATTGGGGCTGTTTTTTTGGTCTGCAAAACGTGTGCGAAAAAAAGGACTTCAATTGTTTGCAGGTCAAAGCAGACTGACCCGGTGGTTTACCGAACCCTCCGAAAAATCCCAGCGGCCTATCGGCGGAAAACCGATTGAACTAAAGCCGCTGCGGACGGTGACGGGTAATGCGATGATCTGGAAGGAATTGCGGACCCCGATGCTGCGACGACGAAAGCTGAAATTGGCCGCGATTGTATCTCCGCTGATTTTACTCAACGCGATTTTATTTCTGTCTATAGTGGGTATTCAAAGCCAGGCACGATGGCTTGAGGTGATGATGTCACTGCTATTCATTATGATTGGCCTGTCTCCTTTTGTCCTGACCTTGTTATTTTCGGCCGGAGCGATTAGCAGTGAAAAGGAAAATGGGACCTGGCCGATATTGCTGGTGACGCCCTTGTCGGGATGGACGATACTTCTGGGCAAGATCGTCGGCATTATCAAAAAAACCTGTATCTACTGGCTTTCTGTGCTGGGGCTTCTATGGATTGTGATTTATGTCAATGAGTTTCCGCCTGTCACATCCTTGCTTGTTTTGTTGATTGCCGGCCAGATCTTTTTATGGATCTGTGCATCGGGACTGTTCTGGGGAAGCCTTGTCCGCAAAACAGCCACATCGGTGGTGTTAACAATCTTTTCTCTGGTTGTTTGCTGGGGGCCGGGACTATATTCTTCATTATTTTCAGACTATGATTGGTATAGTCATCATTATGCTAAAATGGGTGATTATACATATAATACGGGGATTATTGACAGTTTGATGTGTCTGAATCCTTTTGTGCAGCTTGGATCAATCATGCAGGATGAATACGATTGGCCGTTGCGAAGTCTGAATAGTGTAATTCCTTCTACTATATTTATGTTTGGTGCTTTTGTGTTATATTGTATCGCGTCATTTGTGCTTTTGGCGATAACCCAGCGCCTGATTCGGCGACGGATATTTTAAAACAGAATCAATGTAATAGAATATAAGGGGCAATATTATGTATAAATGGTTAAAGCTTATTTTTTTAATATGGTGTGCGGCCGGAGTGGGTTTTGCAGCCAGGGAGTCGCCGCTGAATGTGGATGTGTTTTTCGGCTGGGACGGCTGCTATAAGCCCATGGAGTGGATGCCGGTGGAAATCAATATTTCCAGTACGCTCAAAGAGCCGTTCGCCGGGTCGATTGTATTGTCCGGCCAGCAGGATGGCCTGAATCGGCTCAGTGTGGCCCATGAGTTTGTGCTGACCCCGCAGATGCCGCTGTATGTGCCGCTATCGACCAAGCTGACTTATGCCGCCGAAAACTGTTCGGTACAGATTACAGATGGTAAGGGCCGCCCGTTCTGGTCGAATGATTTTATGCTGTGGGATTATTCGCAGGATAAGCGAGGTCTGACGGCCGTCAGTGAAGGCGATCTGCTGATTGGTCTGGTGGGACGCGGCAAGTTCGGGCTGGTCATGCTGCCGGATAAAACCGCGACCTATAGCAGCGAAGGAATCGGCGAGGTCTATCTCAAGGATAAACTGCCGCGAGCCATGCCGTGGGACTGGACCGGCTATGTCTGTCTGGATGCGCTGATTCTGTATGACCTGCAATGGGACAGTATCCGCGCCGAACAGTGGAAGGCCGTGACCGAATGGGTGTCCAACGGCGGCCGGCTGATGGTCATTCTGGGTTCCAACCCCATGCCCGCCGATTGTCCACTGCTGAAGATGCTGCCGCTGGATATTGCCCAGCAGCAACAGATTGCCGTGGATGCCGCACTCTATAAAATGGGGAATGAAGCAGTGGTGCCGGCCTGGCCCATCCGGCTGCGTCCCGATGCGGTCATGTGGAATATCGAAGCCAACAGCAGCGGCGAAGGAATTTTAGCCTGGGGCTGGACGGGTTTTGGCAAGGTGGCGGTACTGGGATTTGATCCTGACCTGCTGGCGGATGCCTTCAAGAAGGAACCGGAGAAACTGTGGGTCGGTTGGCTCAAGACAATTCTTGAACAGCCGATGGAAGATACTATTGATAGCACAAAAAAAGTGGTTGAAGAAAACACCTACGATTCATTTCAGGGCAACCCGCCAGGGATGATGTCGCGAAAGCTGGTCTGCAAGGCTGATATGCCCAAAGCGGAAGAGCCGGATTCCAATGCTCAGTATCGTCGTTCCTATAATTACCGTGTGGATCCGGGACTTTCCGCCGCCAACCGCGTGATGGAGTTTCTCTATGATATTCCGCAGATGCGTCCACTGAGTGTCTGGTGGGTGGTGCTGCTGCTGGTGCTGCTGGCGGTGTTGCTGGGGCCGGTGGATTATTTGGTGCTTAAAAAAATGGATAAGCTGCCCTGGACCTGGGTGACCTGTGCCGGCTGGATTATCCTTTTTTCGGCAGGGTCCTACTGGGGAGTTCAGGCCCTGCGTGCCGGCGACATGCAGGTCCGAGCGGTATCCGTCATGGATGGATGTTCTGGAGGCGTAAGCTGGAACACGGGATATTGCGGGATGTTCTCGCCGGGCAGTGAATCGTATGTACCCACCAAGCTGAAACAGAAGCAATGGTGGTCTGCGGTGGCACCGTCGCAGGACTATATGTATTCCTATTCACGTCAAAAGGCGTTGCGAACGGTCTATTGCAGTCAGCATGATGGTGGGAATCTGCCCTATTCGGTACCGGTTCATATCTGGACGATGCAGTGCCTTTTGGTGGAAGAGCCGATAGCCGCGCTGCCAATGGAAGCAACAGTTTCCCAGACCGGCCAGGAAATCAAAGTGGTAATTGAGAACCGCGGCTTACAGCCCCTGCTGCGGGGAAATGTTCTGCTGAAAGATGGAAAGATGTTTTCGTTTGATCGCGTGGACGCCGGAACCACATGTGAATTTAATGGTTTGATTAAAGATGGAGTAAGCTGGCTGAGCCAGGAACGTTTTGACTGGACGGTCAATCCATATAATTACAGCAGTCAGGGAAATCGCCGGCCGGATTATCTGGCTGCGGTATGCTGGGCGCAGGGTGCCCGCCAGCGAAGCGAGGCCATGGTGGCTTATCTCCAGTCCGGCAAGGCGGCAGTGGTCTGTGCCGAATATGAGCAGCCGCCGATTCCGTTGGGCCTGAAAGACCGGACATTCGGTCAGAATCATTTGCAGTATGTACGACAAGTAACCAGAATCACTATGGATAACGGAAGGTGAATTATGATTGAGACCAAGGGTTTAACCAAACAATATGGAGCGTTGACCGCACTGTCGAATCTGGACCTGACGATTGCGGCAGGGGATATCTTCGGCTTTATCGGCCCCAATGGCGCCGGCAAGACAACAACCATGCGTATCCTGGCGACGCTGCTGGAGCCGACATCGGGCAAGGCTTATATCGATGGGATGGATGTTGCGACCAGCGGCCAGAAGGTGCGTCGGGTGGTTGGTTATATGCCGGACTTCATGGGTGTCTATGATGACCTGAAGGTGTTTGAATATCTGGAATTTTTTGCCGCGGCGTTTGATATTCCGCCCGGAAAACGCAAAGGTATCGTTGAAGGGGTTTTGGAATTGACCGATCTTGTGGGCAAAAAACATGCCACAGTGGACAGCCTGTCGCGCGGTATGCAGCAGCGGCTTGGGCTGGCACGGGTACTGATTCACGACCCCAAGGCCCTGATCCTCGATGAGCCGGCCAGCGGTCTGGACCCGCGTGCCCGCATCGAAATCAAGGAGTTGCTGCGTGAATTAAAACGCATGGGCAAGACCATTATGATTTCCAGCCATATCCTCAGCGAACTGGAGGAAATCTGCGACCATGTCGGTATTGTCGAGCAGGGCAAGCTTGTTTTTTCCGGAACGATGGAACAGATTCGGCAGAAACTGGGTGTTCACAGCAAGGTTCGCGTTCGTGTCGCGGCCAATACCGAGGAGGCCGTGGCGCTGCTGGGGGCACTGCCGGAAATCGAACAGGTCCAGCAGATTGGTGATGTATTGACGGTATCATACAAAGATGGCAACGCCGCCAACGCCCTGATTGCCCGGACGCTGGTGCAGGCGGGACTGGATTTGATCAGCCTTGAGCCGGAACAGGTCAAACTGGATCAGGCGTTCCTGCAATTGACTCAGGGCCTGGTGCATTAAGGATTAGTCGAATGAATTTGGCGATACAGGCAGTGAGTGCGCTGACAGCAAAATTGGATTATCTGGCCGACAAGGTGGGTTTCTATCGTGTCGTGGGTCCGATTCTGGACAAAGAGCTGCGCGTCACCAGCCGTCGCAAGCGGTATTATTTTCTCCGTACCGGCTATATTGTGCTGTTAATCCTCATCCTCGCCCAGGTCTGGTTTTTTGCCGTGCTTGGCTCCTCTTCATCGGGGGCAAATTTATATCAGGCCTCCCGCATGTCGCAGGTGGCACTCACGACGACGATGACAATTTTCTGGTTTGAGTTTATTGTTCTCCAGTTGCTGGCGGTGGTGATGCTCAGCAGTGCCGTGTCGGATGAGATTCGCAAGAATACTCTCGATTCGCTGCTGAGCAGTCCCATTACCGCCATACAAATTGTGCTGGGAAAACTCTTTGCCCGGCTGTGGCAGTTAATTCTGCTGGCCGGGATATCCATGCCGATATTATCCATTCTGCGCAGCATGGGCGGTGTGCCCTGGGATTTTCTGCTGGCCGGAACGTGCATTACCATCACTGCGGCGATGACAGCGGGTTTGATTAGTTTATGGTATTCGATTTCACGGCGGCCGGCCTATCAAGTCATTTATTTGACCCTGCTGACCTGTTTATTGTTATATGGTGCATCTCCTTTGCTTCTGACCGGACTCAATGGGCTGCCCGTTCAAATCCCCGAGTTCGAGGCTGTACTCGTTTTATTAAATCCCTTTGTGGCCTTTACGGTTGTCAGCAAATCCCTGCTTGGCGCCCAAAGCTCGGCTTCTGCGGTGTATCCCTGGCCGGTGCATTGTCTGTCCATGCTGGGATTTTGCATCGTGCTGATGGGATTATGCATACGCAAAGTACGTACCGTCATGAGCCGGCATCGGGTCAGTATTGCACAGCGATGGCGGCAGAGACTGTGCAGTCAGCCGTCTCAAACCTGTTCGGAAGATACAATTCCACTGATTCAATTTCCCGAAGGAATGAATCCGGTTACGCGAAAAGAACTGTCCAGGGCCGGCCTGTGGGGTTTTGGGCAGCGGTGGATGAAAATGGCACTGCTCTTGGGAATCTGCTGTCTGTATGGAAGTGTTGCCTATTGCGGGTGGCTCCGGGAAAAAGGCTTTCATATCGCTGTTATTGAGTTATTGATTTTATGGGCTATGCTGCAGGTGATGTCGCTGTCGGCACGTTCTATTGTTGTGGAAAAAGAGGGGCGCACCTGGATATCTCTATTGACGACCCCGCTGGATGACCAACAGATTCTAATGGGCAAAGTCTGGGCAGTGATACGGCGGACGATGCCGGTATGGTTATGGATTGGAATTCATCTGATCGTATTCAGCGCCGCCGGCGTACTCAGCCCTCTGTCGCTGCTGACAGTCCCGCTGGAACTGGCCGGTTCCGTCTATTTTCTGCTCGGTATGGGCATGTATTTCAGTGCACGTCTGAAGAGTTCAACAGCGGCGGTGGCAGCTACATTTGCATTGCCGATCAGCCTGAGTTTCATCTGTCCCTGTATTGCTTATATGAATCCCCTGGTTATTGTTCCGGCGGTCATGAATACGGAATTTAACGAAATCGTCATGGGGGTTGGATTATTCTGGTTTGTTCGCCTGATCATAATCACCTGTATGGGAATGACGTTCCTGTCTTCCGCCGAGAAACGAATCCGCGGTAAAGTATTTGATATGCCTTAAAAGGATTTATGCTGTTATCAAAAGTAAAACATGTTCTGAGATATGCCAGCCCGCGATGGCTGGCCGGCCCGATTATGGATAAGGAACTGCGCGTCATGGCCCGGCGGAAACGCAGCTATCTGGTTCGTTTCCTGTATCTGGTTGTGATGCTGCTGGTGGTGTCTGTGCCGTGGGCCGAGATCATGCATAACAGTTCCAATACGGCCTGGCGCATATCGCAAATGTCTCAGATGGGAATTACGCTGACGGTGATATTGACCTGGATGCAGTTTCTGTCAGCCCAACTGCTGGCGATTGTGTTTTTAAGCAGTGCCATCAGTGATGAAATTTTTCACAAAACACTCGGTGTCCTGATGACGACCCCGATAACAGGATTTCAGATTGTTTTTGGCAAGTTAATCAGTCGTTTGCTGTCACTGATGACACTTATCGGGTTATCGCTGCCGGTACTGGGGCTGATCAGCCTGCTGGGCGGCGTGCCATGGGGATATGTCATCAGCAGTTTCTGCATCACGCTGACGGCGGCCATTTTTGCCGGTACACTGAGCCTGTTTATCTCCATCTTCCAGAAGCGGGCGTATAGTGTCATGGTCCAAACCATCCTGGCGATGATTATCTGGTATCTCGGTGTGCCTGTACTGCTCGGGTGGTTCAGCAACTGGAAATTTTTTATGGATTCGCAAATGAGCCAGAAATTTCTGATCTTTCTGTCCTTTTCGAATCCGTTTGTGGGATTTGCACTGAATCAGTCATCTGTCATGCCGGTCGGATTTAATGTTCCTTCATTCTGGCCGTGGCATTGCGGGATTGTCCTGGCTGAATCCATCCTGATTTTGCTGCTTGCAGCCAAAATTGTCCGGCGGGTTGCCCTGGCTCAAATTGGCGGACAGACGGGCCTGCCCATTGTGGCCGGATTATGGAAATTCAAAAAAGAGGCTGCTTCTGAACCGGAATCCAACGTAAAAATACGAACCGTGACTGGTCAGCCTGTATTCTGGAAAGAAACACGCGAACCCTGGCTTCAGGGCCGCAAACGAATCAGGACTATCCTAACTGCACTGGTTGCGGTTGGAATTCTGCTGTTTTCATACGGCGTCGGAATCAAAGAGCGATACCTGGACGAAGATTACACACAAATAATTTATGGCATTGTTTTGTTTCTGGTGGGCGTGGTGGAGATGGTGATGTTGTCTGCGACCATGATTACCACCGAACGTGAGGCGCGGAGCTGGCCGATTCTCATGGCGACGCCGCTGACGGAAGGCCAGATCCTGTTTGGCAAGGCTGCCGGTGTGGTTCGCAAGAGTATTCCGGCCTGGATTCTGCTGGCTGCACATGTGCTGATTTTTACGCTGGTTGGATACCTGCATCCTGCGGTGACACTGCATCTGTTCATGATCGGACTGGGTGTTGGAATGTTTACACTCGGCTCCGGCTTGTTTTTCAGCAGTATGTGCCGCAAAACGACGACCGCGGTCGTGGCCAATATGGCACTTGCCGGGGGGCTCTGGCTGGGTATTCCAATCTTTGCCGGATTAACCGGGGAAGGTGATTTTATCGAACTGGTCTTTGCTGTTCATCCAATTGCACATGCGGGAATCGCACTGGCCGGCGGAGGCGGTGAGGTTCATGCAGCCTATTCCTTTGCATCGCTTAATTACGATTGGCCTCCATTGACAGGGACGGATTGGAGTAGCTTTACCGCAACAACAGTGGTCATCGGAATCACCTCGGTTGTATATGCCTGTGTGGGATTGGTTTTTTATAAAATGGCAAAACAAACATTACGTGACAATACATTTGAATAATGAAAAGCATGGCGAAACAATCGTTTGAAATTATTTGGAAATGGTTAAGTCCGATACGACTGACCGGACCTGTCTTTGATAAAGAGCTGCGGGTGTCCAGTCGTCGCAAACGTACCTATGT
>JBDKVE010000348.1:0-2020 GCA_039679345.1 Anaerohalosphaeraceae bacterium
ACACCTGACATTAACGACGGCATTATGAGAACGAGCGGAACAAAGCGATATCAATAAAAAGTTACATCGTGGAGCAGTTCTTTGTTATAATTCCATGTCTAAATCAATGATGATATCGCGGCGGCTAGGAGGAGGCAACGAGGCGTATTATACATAGTGTCTGGCAGAAAAAGCCTAATTTTTCAGAATTTTGATTTCCCATTTTATGGGATGGAATCAGAAACAAATTAGTATAATGCAATAAATTGTCTGAATTTGACCGCGCTATCAGAAATTTACTCCACACCATCAGCTGTTGGACGCACTTCTCCCGATGTTGAGCTTTTTCTTGCTGATTTATGTTACTACGACACCATTTTGTCAGACTCACGCTTTTTATAAGGACCTCGCTTATTCGCAGCGAGACTCCTGACGATTGAGCCCAGGTGCTGGATGTTGCGGGCAACCACGGCGAGGGCGACATACCGTTTGAAGCCGTCAATTCCGTGATCCCGGCATAGATCCAGACCGTGAACTCCAAGAGCGTTGATCGCCGATTCTATGGTGGAGTGTTGCTGTCGAGCCTCGACAAATTCAGGCGACGATTCCCGCTCTTTGTCGGCTACCGACAGGCGACCTTTTTTCGGTAAGACCACGGTGGACAGTTCTGCCTTGAGGTCTATTTGGTTTTGGGGGCTATGGAACCCTTTGTCAAAGCTGCACAGGGTTAGGTGTGGAAAGCGCTGTTTGGCTTCTGCTACCATCACCACGGCAATTTTGTCATCGGTTTCATTTTGCATTACACGATGGTGCAAAATAAAACCGGTGCGGTCTTCGAGTACGCATACACGAAGACCCAATTCTACCGGCACACCAGCTTTACCTTTGCTGATCCATTCGGTGTGCGGTTGGAAGATAGAGAATACTTTTTCTTCATGGGGAATGGCTTTTCCCTGAAGAACACGACTATTGATCTGTTGTTTCTGACGTTCGGCATGAGCGATATAAGCGTCAAGGTCACCCAAGCATACAACGAGTTCTGTGGACGTTTCGATCAACTGCTGACGCGTGGCACGAGCCCGCTGCAGGAATGCTTCTGCCTGGTCAATATAGCACCGGTGGGATTGCTTGATGTTTTCTTCAAAGGCGAGACGCTTTGCCTCATCTTTGGATGTAGAATGCTTCTGCTTTTGGATGATTCGGTACTGTTTTTTGAAGGTTTTAATATTGTAATTGCTTTGCCGCCAACCAGCACAGTTGTGAAGCTCACACAGTTGTGCGCATTCTTCGATGGTTTTACGAATGGCGTCAAAGAGCAGATTTATATCTGTGGGAAAGTGGACATCTGTTTTGACCACAAAGGAGTCACAGCGACCGCTGAGGCTGACGTCGTTTTTTTTTACCAAGGAGTGCCCTGATTGTACTACTTCCTTATTGATACGATCCAGCAGCTCCGGGGTGAATAACTGCAGATTATCCTTGATGCGTTGCAGATTGTACTGTTTCTCGTCATCCATAAAGCCATGACCGAGCATCTGGCGAACAGTCTTATGCTGATTGGCCAGTTCGTGGATGCGATCATAGTCTGCATTCAAGCCCAGACGCAGGGTTCCGAGAACCAGGATTCGCCATTGTTCCATTCCAGGCCGCCCCTTATCTGTACTGGCTTTGCCTTCTTTACCGGAACCAGCGCGACAAGGAACTACTTCTTCCAGTATTTTGAAGATAGTCCGGCGTAACTCGGGGGTTGTATAAATGTATTGTAATCCAGCCAAAAGTTGGGGGATGTCATCCCGTGACTTGGGATCCAGTTTTATTTTGGCAATATCCTCTTCACCGAGACTCATTTGTGAATGAAAAACTGTTCTCATGATACCCCCTGACTATTTTTGTAGCACGAAGATTTGGGGTGGCAAGGCTGCTGAAGTAAGACCGAATCAAGGATAGCCTGAAAAACCAGGCTAATTCAGGATATTACGGCATCCGACCTGTTCTCTACCACTGGAAAGAGTATATTCTTTATCCAATGAAATGTATATTA
>JBDKVE010000349.1:0-15560 GCA_039679345.1 Anaerohalosphaeraceae bacterium
TTGGGATTTTCAAAATCTCCATTAAAGCCGCATTTGGCCAAATCTTTTTCGACATAAGGCCATGCTGTATCGCTCAGGAAGAATTTGACATCCCGATCAAACGGTTCCCCCACCGTTGCCCATCCTGTGCCATCAAAGAAATGGGTAATCCTGAAGGTCAGATATAAAAACGGGGTCTTTTTGGCGCTCTTGAGGGTATCCACCCCCGCACCGATTAGCGTACCGTAATAAGTTCCTATTGCTTTCCTTGCCATAGATCAATTGTCCTTTCTTTGATAGATGTGCTGCCAAATCGTTGACCAAACCTGAGTCGGGTCATTGGGTATATTGATTTCTTCCGGCATTCCATACCGGTTCTTTGCATCAAACGCATCCCGCCGCTGGGTATAAATGATCCTGTCGGCCCCGCCAATCCCTTTGGCCCTGCCGGAAATCTTATCCACTACCGTCAGGTATGTCCCAAAGAAGGCAGCATCCACCCACTTGTGGGTCACACCCCATGTCTTGTGGTGGACATCCGAGATATAACGGTCAAAATCTTCTCCCATCGGGTTTTTAAATGGCTTAATCTGCGTATGCCCCAGCAGCAGGATCATAATGCCCCTGGAATGAATCTGGTCGAGCTTATGCAGCAGTTTCAGCCAGTCGGCAATAGCCACCTCATAGCCTTTTTGGAAAGAACTGAAGCCTTTTTCGCCCCAATCTCCCTTGAAATCCCGCTGACATACAAACTCATGGCAAAGCCGTTCAAATCCACCCAGGGCGTCCAGGGCAAGCGTCTTATAGCCAATCTCTTCCAGTCCGATCTGAGCATCCAGGAACGCAATCAGTTCCGGCCAGGAATTGATTAAGGTACGGGGTACGGCAGGAACACTGCCAGAACCCAGCAGGGTTTCATAGCCGGTTTCTCCCCGTGCCATTAGAATTGCTGGCTTGGGACAAAAAGCGGCACAGGTCGTCTTCCCCCAGCCTTCGACGCAATTAAGAATCAGTTTCGGCGGCAGAAATTTTGCCTGACCGGTATCTAAAGTCGGCACGGTTACATTCGCAGCGGTATGCTGCGGCGGTAGTGTTCGTGGTACTCCTGTTGGCATGTTCACATTGAATCCTTTCATAGGTAGTGTTGGTTTATTCGCTCATCAATTCCTGATGCACGTCATCGACACGGATAAAACCTTCCGGCAGTGCCTCGCCGGACAGATCGAAATCCCCCGTGCATAAATCCAGATAAGGGCACGTCCCAAAGCTGTTACAGGCATCGTCATTGCGAAGCCATCGCTGGGTTTCAAGGTTCTCATAAATCAATTCGGCATAGTGCCACAGATCAAGCTCTGTATCGCGTAAATCCGTAATCAGACGTGGGATTTCCCGCCGGGCAAAATAATAATCACAGCGGCGGCCCATATCGGCGGAGATACGATCCCCATACATACCGAGGGTTTCCGCAATGGAAATACCCTTTGCGTGCTGAGTCACAGCAGCACAATCACAATTGACTATCAGGTAAGTCAAATCATTCCCTTGAGTCACGGCATATTCACCAACCAGCATGGGTTCAGCTTCGTCGTTAAATCGTGCGAAGTATTTCCCCGAAGCAATCAGTTCCTTCGTCTGTATCTGAGTCAATTGCTTGGGTTTGGAAAAAGAGGGCTTCCGTACCACATCATAGAGAATCGTATCCACATTGTAACCAAGCCGTTGAGCGGCCATGCAATAAATGGATATTTGAATATCCATCCGCAGCCGTCGCCAATAATTGCTTGTCGGATCAATCTCATCCGAGGTGGTCTTATGCTCCATCACCGCCAGACGACCATCGGGCAATTGAATGATTTTATCTATTTTCCCAGCAATCTTAAAAACCGGGTGACTTATGCCATGTATGGGATGAACAATTTCAAGCTCAAAGGGCAATTCACTGGCAATAACCTTGATGTCACAATCCATCTGTTCCCATCGCCAGAAGTAGCCGCCAAGCAAACGAACCATCACTTCTCGTTCGATAGTCAGTTTTTCCCTAATCTCATCATCGTTGGTTTGCGGTATATGCCTGTCATATTGCTCCAGTGCCCCGATGATCGCCTGATGTGTAGTGCAACCCCGGCTTCGCAAATCCAGTCCCGTATGGAATGCCTGCCCCATTCGGAAATAATGGGCTTCCTCAGCAGGACGAATACCCAGAATATAGGCGATCATGTGCTTACGATGACATTTACGGAAGCATTTAATCTGCGAACAGGTTAATCGCCGCTCATTCAGTTTTGGCTGATTCAAAAGTCCTGTTAGCTGGGTTAATACTTTTCCCAGCTTATGAGGCGATGAAAGCAATCGGGTCACATGTCGCATATCTTCCGATAATTCCGCAGGTTCATTACATCGCCTGGCGATTTCATCCGCATACCCATTGGCTGCCATAAGGACCAGGGCGAGTTTTTGACCACCGCTATCCTCCAGGGTATAATGACGACCGCTATCAGTACGTCCAACAATAATTGTGGGTAAATGATTCTTCGTATTCATTTTTTGACCTTTCCCAATGGTGTCCCTTTCTCTGCTGCTCTGGCAATCAGCCGATCAATGCTGGATTCCCGATACATTTTTCTTTTTCCGGACACAACCTCCTGAAGGCCATTGGCGATAAGGGCGGCTTTAAACCGGGTAAAAGAACGGGGCTTCATATTCAATCGTGCGGCAGTTTCATATCTGCCAACAAGACGTTCCCCATGCGATTCATTTTTATCAATTGGCATTACTTTTACTCCTATTGATTGCGTTATTTTGAATTTGACGCAAATGACAAATTGGCACAGATTGTTGTTGTAAAGGTATATAGGAAACAAACGGATGCAGTACTGCAAAAAAAAACTCTTAGGCCTAATGTTACGTGCATTATTTAACGTCTTTTCGGCCTTTTGCAAGCACGAAAACAGGGATTATTTTGCGTCAAATTTGCAAGTATCTTTGGTTTAATAGATTAAAATTAAAAAAATAATAAATAATTCTGAGGAGTAAATGCCGTTATTTTCGTGCGATGAAAAACAGCAAAACAAAAAAGGTGTTTCCGCTTTCACAGAAACACCTTTTCCTTTCGCAGTCGTTAAATATCAGCCGATCTGTTTGTATTTCTGGGCGATCTTTTTAATATCCTCTTTGGCGTAAATCTCCGTAATCTTCAGACTGCGATGCCCTAATACCGCCCTTGCCACATCCAGCCCCAACTCCTCGGCAATATTGGTTGCCGCACTATGGCGTAACTGATAGACCGTCCATTCCGGAATCTCCTGACCATCCTTGTTGGCGGCTTTAATTGCATATTTAATGGCTTTACCATAACTTGCCGAATCATACTTATCCCCGACATTAGGAACATTACCTTCCTTGGGTTTGTTTCCCTGATTCATTGGGGTTATACGATTCTTATGTTTTTCGGCCAACCGCTGACGCTCGGAATCCCTGGGTGAAAAACAAAAGCTGTTTTTGTCTCTAAACAGGTACTTTCTTAAAATTACCTGTGCTTTGGGGCCAATGGGAACAATCCGTTTATGTTTTTCGCCATGACGGGCGTTTTTGTTGTAAATCTGGGGAACATTATACAGCCATACACCGTCACAGTTTTCCATATCCACATAACAGGGTTTCATTCCGGTTAATTCGATATTCCTCATGCCGGTTAAGTATTGTAACTGAACCATGTCGGCCAGAACTTGTGTTGTATAGGGTAGTATTGCCAGCATATACTTTTCTTCGACCGGTTCCACAGGGGAATAATTGACTAATCCGTATTGTCCCTCGCGGAGACTTCTGATAGCCTGAAGACCATGATAAGTGCTGGGGTGAACATGGCCTTCTTCGACTGCCCACCGAAACATTGCTTTAACAATTGTAATTTTTTTATTAACAGATCTCAGACAATATCGACGGGTCGTTTTCTTTTTATCCCCCTTGCCGGTCTCACGCATCAGCTTAGCCATGTATTCCCGAAACTCCTTTAGCTTATAAGGAGTAAATTCCTCGACAGACAATATACCGCAATATCCCACCAGCAACTGCAATGATTCCCGAATTTCAATCGTATAAACGGTTTTGCTGCCATCAGGTTTACGATACGTATCATCGGCATGGATAATATATGCCCTGACCAGTCCAGCGATTGTCCCATCCAGCTTGATATGATTCTGAGGGGAAGATTTAAAAATTGCTTCGTGCAACAGAGCCTTGGCGATTTCGACTGCAACCGCCCTGTCACCACGATAGGCATACTGACCACCCACAGGAATTAACGGGCGCCCCCTAAACGTTTCTTCCCCCGGAAGCCTGACACTCCACCACCATCTCCCATTCCGCTGATACAGTGAACCCGGTAACTTCTCTTCTTTTGCTTTCTTTGCCATACGATTTCTCCTGTTGTAATAATAAATTGTTAAAATTGTTACATTTATTATTACATCGAAAACGTCGAGCAAAAAAAGAGCATTTAAGTCCTTTGACCGCAACCACTTAACACTGCACCCGGCGCGATTCGAACGCACGACCTACGGTTTAGGAAACCGTTGCTCTATCCTACTGAGCTACGGGTGCTCTAGTAGAAGTGTATAATTTCTACTTAAATTTGCAAGTATTTTGACTGGATTCTGGCGCTAAATCGGATGAATATCCTGCAAAATGCTCATAGCGACACCCTTGATAAGTGATTCTTCGCCGCAACGGGCCGCCATGATACGAATATCCCGCCAGGGTGAATCATAAACAAGTTTGTTCATGACCTGACGTATGCTTTCGGCAAAATAGCCTGTACATTGACGACAGACATAACCCGCAAGAATAATCGTATCCGGATCAAAATTATTGATTGCCGCCGCCGCCGCACGACTCAGACGCTCTGCAACATAGTCACGTACCTGTAAAGCGTATTCATCCTGTTGCTCAATGGCTTTGCCCCACAAGTCCACGACTTCCTCCGGCATAGCGGAGGGCTGCCTAACCAGCCACTCCGACAAAATTGATTTGGTGCCATTGTGAATATCTTTTCGTATTTTATCCGCCAGAATTGGTCCGGAAATCAATGATTCCAGACACCCTTTATGCCCACAACCGCATACAGGACCGTCGGGGTCATAGATGATATGACCAATTTCGCCACACCGGCCCGTTGAACCGGTAATCAGCTTTCCGTCCATGTAGATATTGGCACCCACCCCATTGGCAACATTGATATAGAGTATATTTCTCGATTGTAATTCGGGTTCCTGTGCAATTTCTGCCATTAGGCGAACGCGCGTACCGTAGATCAACACTTTGTTTTTCAGCCGCAACTCCAGCATTTCCTTTAATGGAACCTGTTTCCAGCCGAGGGTACTGGATAGCTGTACAGTACCCTGCGGAGAAACAGAACCGCTTAATGTGACCCCTATCCCCAATATTTTCTCCTGATCCCCGTTTAATTTACCCAAAATCACTGGGAATTGCCGTTCAATTGTGTCTAAAACATGATCAACCGTATGATTGGCCGTGAGTTGAAGCTTACTTTTTATTAACAAGCCCGCTGTAAAGTCAAACAATCCGATATGGATATAGCTTGGATTGATTTCGATTCCCGCTACATATCTTGCCGAAGGATTTATTTTCAATAAAACAGGCTTTGGGCCGCGTTTGTCACTCTGGCCCTGAGTTTCAATCACTAATCCCTTATCACGCAGACGTGAAACAATACTGCTGGCCGTCGAACTGCCAAGAGCAATCATGCGGCAAAGCTGAGTCTGAGACAATTCCCCATGTTCCCGTAAAAGAGACAGAATTAGCCGTTCATTTCGCTGGCCGGCCAGCTTGGAATCAATCGGTGTATTTTTCATTATTCAAGACCTGATTTAGATAATATTTCACAGCCAAAATAGCTCACCTCGTAAGATTTTTCAAGAATTTTATTTCAAGTAATATAAACTCTACTATATCTATATATATTCAATGGTTTTAATCACAGCAAAAACAAAAAGGCCTGTCCAGGACAGGCCCTCTGTAAACGACAATGCATTTAAAACGAGACAAGGATATTAAGGTTTCTCCGAATGTTCCGCCGCCAGTGAGCAGATAAACTGCATGACGGCATTGGCGTTTTTCTTGAGCAGGACTTGTCCCTGCTTGGTCTTTTCGGCGACAAATTCCCTGCTCTTTTTCGTCTTAAAAGCAATCAATTCGCTGACCAGCCCAGGAGCCATCGCCAGAAAGAGTTCATGCTCTTTCTGAATGTTATCCAATTGGCTCTGCTTGAAAGTCTTGTCGCCATGAAGAATCTCGGTGATGTATTTGGGCGTTGTCCCTGCCAGTTTGGCAATCTGCTTTTCATCGAGGCCTTTCTCAGTCTTGAGAAAGTCGATAACTTTTTTTGATAATGCATTGGAAATTGTTTTCATGGTTTCACTCCTTACCTTGTTTTGATTGTTCATATCACATTCTATGCAACTATGCCCCTGTATGGCATTCCTTTATTATCTACCTGCAGAACCTTTGGCTTCCGATACTTTCCGAAATGCTTCGGTCACGATGCGTGAGGCATTCAGAAAATCTTCCCGTTCCTGTGCTACCAGCGGTGAGATATCCTGAGACGGCGGAATACAATCCCGGATATCGTAGGCAATCTGACCCGGCGCATGAGTCAATATCCAGACTCGCTGGCCAAGATAAACCGCCTCCATGATACTGTGGGTCACACAAAAAACCGTCGGCTGAACACGGTACCACAATTTCACCAGCAGGGCCTGCATTTCCAGCCGAGTCGGTTCATCAAGGGCAGAAAATGGCTCATCCATCAAGAGAATCCGCGGTTCCAGGGCCAGGGTGCGGGCAATCGCAACACGTTGACGCTGGCCGCCGGATAACTGGTGCGGATATTTTTTTTCATGCCCGGCAAGCCCGACTTCCTGAATCAGATTTTCAACCCGTTCGGCCCGCTGGTCTGCGGTCAGATGGAGCTTTTTCTGATTCATCTTCAATCCGAAAAGGATATTGTCCCGGACACTCAGGTGCGGAAATGAGCTGTATTGCTGAAAAATCATCCCGCGGTCACTGCCGGGGCCGGTAATCGGCTGACCATGAATGAAAATCTCGCCGGAGGTTGGTTTCAGCAGGCCGGAGATGAGATTTAGGATCGTACTCTTCCCGCAGCCGCTGGGGCCAATCATACTGATAAATTCGCCGATATTGGGAATATCATCGATCACAAAAGAGATATCATTGATCGCGGTAAATGCACCGAAACACACCGTGACATTGCGAAATTCAATGATCGGCGGCTTGACCGAAAGTTGACTCTCGGCCACAAGGGTATTCTGCAATTCAGGCATCAGGCGGTCCCCCTGTAGCGAAACAGTATCCGTCCCAGGCGGTCCCAAAGCAGGTCTGCCGCCCAGGCGATTATCGTAATCAGCAAAATAACCAGATAAATATGCTCGCGCGGCCCGCGACGGAAGGAAATCTGAACCAGATATCCCAGCCCGTTTTCCATAACCACCACTTCAGTCAGGACCAGGTACGTCCAGCCGACGCCAAAGGCCAGCCGCATCGCATTCCAGATATCCGGCATGGCAATGGGAATCATCACATGAAAGATAATCTGCGGCGTGCTGACTCCAAGCGTATAGGCTGTTTTGATATAAACATCGGCGACATTGTCGATTGCCGAGACAATCAGCGGCAGCAGGTAAATCCCGAATGCCATCGCCAGAAAAATGATCTTCTGCAGCTCACCGGTTCCAAACCAGGACAACGTCAGCGGCACTAACGTCGCAATAGGAATATAGCCGGATGCGGTCGTCAGGGGTGTAAAAAGGGCACGCATAAACGAAAGCGATCCCATCGAAATCCCAAGTGGAATCACAATAGCCAAAGCCAGCAAATACCCAAGCCCGATGCGCTTAAGACTGGCCAGAGTATGTGTCGGCAGGTCCCGGCGGAACAACTCGGCAGTACTATGTGCCACTTCCACCGGGCTTGGTAAAATAGCCGGACTGATCATCCGCTGCTCAACAGGCCCAGCGGTCATAATCCACCACAACGCCAGCAGCAGGAGCATCGGAATCAATCCCAACGGCAGAAACAGCCATCGGGGTAATGTGCTTCGAAGCTTGAACAGGTCTTTTATCATCAATTATTTTGCTCCCGGCATCTCAGGCTGTTCAACAAGAATCTTTCCCATCAGAACATAATCGAGGGTTTGCTGCAATTCTGTCCCATTGGACGCAGACAAAACCAATCCCCCGGCATCACGAACTGCGTTAAATTTATCCGCCGCTACATCAAAAGCAAAAAAGTATACACTGGAACGTCTGTCATCCGGAAGACGTGACATAACATCGACCACATCGCCGGGGGCGTACCCCTGATTATTTTCGCCATCGGTAATAACCAGCAGATGTTTTGTCTTCAAGCCAGTTCGGTCCATTGCCTGTTTGACATGGATAACAGCATCGCCGATAGGCGTTCCCCCATCCGGCACCATCCTTCCAACCGCAGACATCGCTGCAGACAGATTGATCGGCCCAAACGGAATGACCTGCCGACAGGAAGGCTGCCGTTGTCGGGAGCTGAATTCAAACACACCGACCTCGACGGTCTGTTCGGGATGCTTTTGAGTAAAAGAATCCGCCTGTTTGAGAATATCCATCGCGCACTGTCGTGCAATCTTTATCTTCGACATCATTTGGCCATTGATTCCAGCAAGACTGTCTTTCATGCTCCCGGAAACATCGAATGCCACGCCGATGGCAATTCCTTCACGCTGCATCTGCGTCGATGGTGATTCGGCCAAGGCTCGCATAATCGGATTACGAACCGGCTCCTCACGTACCACCGGCGACTGATTATGTGACACCTGCACCGTGGAATGCTGCCTGTTATTTTTATAAACCGAAAAAAATACACAGACCAGAATGATCGTGAAAATAATTCGCCCTAATGCATTCATGGGACGGTTACTGCTGTTCCGGCGGATAGACATTGATTTCAACCCTCCTGTTCAGGACCTGATTTAACGGATCGTTCATATCCGCGGGTTTGTCCCATCCGGCACCCTGAACAATAAATTTGTTGGGTTCAAATTTGTATTTATCAATCAAGGCCTGTTTGATTGCCTCGGCACGGGAAAGGCTCAAATCCTTGACAGCCTGAACAGGGACCCGGCCTTTCATGCTCGAATCCGTATGGCCTTCAATCAAAACGACGGCTCGGTCAAACTGCCCAGCCAGACGTGCCACCTGTTCCAGCGTCGCATCCACACCCGGATCGTACAGCTTGCCCTGAATAATGGTGCCAATCTGGTCACGGGCCGGCTCATAGGGATTGGATGAATTCGGGTAGAAATTGATCCGAATCGTCTGGGTCAGAATCGGAGCCTCGGCTTGAATTACTTTGTAGCTGGCCGGGGTAAATGTGGCAATACTCTCATCTTTCTGATGAGCAAAGGTACCGGCTTTTTCCAGTTTCTGAATGACTGAAAAATCCATAATCTGGTCAAAGAGAACGGGGCTGTTGATGCGACCTAATTCCCGATAGACATAGCTGGCATTCTGCCAGGTGCGCTCGAAATTGGTGGGATTGGAGGCATTCAGGAAAAACTGCACATTTTCGGCAAAGTTCGTCGGGTGAGCATCGTTCCGCATCCCCATGACTTCTTCGAGCTTCATTCCGAAAGCTTCAGCCATCCACCCGGCGGCCTGTTCCGGACTTTCCTTGACCATATCCATGCCTTCAAAAATGCCCGCCACAAGACCCTCGACCACCTCCGGATGGTCACGCTGGAAGTCGGCGCGAACCGCATACACATCGGCGATCAGTTTGTTGGATTCGGCGGTACTGCAAAGAATGCGTGTGCCGGCAACACGATCCGGGATATTGTAGATATCCGGCGCCCAGGATACACAGGCGTCCACGGATTTATCGGCAACAAATGCGGCAGCAGCTTCAAATGCTGTGGCGGTGTATTTTGGGCGAATATCGGCGGGTTTCATCCCGGCGCTGAGCAGCAATGACGTCAGGTAATATTCACTCGGAGAATTCTGGGCCAGAGCAATGCTCTTGCCGCGTAAATCTGCCACAGACTTGATTGTATTGCGAACAACAATACCGTCACCGCCGTTGGACCAGTCGACCTGCTGGACCACACGTGGAGAGATACGTGAGTCGCGAACCAGTTCAGGTGCAAACAGCACCATCATATCAGCCGTCCCCCACAGAGTATGTACTTCCCCCGCGGCAAAGGCATCACGGGCAGTTACCGGGTCATCCATCAGGACCATCTCGACCCGGAAGCCATACTTTTTGAAGAACACACTTTCATCGTTGGGTTTTACGCCATGATTGGCCGCAATAATCGGCAGCCACCCTGCCCAGACGTTATACGAAAAACGCAGGACTTTCTGGTCGGGATCCCATTTAT
The DNA here is from genome assembly GCA_039679345.1 of Anaerohalosphaeraceae bacterium. GTDB lineage: Bacteria > Planctomycetota > Phycisphaerae > Sedimentisphaerales > Anaerohalosphaeraceae > Anaeroglomus. Next base: position 10,427 of record JBDKVE010000349.1, read on the forward strand.
ACTGACTGACGCCCTTGACAGCAGGCAGGCGTTCAGCGGGGACATACTTATATTCCTTGACGGTGGTGACGCCGGTTAAATCCTGCTCTTCAACGGCGGGAGCTTCGGCTGCACCGGGAGCCTGACCAGGAGTTGGCGCCTTTCCCAGCAGCCCCGGCATCATTCGCTGGACTACCAGATAACCCCCGATACCAATCAAGCCGAGAATCAGTAAAACTGAAACAATTCGACCAAGCGGTGTAATTTTATGTTCCTGAGATTCCATAATAGATACTCCTTTCTATTCGACTATTATCGTGATTAACTCTGACCACCCTGCTGCGAGGGTCCGATTTCCTTGTTCATGACCGGCGCCGACTGAGTTGCGGCAGGTGCTTGAATCCCCTGATTTGCCAGAAATTCAGCCAGAGCATTCTGTTCGAGAGCTTTTCGTTCCGTTTCTTTTTCCCGAAGCTGGTCCATATCGACAATATCCTTGGCAACACGAGCTTTGCCGGCAGACACCTCATACCGTTTGGCCAGGACTTCTTCGACGGTTTTCATCGTGTCGCCCATGTCGCCAACCTTGAAAGCAACATTGCCCAGGGCGCTGGCTGCTTCGGCCTGTGCTTCTTTGATTTTGACCTGCGACAATTGCTTATCAAGCTTACGAATTTTTTCTTCAAATTCCTTCTGGGCCAATTTAGCCTGACGCAGATTGGCCTGATAAGCATCTTCGGTTTCTTTCAACTCCTGCGTATCGGTCAGGAGATCGGACTTCAATTCCTGCAGTTCTCGTGCAAGGCTGCCCGCTAATTCCAGATTGCCCGCCTGATGATTGGCCAGGACCCGGCGTTCCAATTCTTTGGCTCGATTGGTCTTGGCGGTAATCTGGGCCTTCAGACGTTCGGCAATACCGGCCATCTGGGCCAGAGCTAGATTATACTGTGCCATCCGGTCTCTGAATTCCTGACGGGCCGCTTCAATCAGGGCTTCGGGATTGCGCCGCTCAATACCACTGACAAACAGACTGACAAAACCCGAAACCAGCCGTTTTAAACGTGCCATAATCGCCATATTTTTCTCCTTATTTTGATTGAGGTCATAATCAGCATCCGGACTTACTGTGTGTGGTTCGTCAATAGGTCAACCGCCCGGCTGATATTTTGTTCATAACTTTTTTTTCTGTTCTGCCATTTGCTGGTATTATCCAGTTCCATCTGCATTTCGCGTTCAAGCCGAATCTGTTCTTTTTTTAATTTATCCAATTCTTTTGCAATCTCTGCGACCCGGCCCTGACGGGCTTGATTTCGTCCGTCCATTTTTTTAAAGACGTACTCTTCGTATGCATCCAGGGCCTGATCCTTGGCAAGTGCATCTCGGACCAGCTCTTCGGAGGAGACTTTATTCTCACTCAACCATGTCAAGACTGTTTTTTTAACCTCATTTTTATCCGTCGTTTCATATTTAGACTGGAAAACCTCGATGAATTTTTCAATCGTCCAGCCATGATTTGGAATTTTAATACCCGCCGATTCAAATATCTTGCCAAATTCAATCGTCAGTTCAATTGGCGATTCAGCTAAAAGCTTGACGTTCTCGGAACGCAATTCCGTCATAAGTTCTTTGATAGTAACGCTTTTCGTCGATACTTTAGCCGGCGTCTTTGCTGTTGGGCGACCGACGGTCTGGACCAGCTTTAATTGACAGCCTAATTCCTGTAATTTTGCCAGCAATCCCATTTTTATACATATCTCCTGAGCTCTTCAATCCGCAATTCCAGTTGTTCCGGAGCCAGAGTCTTGAAATGATCCGGCAAAAACCGGTCGTCCGTGCACTCCCGGACTGCAACCAGGTCCATGTACTCCAGTTTTTTGGTATGAGCACTGGGACGTACCTGAGTCAGGGTTTCCTCTAATGCCTTTTTAAGCGGAAGACGATTGTCTCCGGCCAGCTCATAAATCCGTAATGCACGTACCAGAACACCTTCCACTTCGTTGCCACCCAATACCAGCCCCTTTGGCAATTCCGGCAAATCCGCCTCGGTCAGCGGGAATCGCAATTTTTTGGCCACGGCCTGAAACAGGACCTTCATTTCCTCCTCGGTCTGAGGAGCAAATAACGGGATATGCACGTCCAGTCTGCCCTGCCGTTTCAAATCGACTTCAAGCAAGTCTGGCCGGCTTGTAGCAAATACCCAGATAATCCGTCCGCGATTTCGTGTATCGGACATCTCTTTGGCCAGCATGGCATAGATCCGGCCGGAAAGCCCGCTGTCGCCATCGCCGCTTTCACGCTTGCCCGCCGCCTGGTCAGCCTCATCCACAAAGACCACGACTTGTCCCAGAGCATGCAGGATCGAAAATATCTTTTCCAGATTGGATTCGGTTGCCCCCACCCAGCGGTCACGGAAATTCTTAAACACCAGACAGGGTATCCCCAATTCGCCCGCCCAGCATTGAACCAGAAAGGTCTTGCCGGTGCCGATTCTGCCGGCAATCAGATACCCCATTGGCAATGCGTGATATGCATTCTTACGCAGTAATTGGGTATCTTCCCGCAGCCATGCTTTGGCGGCGTCAAGACCGGCAACATGGTCCAGGGTATAGGGCGATTCCAGAAATTCCAGCAGGCCTTGACATTCCCGCTCAATCAGGGTCTTTTTCATCCTGCTTAGCCAGGTGGTGGTGATTTTGCCTTCGGTATTCAACGCCATGGACAATGCTGTTTTAGCCCCTACACGGCTCAGGCCGGTCAGGCGATTGGCCAGTTGCTCCACAGACATCTCGCATTTTTGACTTAAATCAGGAAATGTCCCCTTTTGCAGAATATGCACATAATCCAGCATGTCAGGCTCACTGGGCAGCGGAACTTTCAACTTGGCGCAGTGCGGATTTTCCACCACCAGCTCATTGAGGTCGTGTAATCCCTCCGTTATAAAAACACTGACGATATTCGACCGTAAAATAGCCGGGTCATTGGCCCACCCCAGGGCTTTGACTACATTGGAACTGAACTCTCCGCCCAATTGCAAAGGATCGCCGCGAGGCACCACAAATTCCGCAAAGTCGATAATGACCGCAATTTTCTTTTGACTGGACGCAGCTTGAATGGCTTGCAAATTCAACGTTCGCAGCAGATAGCGGTCGATGATTTCCATTGCTTTGCCCGGCTCCCGGATGGTCGATAGCGATCCATGTCCCAGACCACTGACCTGCTCGAACCATTCCCCCCAATCCTTTTCTCCACAGACAGCCCGGACACCTTTGCCCCGGTCATAACGCAGGATGACATCATAGCCGGAAAACATCACCTCCTGCAGGTATTCCTGCAGCGATACCGCTTGTCCCTTTTCCACGTCCGCAGGCACTACATCAAAGACATTGCCATGCAGGATAAATTGAGCGGTTGAGCCGGAGCGAAATAAATCGCACATCTCTTTAGCCCATGGAAGAAGCTGGGGGGTCATTGTGATTGCCTTTCTTTTGCCGGAATAGACAGCGGCGGAGGTTCCGTCAGTAAATCTTCAACACAACCATATATCCGCTGCTGCTCCTGAATCCACTGGGTCGTATCGCCGAGGGTGGCAGAGATTTGATCGATACGCTGCGAAACAACTTCCGGCCCGGTGGATAGCACCGACTGTTCACGCAGCAGTTCAACCTGTTCCTGGATACGCATCAATTCCGCATCGAGAAACAGCAGTTTATCTTTGGCTTCCTTGTGTTTTTCCTGACGCTGACGCAGGATTTCAACCTGCCCGGTCAGGCTTTTTCTTAAATCTTCGTTGATAGCCTGACTTTTGATTCGTTCTTCAATCTGGCCGATCCGCTGGTCCAGTGATTTTTCTTCCCGTCCGGCTGCTTCTTTGAGGGTTTTGATAATCGCCTGACGGGTTAACAGCAGCTTCAGAAAAATCCACAACAGGCGTCGCAATCCCTCGGCCTGAGCCCCGGCCGCAATGGCCGATTCTGTTGTGGAAACCTGCATGAGCAGGCTCCGACAGCGACTCTCCAGTTCCCGATATTTTTGCTGTTCCTGAGCATCAAGTTTCTGGATCATCTCATTTAGCTTTTGATATTGTTCAAGGCGTTCTTTGTATGCAATACGACCTTTGACCACATTCTGAAAACGGGGATTGGTTGCAAGATAAAAGAGATATCCCAACTCCAGCCCCAGCCCTAATATCCAGAAGCCCGAATCGACAAAGCCCAGCATACCAAACAAACCCAATCCAATCCAGTTCGGCGGTATCCACAATCCGAAAGGACGGGCGTTGAATGCCTCGCAAATATACTCCTTAAAACCAGCCTGCATCTGTTCGAAATCCACTCCTTGTCACGAGCAGAGCTAAACTCGCTGACATTTTGATATACTTCTTCTTTCCCTGAAAAGACTTATGAAAGGGATTATAGACGCTCATATCCCCTGCTCACAAGAAAAAATATTGTAAATTAAAGTATCCTTTTGTCAAGAAAGAGTTTCTACGGCTTAATATCTGATTCTCATCTTAATTTTAGACAAGAAAAACCCGGGGAAATTCCAAAGTAATGAACCCAAGGCATCGAAAAATAGTCATAATTTACAAAAAACATAACGAAACAATACAATGATTCGATATAATACATCTGGTTCTTTTAAAGAAAGGAATATGTAAACTCAAATAATACAGGGGGATGTAGGTACATAATACCTGATACAGCAGGAGGGAAATCAATGCCGTACAGACAGTTGATCTGCAAAGTTCTTTTTGCATTGATCACACCAATAGGATCTGCCGCAATCGTAGATGATGGGAATGAAAATCCGGCCGTGTCCATCAAACCCAACTCACAAGGCTTTATCAACGTCTTTAATGGGCATGACTATGAATGGGATGATGAGGAATGTATATCTGCCCGAATTTATTACTTTGACGGTCTTTCCCACGAAATGAATTTGTACAGGCTGGATACGACACATAATGGACATAATACCGATCCTGATATCGCGGCTAACAATAATACCCTTGCGGTGACATGGACCAGCAACGACATCAGCGACGAGGGGATTAAAGCAAGAGTCTTTGATCCCAATATTAACCCATTAACGCCGGAATTTGCCGTCAATAGCACTACATCCGGAAAACAGTGCGAACCCGCTATAGCCCTTGACA
>JBDKVE010000350.1:0-49002 GCA_039679345.1 Anaerohalosphaeraceae bacterium
TGTACCCGTCCTTCAATTGGCACATCACAACGGCAAAGGTGTCGTCGGGATGAAGATCATGGGTGAAGGCAAATTCCGCAATGATGAACAGAAGAAAAACAACTCCATCGATTTTGCATTAAATCTGGGCTGTGTGGATGTCATGACCGTGGGCTTTGAAAGCATTGCCGAAATGGATGATTTTGCCACGCGTGTTCGGGCAACCCCCCGCCGCAGCGCCCCATTGCCAATTCCACAGGAGCAGACAGCATAATCCATGATTACGTTTTCATCGCTTCAGACTATTTTGAACGCCCGCAGTGCTTCGAGACGAACCGTCGATATCACCATCGACGCCGTCAGTACCGATACGCGAACCATTCAACCGGGTGATTGTTTTTTTGCCATTTCCGGGCCGAATTTTGATGGGCATAATTATGTCGGCACTGCCTTTGACAAAGGCGCGGTCTGTGCCGTTGTGCAGCGGGATATTGACCTGCCGCCGGCACAAAAAGATCGCCTGTTGATTGTCAACGATACGGTGAAAGCCATGGGCCAACTGGCGGCATGGTATCGCAGTCAATTGCCTGCCAAAGTCGTCGCCATCACAGGTTCTGCCGGGAAAACCACCACGCGACATATCACTTATCATGTGTTGAACAAGCATTTTCGCTGTCACCAGGCAACCAAAAATTTCAACAACCACATCGGTCTGCCACTGACCATCCTGGCAGCCAGGCCGGAACATCAAATCATGCTGCTGGAACTGGGGACCAACCATCCCGGTGAGATCGGATACCTGTCACAGATTGCTCGGCCGGATATTGCCCTGGTGACCTGCGCCGCACCTGCCCACCTGGAGGGATTCGGATCCGTGGATCACATCATCCGCGAGAAATTATCCATCAGTGACGGGCTGACTCCGGGCGGACTGTTTATTGTCAATGGAGACCAGCCTGATATTATCTGCTATACCATGGGTCTTAACCGTCCCTACCTGATGTTTGGAACCGGCCCGGCCTGCGATTTCCAGGCTCAACATCTCAAAACACAGGGCAACTGGGGAGAATTGACCATTGAGGGACTTCCTATCAAAGTTCCCATGCCGGGACGAGCCAACCTGATGAATGTCCTGGCGGCATGGGCGATTTGTGAAACAATAGGGATATCTTTGTCCGACTTTGCCGATGCAATCCAGGATATCGAACCGGTAGCCATGCGAATGAATATTGACACCGTAGGCCCGATAAAAGTCATTATAGACTGCTATAACGCCAATCCGGCCTCGATGGCCAATGCCCTGGATTGCCTGAACACTCTGTCCCAAATCGACCATCAGCGGGCGGTTTTTGTGGCCGGGTGCATGGCTGAACTGGGCTTGACATCCCAGCAATTACACTTTGAGCTGGGCGAAAAAGCAGCCCGCAGCGGAGTTCAGTTTCTCCTGGCCGCAGGCCCCTTTGCGTCCGATATTATCGCCGGTGCAACCCATGCCGGCCTTAATCCCGCACGGTGCAAAACCTTTCCCGACACACAAATCCTTTGTGATAATCTGCATGAGTTTGTCCGCCCTGCCGATATAGTATTAGTCAAGGGTTCCCGCTCAGCGGGAATGGAAAAAGCCGTTGAACAATTAAGGAAACTTTATACCGAATAAACTGTATCGGCGAAAGGTATCGCAGGCCAAGTTGAAATGGAACCGAGCCTTGAAGATACAGGGATACAATAATTAAGGACTATTGCATTGCTTTACCATCTTTGTTCTTATTTCAAGGAACTGCTGTACTATATGGGCTTTTATGCCTGGGACGATGTGCTGTTCCGGGCGATTCTGGCTGCAATGACTGCTTTTGCCATTGCGGTGCTGATGGCTCCCAAAACCATTCGCTGGCTGATGCGGATGAAAATCGGCGACCGGCCGGAATTTCATCATGCGGCATTAAACGAATTAATGCGGGAACGTGCCAACACCCCCACTATGGGCGGGATTATCATTCTGACGGCAATCGCTGGGGCTACGATACTTTGGGCAAAACTCAATAATCCTTTTATCCATAAGGCCTTGTTTATCCTGGTCTGGTTCGGCGGTATTGGGGGAGCCGATGACTGGCTGAAACTAACCAGTAAAACCCGCCAGCACAGCCGTGACGGCCTGAAACCCTGGGAAAAACTGATTTTTCAGTTCGGCGGTTCCATGCTCGTCGCGTACTTCCTGTATTCGGATTTCAGGAATATCGAAGACGCCAAGATGCTTTGGCTGCCATTCTATAAATACGGCATTCCGCTGGCAACCTGGATATTTGTCATCATCAGCATCCTGTATATCTCGGCCACCAGCAACGCCGTCAACCTCACCGACGGCATGGACGGGCTGGCATCAGGTTGCCTGGGTGTCGCATCCACAACACTGGTTATCCTCTGTTATATCGGCTCAGAAATGATGGGCCGCACCAGCCAGATCAGTTGGGCCAGCTATCTGCTATTACCCCACATCCCTCAATCCGGCGAATTGTGCATCTTCTTCGGAGCTTTGACCGGGGCGATTCTGGGCTTTTTGTGGTACAATTGCCACCCTGCCTCGGTTTTTATGGGCGATGTAGGCTCTCTGCCACTGGGTGCCGCATTGGGTTACGGAGCCATTGTCACCCGCAATGAAATTCTGCTGTTGGTCATTGGGGGCGTATTTATGATGGAAATGGTCAGCGTCATGCTGCAGGTTTGGTATTTCCGCTATACCGGCGGCAAACGCATCTTCCGATGCGCCCCGATCCACCACCACTTTCATCTGGCCGGGTGGTCTGAACCGCAAGTCGTTGTCCGATTCTGGCTGCTGTCTGTTGCCTTTGCAGTTGTCGCCCTGGGAACTCTGAAACTCAGGTAATTCAGAATCCGACAAGCCGGTTTTCTCTTGACGTCTGACACAAGTCACTCCAAGATACTGCGCACTATTATTACAGGAGAAATTCTATGGAAAAAAAAGTCATTGTATCGCAATCGGCCCCCAAAGCGGTCGGCCCCTATAGCCAGGCCGTAATGGCCAATAACATGTTTTTTGCATCAGGCCAGCTCGGCCTTGACCCCGCTACCGGGCAAATGGTCTATGGCGGCGTCAAAGAGCAGGCCCAGCAGGTCCTGAAAAACATCACCGCCCTGCTGACCGCAGCGGAATTAACCATTCAAAACGTCGTACAGGTACAGATTTTCCTGGCCGATATGGCCGATTTTGCTCAGGTTAACGAAGTCTATAAGACCTTTTTCAGCGAACCCTACCCCGCCCGCAGCACTTTTCAGGTGGCAGCGCTGCCCCTCAGTGCTCGAGTTGAAATCCAAGTGGTTGCCATAAAATAAATCAACTTTTCACCTAATACATGACAGGTATTTGCTTGATATAAAAACTATAGGCTTATCTTGCATTTTCCAATCGAAACTTGTATAGTAACTCGCTTTGGAAATATGGTAAGAAATTAACTTTTTTTGGAGTACACCAAAATGGGTGCGAAAGTTGCGATTGCCGGTGTAACCGGCGCAGTCGGACAGGAATTTTTGAATATCCTTGAACAGCGGAACTTTCCGATGGACAAGCTGGTCTGCTTAGCCAGCGAACGATCCGTCGGCAAGACCATCACCTTCAAGGGCAATACATATAAGGTTGAACTGCTCACAGAAAACAGCTTTAAGGGTATCGACATTGCCCTGTTTTCAGCTGGCGGCCAGCGCAGCAAAGACTTCGCCCATGCAGCAGCCAAAGCCGGTGCGGTGGTTGTGGATAATTCCTCCGCCTTCCGTATGGATCCGGAAGTGCCGCTGATTATCCCGGAAATCAACCCGGAAATGATTAAAAAGCATAAAGGAATTATCGCCAATCCCAATTGCTCGACCATTATTGCCAATGTTCCGATATGGCCGCTGCATAAGGCCAATCCAATTAAACGAATGATTGTCAGCACGTATCAGGCCGCCAGCGGTGCCGGGCAATCAGCCATGCTTGAGCTGATTGAACAGGCCAAGGAAGTACTGGCCGGCAAACCCGTGACCTGCAAAAACCTGAAATATCAGTTGGCCTTCAACCTGTATTGCCACGACTCCAAGATCGGCCCCAACGGGTATAACGAAGAAGAAGTCAAGATGGTCAAAGAAACTCGCAAGATATTTAATTGCCAGAGTATCGCCATTACCGCGACCTGTGTACGGGTACCGGTCCTGCGGGCACACAGCGAAAGCATCAATCTCGAATTTACCGACCCGATTACGCCCGCACAGGTCAAGGACCTGCTGAGCACCGCTCCTGGCGTCAGCATCATCGATGACTGCGAGAAGAATCGGTTCCCGATGCCGGCCATCGATGCGGCAGGCAACGACGATATCTATGTCGGACGCATTCGTCAGGATGATTCCATCCCGGACAATCGCGGAATCAACCTCTGGGTATCCGGCGACCAGATTCGCAAAGGCGCGGCGCTGAATGCCATCCAGATTGCGGAAAAACTGCTGTAACCAAACGGTTAGCAGATGACTTACAAGGCCGGGCTTCGTCCCGGCCTTTTCTTTGTCGGACAATATGGCCACACGCAAAATCAAACTGGTGATTCAATACGACGGCTCCTGTTATCACGGGTGGGCGGCTCAGCCGGGAATGCCGACGATTCAAGGCACGATTTGTCAGGCCATTGAAAAACTGACCGGCATCCCGGTGGAAGTACAAGGTTCGTCCCGTACCGATGCAGGCGTTCACGCCCTCGGTCAGGTGGCGGCTTTCACGATTGACAGTCCCGTCCCAACCGAAAATCTTGTACGGGCATTAAATAATCTGCTGCCTAATGATATTGCCATCCTGCAGGCGGTTGAAGTCCCTGACACCTTCGACCCTATCAGCGATACCCAAAATAAAATCTACCGCTATACGATTTACACTGGCTCGGTTCGGCCGGTGCTGCAAATCCGCTATTGCTGGCATCGCCCCGGTACACTCGATATTGCATCGATGGCTGAGGCTGCCGGCATACTGATCGGCACACATGACTTCAAGTCGTTTGCCTCCGCCGGCGATCAGCGGCTCAGTTCTGTGCGAACTATCCTGAAATGTGATGTTTGCAGTGAAGGCCTATTCATATATTTCGATGTACAGGCCGACGGCTTCCTGTACAATATGGTCCGCAACATCGTCGGGACACTGGTCGAAGTCGGCCGCGGACGCTGGACGACGGCGGATATTCGTCAAATTCTGGCCGCTCAAAATCGTGCCGAGGCAGGCCCCATCGCCCCGGCGAGCGGATTATGTTTAATGGAAATATATTACTAGACTATGCGAATCGTTCACATTATTACCCGACTGGTTCTCGGTGGTGCTCAGGAAAACACCCTGATTACCTGCCGCCTGCTGGCCCAGCGAGGCCATGAGGTCACACTCATCACCGGCCCGGCGCTGGGGCCGGAGGGCGGATTGTTTAATTGGACCAGAGACGCCGGCTATGAGGTCATCGTTCTGGATTCCATGCGACGGGCAATTCTGCCAGGTAAGGATATCCTGACCTATCTGCAGCTTAAAAGCCTGCTGCGAAAACTTCAGCCCGATATTATTCATACGCATTCGGCCAAAGCGGGAATTCTGGGCCGCTGGGCGGGAGATGCCCTCAAAGGCCAATTGGAATCGGGACCTCAAAAGCCGTATGTCGTTCACTCGATTCACGGACTGGCCTTCCATGACTACCAAAGCCGCTTGTTGAATCGCGCCTATATCCTCGCGGAAAAATCCGCCGCCAAATGCACCGATGCCTTCATCACCGTCGCCGATGTAATGACCGAAAAAGCCCGTGCCGCCGGTATCGGCATCGATAAGCCTTATACCACCGCTTATTCGGCGATTGACGAAGACGCGTTTCTGCAAAAACCGGCTGACGACGAAATCAAAGCCTTTCGCCGCAAATACGGCATCAGCGATCAGGCCGTGGTCATCATCACCGTCGCACGTCTTGCGGAACTTAAAGGCCACGACTATATCATCGAATCCGCCAAGCAACTGGCGGCTCGATACAAGGACTGCTGCTGGCTGTTCGTCGGTGATGGCGCCCTGACCGAGCGCATCAAAAAACAAATCCGCATGGCCAGTCTCGGCTATCGCATCAAGCTGACCGGCCTGCTTCAACCCGAACAGATTCCACTGGCCATTCACGCCTCCGATATTCTGGTGCATTGTTCATTGCGGGAAGGGCTGGCGCGTGTTCTGCCTCAGGCGATGTTATGTGCCAAACCCGTAGTCAGCTTTGATATCGACGGCGCCAAAGAAGTCGTCAATCCCTCCACCGGCTTTTTGATTGAGCCGGAAGATATTGACGGCCTGGTGGATGCCTGCGCAAAACTGATTGAAAATCCCCAACTGCGGCAGTGTCTCGGCCAGAACGGCCAAAATAGTGTCACCGAGAAATTTGCCCCCGAAACCATGGTCAATACAATCGAGACCGTGTATCAGCAGCTTATGGGCTGCCACTGAAACATTGCTCGCTGATTCACCCAACAAGCGACACAATAGCATTGATGCTTTTTTGAGTCGCTCCCTGATTCTGACGAATGATTTTCTGTCCGGCAGAGGCAATCGCTGCGGCAAAATCGGGATTGGTCAGACACTTGCGGGTGATATCATACAGTTGGTCCGTGTCCTGCACTTCCAGTGCGCCATTGCCTTCCAGAAGCACTTCCACGGTCTGCTTGAAATTAAACGTGTGCGGCCCGAACATCGTGCATTTACCCAGTGCGGCCGGTTCCATCATATCCGATCCACCCATCGGGCACAGTGTCCGTCCCACAAAGACCAGCGTCGAAAGCCCGTAGAATTTCTTGAGGTCCCCCATCGTATCGCCCAGGATAATCACGGGCTTGATGTCGGCTGTGCCATTGTGTTCTTTCAGCCGGCTGTAACGAACAAATGTAAATCCGGATTGATCGATCAGATCAGCCACTTCATTAAACCGTTCCGGCTTGCGGGGGACAATCGCCAGCCGCAGATCCTCAAACGGTGCTTCTTTCTTAAGCCGACTGAAAATCTCCAGGGTAATCTGTTCTTCCCCCGGCCCGGTCCCGCCCAGCGTCCAGAGCCGATCCGCTCCAAGGCGAATCTGCTCGGCCAGTCTATCCGCTCCGGGAACCATTCCATCCGTCTGAGCGGTATCGTATTTCAGCGAGCTGGTCACGATCACCCGCGATGGCTCACAACCAAGGGCAATAAATCGCGTGGCATACTCCTGTGTCTGAGCCAGCACGAGGGAAACCTTTCGGAACATCGGGGCAATCAGTTTGCGAATTTTAAGATATTTAGGGAAGCTTTTGTCGCTTATCCGGCCGTTGACCACGACAACCGGAACCTTTCGCTGCTGGGCCAGAGATGCCAGATTGGGCCAGACCTCCAGCTCCATCAGGAGAATAATATTCGGATGGAGATTATCGAAAGCCTTCTTCATAATCCAGGACAAATCGAACGGAAAATAAAAGACCGAATGCTGTTTATCATACAGTGTACAGGCTCGCGTAAGCCCCGTATCAGTCGTTGCACTGATGACGATTTCATAATCCGGCAAGGCGGCTTTCAGGCCGTCAATCAGCGTCCGGGTGGCGTTGACCTCGCCGACACTGACCGCATGAATCCAGATGCATTTTTTGTCCGGGCACTTGCGCGATATCTTGCCCAGACGCTGAGCCCAGCCGCAGCGATAACGCTTCTGGGCAATCATGCGATAGATAATTACAGGGCTATATAAAAAAAGCCCGATAAAATAAGCGATATTAATTAAGAAACTCACCATGTGATGTTCATTCCTTAAATTCGACCTAAGTAAAGGCGTTATCATACCTGCCTGAACAGGATTTGTAAAAGCAAAACTGTATCCGGAAAAACAGAGAATGAAGAATCGATTGTTACCGGGAAACCTCCACCTGTCAGAATCATCGTTGCACAATCCGGCCGGCGATACCCATTAAAGACACGTTGTGTCGAATAATAAATGTGAATAAAAGGGCTTTTATTATGTTAGGTTTTTTAGTAAAATGTTTCTTCTTATAGGTACATAATGGCTTTAAATTGTCGCCATTTACAGAAAGAAAGATGACCAGCATCGGAGGTAAGTCCATTGAGTCATTTATTGAGTGGAAATCAGGCTATCGCCCGCGGCGCTTATGAAGCGGGTGTAACCGTAGCAACGGGGTATCCGGGAACCCCCTCGACAGAAATTCTCGAGAATACCGTACAGTACAAATCGGATATTTATTGCGAGTGGTCGCCCAACGAAAAGGTCGCATTTGAAGTGGCGGCCGCAGCGTCCTGTGCAGGGGCAAGAACCATCGTTACGATGAAACACGTCGGCCTCAACGTGGCCGCCGACCCACTGATGACCCTCAGTTATCTGGGAGTCGAAGGCGGCATGGTCATTATCGTCGCCGATGACCCGGGGATGCACTCCTCCCAGAACGAACAGGATACCCGTAATTACGCAAAGTTCGCCAAGATTCCCGTGCTGGAACCGGCCGACAGTCAGGAAGCCCTGGATTTCGTGAAACTCGGCATTGAAATTTCCGAACAGTTTAAAACGCCGGTGATTTTGCGAACCACCACGCGGGTCAGCCACTCCCGCAGTATCGTCAAATTCAGCGAGCGGCAGATTAATCCTCGCACTATCGGGCTGGAGAAAAATCCGTCACGCTTTGTGCCCGTACCGCTGTGGGCCAGAGAAATGCGCAAAACCGTGGAAAAACGCATCCACGACCTGCAGGCGGCCGCCGCACAATCGAAGGCCAACCGCATCGAATGGCGTGACAAATCGCTGGGCATCATCACGCACAGCGTTGTGTATCAATATGTCCGCGAGGTCTGGCCGGAGGCATCGGTGCTGAAACTGGGCTTTGCGTATCCGTATCCGGATGAACTGATTAAGCAATTCGCCGCCGGCGTCAAAGACCTTTTGATCGTCGAAGAACTGGATGATTTTCTTGAAGAACATATCAAGGCCCTCGGCATCACCTGCAAGGGACACGATATCATTCCCAATATCGGCGAACTGTCCATTACGACGCTGGAGGCCTGCCGGGCCAAAATGGAAGGCCGGACCATTGCCGCCATCCCGGAACCGAAATATCTTAAAGAACTGCCCGCCCGTCCGCCGGTGCTGTGTCCGGGCTGCCCGCATCGCGGCATCTTTTACGCCCTCGGCAAACACGATGTGATTGTCACCGGCGACATCGGCTGCTACAGCCTCGGCACCTTCAAGCCGCTCAATCGGCTGGATATCATCTTATGCATGGGCGGCGGCATCTCGATGGCACAGGGCCTCGATAAAGCCGGCGAGAAACGCAAGGTCGTCGGCATGGTCGGCGATTCGACATTCTTCCATTCCGGCATCACCGGCCTGCTGGATATCGCCTACAACAAAGGCTCGTCCACGCTGATCGTGGTGGACAACCGTACCACGGCCATGACCGGCCATCAGGACAACCCCGGCACCGGCAGAACCCTCATGGGCCAGCCGACCGTGGAAGCCTCCATTGAAGAAATCGCACGGGCCTGCGGCATCAAGCGGGTCTTTACCGTCAATCCCTACCAGACCAAAGCGACGCAGGAAGTCCTGTCGCGGGAACTGGATGCCCCCGAGCCGTCGTTGATTGTCTCCCGTGCGGCCTGTCCGCTGTGGGAAGGCAAGCGTGTCGGCGGGATACGGACGATTATCACCGACAAGTGCAAGGCATGCAAAGCCTGCCTGAAACTGGGCTGCCCCGCCATTGACGGCGGAGGCAAAAAACCCGTCATCGACAAACATCTTTGCTACGGCTGCGGTCTCTGCCAGCAGGCATGTCCGTTTGATGCGATTGTCAATCTTTCCGAGGAGAAAAAATAGCGATGAGCTCACAGATAGTCAGTGTTGTATTGGCCGGTGTCGGCGGGCAGGGTATCCTGCTGGCCAGCGAAATTATCGCCCAGGCGGCGATGAACACCGGCTTTGACGTCAAAACCAACGAAGTCCACGGCATGGCCCAGCGCGGCGGCTCGGTCATCGGCCAGATTCGTTACGGCAAAGAAGTCCATAGCCCCATCGTCGCCAAGGGAACGGCCCAGGTCCTCTGTTCACTGGAACAGGCCGAGGCCCTGCGATACGCCGATTACCTTGCCGCAGGCGCCCTGGCCGTCGTCAATGCCCAGCAGATTATCCCGGTCACAGTGTCGATGGGTGCGGCCAAATACCCCGACAACATGGAACAGAAACTCCGCGACCAGTTCGGTCGGCTGATTTATTTTGATGCCTCCAAAAAAGCGGTTGAATTGGGCAACATTCGCACGGCCAACGTCGTGCTGCTCGGGGCGCTTTCGACCGGGCTGGACTTGCCGCTGGAAGCCTGGCACAAAGCCATCGGCTCCTGTGTCAAATCGCAATATGTCGAGTTAAACCTCAAGGCATTCGAGGAAGGGAGAAAAAGGGTATGAGCGGATTGTTTTTTCAGCCGGAACTCGAAACCGCATCCTTAGATCAGCTCCGGGCGATGCAGTCCGAACGGCTGAAAACGATTGCCAGACACGTCTATACCCACAACCCGGTCATTCGAGCCTCATTCGACAGCCGCGGTGTTCGCCCGGATGATATCCGCAGCGTCGATGACATCGGTAAATTGCCGACGATGAATAAAGAATCGTTTCGAGTGCATTACCCGTTGGGAATGTGCTGCGTCAAACCGGACACCCTCGCTGAGATGCACATGTCCAGCGGCTCCACGGGTACGCCGGTCGTCATGCCCTATACCATCGCAGACCTCGAACAATGGGGCGAGTGTATGGCCCGCTGTTACCGCATGGCCGGGGCCAGGGCGGGCGACCCGACTCAGATTACCCCTTCCTTCGGGCTTTTTAACGGCGGCTTCGGGATGTATCACGGCGCCCGGGCCGCGGATTTATTCATCATTCCTGCCGGCGCGGGCAATACCGCCCGCCAGATTCGCCTGGCCAGAGACTTCGGTACACGCGTCCTGACCGGCGTTGTCAGCTACGGCATCCGCATCATGGAAGTCCTGGAAGAAATGAAAGAACGCCTGCCCAAACTTGAAATCGGCATCTTTGGCGCCGAGGTCTTTTCCGACTCGCTCAAGACCAAGATGCGAAGCGGTCTGGGCTTTGACGTGTTTGATATTTACGGCATGACCGAAACCGGCGGCGTCGGCACGCTGGGCATGGATTGTACCGCCCATGACGGCATTCACGTCTGGGAAGACCATTACATCATCGAAATTCTACAGCCGCAGACCGAAACACCCGTCGCCGATGGACAGGAAGGCGAATTGGTCATCACGTCGCTGACCCGGCAGGCTTTGCCGGTGATTCGTTTTCGCACCGGCGACCTGACCAGCATCAGAAGCCGTCAGCGATGTGCCTGTGGAAGAACACACATTCGCCTGAATCCGATTACCGGACGGGTTGATGACATGCTCATCATCAAAGGCGTCAACTTCTTCCCCAAACAGGTCGAGCAGGCCCTGATGCAGATTCCCGGCGTTGGTTCCAATTACCAGATACTCATCGAAGATAAAGACGGCATTCAGGATGTGGTCATTAATGTCGAAGCCGCATCCACCGTCACCGGTTATATGGTCGAAAAAGTTCTCAAAGAATCGCTGGGCTTCAGCCCGCGAGGCGATGTCTATCCCATTGGCGCCCTGCCGCGTCAGGAAGGCAAAGCCAAACGCGTTTTCTACAAGGATAAAGACGGTACTATCCGTTAACATACCCATAGAATCCGTATATTAAACCCTAAAGGAGGCACGAACATGAAGAAACAATGGATCGTTTTGACACTGGCTGTAGTCTCAGCCCTGCTGTATGTCGGCTGCAAGAAAACCCAGCCGCAACCCCAGCCTCAGGCGGAAACATCAACGCCGGCAGAATCCACCAAAGAAGTGCAACCTGCGGCACCGGCTCAGCCCACGGAGGTCATCAAGCTGACCTATGCCAACTTCCCCCCGGCTCCGACATTCCCCTGTGTCCAGATGGAACGCTGGAAAACCGAGGTGGAAAAACGCACGAATAATAAAGTCACTGTTCAGACCTTCCCCGGCGGTTCGCTGCTGGATGCCAAGGAAATGATGGATGGCGTCATTAACGGACAGGCCGATATCGGCTGCCTATGCATGGCCTATCAGCCCGGACGGTTTATTGTCACCAATGCCGCCGCCCTGCCTCTGGGCATTCCCAGCGCCAAGGTCGGCAGCCAGGTTCTATTTGACCTTTATACCAAGTACAAACCCGAAGAATTTGCCAAAGTCAAAGTGCTGACGATGTTCACCACCGCCCCGGCCAACATTATGTCCAAAAAACCCGTCCGTACTCTTGACGACCTCAAGGGAATGAATCTGCGGGCCAGCGGCGAAGCCGCCCAGATTCTCAAGGCCTGGGGAGCCAACCAGGTGGGTATGCCAATGTCGGCCACCCCGGAAGCCCTTCAAAAAGGCGTTGTTGACGGTCTGTTCTCTTCGGTGGAAGTCATGAAAGACTTCAAATATGCAGAACTGTGCAAATACATCACAATGACCGAAACGAATATTTACCCGTTCGCTGTTGTCATGAACCAGAAAAAATGGGATGCCCTGCCCGAAGATATCAAGAAGGTCTTTGACGAGATGGCCGTCGAACAGTGCGTCTGGACGGGTGAATACATGGACAATCATGTCAAGGAATCCGTTGAATGGTCCAAGACGGACCAGAAGGTAGAAGTGATCACCCTGTCCTCCGAAGAACTGGCCAAATGGAACGCCCTGCTGGAATCCAACACCCAGGCATGGCTTAAACAGGCCAACGACGCCAAACTTCAGGGCGACCAGATTTTGGCCGATGTCAAGGCCCTGATTGCCAAATATTCAACGCCTGCTAAATAAAGGTCATTATGCTGTCTCTGTTAAACCGTCTTGAAATGCTGCTGCAGAAAACACTCATGGCCATCGCCGCATTCTTTCTGCTGGCGATGGTCCTGATGACCTGTGCGGATATCTTGTTTCGTCTGCCGCCGTTGCGATACCCACTTCCCGGAGTCAACGAGTTGATGGGGTATTCCGGCGCGCTGGTGGTGGCGTGTGCTCTGGGTTATACCCAGCGGAAAAAAGATCATCTGGCCGTGGATATCGTCAGCAACATGTTCCCAAAATCGTTACAGAAAGGGCTGGATGTCATTAACCGTCTGGCTTGTATGATTTTTTCGATAATTGCCTGCTGGCAGGTCGGCAAAGTAGCCTATACCCTCTGGCAGACCGGTGAAGTCTCCGAGACGCTTCACCTGCCGTTTTATCCATTTACTTTTGGCGTCGCGGCGGGATTTGCCCTGCTGGCATTTGTATTTTTTGTGGAACTGCTCAAGGCGGCAGTCGGACAGGAGTAGCGGCATGACACCTATCATGATCGGCATTCTGGGTATCCTGGTCCTGTTGGCGGTATTGTTTTTACTCAATACGCCGGTGGGATTTGCAATGGCCATTGTGGGATTTCTTGGATACGCATACGTAGTATCATTCGACGCGGCCATCAACATGGTCGGTTCATCATTGTGGACCACCTTTTCCATGTACGGCCTGACGGTCATTCCATTGTTTACGCTGATGGGACACATCGTCTTCTATTCCGGCGTCAATGAAAAACTCTACGCCACGGCCTATAGCTGGGTCGGGCATATCCGCGGCGGCATCGCCATGGCAACCATCGCCGCCTGTGCCGCATTTGCCACCATCTGCGGCTCGAATACCGCCACGGCGGCAACCATGTCCACCGTAGCCCTGCCCCAGATGAAAAAATACGGATACCACCCCATGCTCAGTACCGGCGCCGTCGCCAGCGGCTCAACGCTTGGGGTTGTGATTCCCCCCAGTGTTGTGCTGATTATCTACGGTTTATCGACAGGCCAGTCCATTGAAAAACTCTTCTACGGAGGAATCGGGGCCGGAATTCTGCTGGCGCTCTTTTTGGTTCTGACGGTTTACGTCCTGTGCCTGATGAACCCGACCTGGGGTCCGACTGGTCCCCATACAACCTGGAAGAACAAAATGATTGCCCTGGCCCATGCATGGGAAACCATCCTGCTGTTTTTGCTGGTCATCCTCGGGATGTATTTCGGCTGGTTTACGGCCGCAGAGGCTGGCGCCGCCGGGTCTATGATGGCAATACTCATTGGCGTGGCCCAGAAAAAACTCAGCCGGGAAAACTTCAAGAATGCCATTCGCGACACCCTCAAATCCTCGTGTATGGTTATCACCATTGTCGCCGGGGCGATGATTTTCGGCAAGTTTCTGGCCGTTACCCGGCTGCCCTTCGATATCGCCGATACCGTGGCGGCCTGGCCGATTCCCAAAGCCGCAATTCTATGGGCAATATTTATCGTCTATATCCTGGGCGGTACGATTATGGATGCCCTGGCCCTGTTAATCATCACGCTGCCGATTTTCTATCCCCTGATTGTGGACAAACTGGGTTATGATCCCATCTGGTTTGGCGTGGTCATTACCGTCATTACTACCCTGGGGGCCATTACTCCGCCGGTCGGAGCGGCCATGTTCGTTGTCGCCTCGATGGCCAAGGAAGTCCCCATGAAAGATGTCTTCAAGGGCGTCACTATGTTTGTTCCTGCATACATCGTGGCGATTGCATTATACATGATTTTCCCAAAGATTATCACCTGGCTGCCGGGCTTAAGGTAATTCGGGGCCAGGGGTAAAAAAGACTGGACAAATCAGCAACATCAGAGATAATATCCGGCCTGTGCAGTCCCCGTAGCGCAATGGATAGCGCGTTGGCCTCCGAAGCCAAAGGTTACAGGTTCGACTCCTGTCGGGGACGTAAATATAAAGCCTTGCAAGTAAAAGACTTGCAGGGCTTTTTTGTTGTTCATTTTACGGGACAAAGGGGCTGTTGTATAAACTGAATCCGTTGTCTTTCCGAACATAAAAGACCCGACAATCCAGATTAAGTTGATGTCGTATATTTATAATTGTCCCAGCTAATATACGAGGATCATTGAAATCCAAAGACTCTATCGAGTATAATAGACGCGTCATCCACAAGTAACACGGTGACAAAATATCAATATTCATAGATCCGTCAACGTACTGCCTGTGCCGGGAGTTTTATTGAATCTTTCGGACTATCAGCGTGTTGACCTTAAAAAGCGTGAGGAGGGATTATTATGGAGTCTGTACGTAAATGGTCACATCTGACAGCCGGCATATTCTGTTCCCTGTGGGTTACCCTGTTTGCAGTGAATCGGGTTTGCGCTCAGGTTGAATCCACCTTTGACACGAATGTTGACGGCTGGATGGTTACAGGCGACAATAGCGCCGCATGGGAGTCTTCCACAGGAAACCCCGGAGGCTGTCTTTCAGTCAATGATCATGCCACGGGAGACATGAATTACATCATCGCTCCGCCCAAATACCACGGCAACTGGAGCGCAATGACCGCAGCGGACACGCTGTCGGCTCAGGTCTTCTTCCAGCATATCGGCGGCGGTTATAATGTCAATCCCGCTTATATTTTTCGCATTTCCGGCCCGGGCGGAGCAGCCTATACGATGGTGGGTGCGACATACTTTCCAACCGAAGGCACATGGACAACTTATACCGCCCACATGGATTCAGCCGAATGGGTCATCGAATCCGGTGATTGGAATGCAATTTTAAACCACGTCAACTCTGTTCGGATAACCGGGGAATTCTATAATGGAGATGAAACGGTGCGTCTGGACAACGTAACACTCAGTTCCGACCCCATGATCGTAGTCATTCCCTGTGCGTATAATGATTTCAATACCAGCGGAACCGGGGACTGGAGCTTTGCAGGGACCAGCGGTGTCACCAATCCGACAAGTGGGGGCAATGGAGGCGGATACCTGAGCTTTTCGGATAAATCCGGGGCCATCTCAACCGCTTTTGCACCATCTCAATTTCTTGGCGACTGGTCGAGTCTGGATGGAACGGGAATCGTTACCGCTGACCTGCGTATTGTCAGCCGCAACGGCTCGGATCTTGGAATCACTGAGTTTATCCGGATTTCCGGCCCCGGCGGCTCGGCGTTTGTGACCATCGACCCGGCGGAATTTCCGCAAAGCAGCCTGGTCTGGAAAACCTTTTCATATCCGCTTGATTCATCGACCTGGACTGTGGACTCGGGTACATGGTCAAATCTTCTGCAGAATGTTACCGAGTGTAGAATCCAAGTGGAATTCTATGAGGGTACCGACACCGTCGGCCTGGATAATTTTGGCCGTATGGCCGGCACCTGTTTACCCATCGACAATCCAGTCCAGGTGCATGATCCCGCCGTCAGCAATTGCGGGTATCTCAGTATGGTTAATATCTCTTCCGTCGCGCATAATCCCTTTGACGATACGCTGTACGGCCTGATTCGCCAGACCACCGGCTCCGGCGGCGGGCTATACCCCGTCAGCGGCCCCGGCAGCGGCGTTCGGATCCAGGCTTATGACAATCCGGCCCATTTGATTTTCGACAAACAGGGCGACGCCTTCATCAGTGAAGACTACAGTGGAAATGTGTATCGAAAACAATACAATGGCACATCCGCTCTATGGGTGTCCGGCTGGCATTCCGGCGATGATGATCCCTATGGGATGACATTGGCCCCATTTGGATTTAATGGGACTGCTGTGGACCAGGGAAATATTCTCATCGCAGACCGCGGCTATAGCGGTGCAGACGAAATATGGTCGTTCTCGCCATGGATGCCGGAGAATGAACGGCTCGTCAGGCCCGACCCGGGCGAAGTTGACTATTGGGATTTGGCTGCCGACCTGGACGGCAGCGTTTATGTCTGCGATGGTCTCAATGCCAACCACCTCTATGCGCTGGCATCTGATGGGGCACTGGCCCCCTTGCTTTTAAGTGCTCCGATTGCTGAACCCCTGAGTATCGTTTATGATGGTGTACTCGAGCAAATCTATGTTGCCAGCGGCACTTCGGAAACAGTCTATCGTGTCGATCCCGTGTCGGGCAACGTAACCCTTGTCGCAGACGGCTTCAGCAGTTTCAATCCCTGCTGCCTTGAAATCGACTCCCCCAACCGATGTCTCTGGGTCGTCGACAGCGGCGGTAATCGAGTTTACGAATTTTGTCTGGAAGGCGGAACACCGGTCACTCTCTCCGTGGCCCTTCAGGGAACCTCCCGCCTTGTACCATCAGGATGGCAGATTCCCTTGTTTGTGGATTTCTACATCCCCGGTGCCGATGTCCTGCATGACCCTGCGGTGTACACCTGCCGACCCATCACCAGCAAATCAGCGGATACCGCGGTCGCCCAGATACCCGGTATTGCGCTGGGAACCTATGATGTCACAGCTTCGAGCGAACATACGCTGATGAATGTCAGGCGATCCGTTGTCGTAGCAGAACCGTCCGCCATGATAGATATGGGGACTCTGCTTGAAGGAAATGCTCACCGTGACAACCAGCTTGACCTCTATGATGTTGAAGTTCTGGCATCCTCATGGCTGACGAGTGAGATGGCTTCCAGCTATATCAAGGCCGCCGATTTTGATCGCAACGGAATGATTGCCCTGGAGGATTTACTCCTTATGGCATCCAATTGGCTGAATTCCTCGCCGATTGAATTGCCGTAAAAATCCTGATAACGACTCAAATCATGAATGGCCGGTTCGAATGGGTCCAGAGTCAAGCAACCCGACTTCATTTATGGAATGAGCTGAATGTCTGTATATCGGCCCCCCACCGGCGTCCAACAGTCTGACGGAATACCGCCGCCGTGCTGCTGCAGTGTTCAAAAAAATACATCCAGCCTGCTGCATCGATTGGCGGCGACAGGGTATTTGCCGCCGTTTCCATCCACATTAACCCCAGAAAACTGACCTGCTTTTTCCAGTCCGGACAAAGATAGGTCTGAGCCCACCCCCATGCCCGGGGGTAGTGTATTTCTACATCGATTGGAGCCAGGGCGGAAGGTTCGAATTGATATGTCTTTTCCATCCTGCCGGATGCCAGCAGTGTCACGGCGGCAAAACGTCCTGCCCAGCCTTCAAAGTCTTTCACTGCCGCCGCATGACAGGTATCCAGAATAACAATCCGGCAGGGATGGGCGGTCGGATTTGCGGATGCCAGCATATCCGTCAATCCGGCCTTCGTACCGTCAATAAACTCCCAGTTGGCATCGGCATCCTGAATCGAACCCAGATAGACTACGGATATATCGCATTGCTCGGGGCCGGGAAGACGATTTAAAAAGGTGACCATATCTGCCGGAGTCCCATCGACGATGTGCTGCCGGACCTGCGGCTCATACCACAGCTTCAGGGTCGTCTCCACCGCATCACGTGTCGTCGGCCAGCCGCCAAGGGTGCGGTTTTTGCCATAATGGGCATTGACAAAACTGTCGAATGCCACACGCACCCCGGCCCTCGGATGAACTTGGTTTGGGACCATGATGTCCCTGCCGCTGCACCCCGGCAGATACAGGATGCTCAATACGATTAGTATCAAACAGGGCCTGGTGGATTGTCGTTTAAAAAATCGTTTCATGGCATCAAAAAAAATGCCTGACAATCCCAAAGAAATGTCAGGCATGTCATATTTAAGAAATGGATTTAGAATGCATAGCAGAGGCCGACATTCCAGATATCGCTGTCGAAGTTGCTGTCAAATTCCGTGCTGTAGCCCAGGCTGCCGCTCAGGTTGCTGGTAAACTTATAACCCAGATTAAGTCCGGTTGTAAACCAGTGATGGTCATTATCAAACTCGGTGTCCAGAGCATGATTATGCAGCACCTGATTATAATTCAGATTGGCCGACACACTGAGCTTTTCGGTCAGAGCGTAGGTTGCCCGCCCCATCAGGAGCATCTTGCCCATCAGAGCGGCATCTCCTCCGCCGATTCCGGGATAATCCACATCCTGATAGCCTACCACATACGAAGGCGACAGAGACAGGGTCAGCTTGTCCATCTGCGTCATAACGGTCACATACGGAGCCAGAACATAGCTGTCTGAATCAATCTCGCCGGCGGCATTGACTTTGTTCCCCGCGGTCGAATAAGAAAAGGAAGAACCCCAGAACATCCAGTCATTAACCGGCTGGCTCATATACAGCGTATAAGCCCAGGTTTCAATGGCATCACGAGCCCCGGTGCTGCTGTGGCCGTGGGCATCATCAAAGTTGCCCAAAAAGCCCCACAGAGTCGAGTTGTTGTACAGGGCATCGGCTCCAAGGGTGTAGGAGTTGAAGTAATTATCAAAACCGCCCTGGCGTTTGTCTTTGCTTTTCCCGAAATCATAATCGGCAAACACACTCCACGATGAGAAGCCATCAAAAGCCCCTGCATGAGGATTTGTTGTGGTTACTGTGATGGAACGGTCCATGGCCTTTTCCGCACCCATAATGGCGGGATTCCATGGATTTGCCAAACTGGTAATCCCGTCGTAGCCGCTGGTGGCTTGTACCGCCGAGACACACAGACACAATACCATGACCGCTGCCAAACTCTTTGCCGCCATTCTTTTTCCTTGCATTTTTTGGTTCTCCTTAAACATCACTTTGCCTCAAAGTGCGGTAACCGCTTTACCGCAATGTACTTTGAAAGAATGTCAACGCAATATATACTACACCCGCGACTTTAAATCAAGTGTCTTTCCCGGATCGTCCCGCTTAGCAATCCGGATGCTTTCGCGGACTGCAGTAACAGACCCTGTCGTTAACGACAGGTACAAGTGCCGCCGCCACCGCTGGCTGGACGGGTAGGTGTTGCACCCTGCCGTATCTGATCCGCTTGCTGACGCGCCTGGTCGTGCATCTGCCGGGAGCTTTCATTAATCGCCCCGCCGGTGTATTCCCATCCGGCATTTCCAATGAATCCGCCGATCGCCCCCCCGATAAGAGTACCCAGCGGACCAAGTGCCGAGCCCAACGCTGCTCCTTCGGTTGCCCCAAGGCCAATGGCGGATAAACGCCCCACCCCATCGGTTGCTTCGATCATGGTGCCGGTCATATCCCCGCGATCCGCGGCCTCGTAGGTTTTTCCAATCGCCTTGCCGCCCTGAATCAGCGGGTTGGCCAGTTTGGAAGTGGCAACTTTCTCTGCAAAATTAGATAAATCATCTCCAATATTCGCAGGTTTATCTGGAGAGCCATCAACCGGTGGATACCAGCCGCGAGGTGAACTCGGTGTTCCCGGCGTATGGTCGGCCGTCTTGGACTGTTCCGGCGTCCAGGGGCCATTATTATAATGGCTGGGGACCGGTGCAGGGGCAGGAGCCGGAGCCGGGGTATTACTGCTGCCCGAATCAGCGGGCTTGTCGGTTTGGACGGGGGGATACCAGCCCTGCGGCGACGTCGGCGTCCCCGGCGTGTGGTCGGCTGTCTTGGACTGTTCCGGTGTCCATGGCCCGTTATTGTTGTCCGACTTGACGACAGCACTCAGGAAAAGACCGGCCAGCAGAATTATAGCTGTTTTGTGCCTCAATATCCGCTTCATCACATGTTTAACACAAAGAGGATGACAGTGAGATTTTCTCATAAAACCTCCGTTCGTTAAGAATTTTTCAGGGCGTTGGTAATGGCATCGAAATTATTATAAGTATTGTCCTGGTCAACCAAATCGATGCGTCGGATAGAGTACTGCGGGGAGGCCGCATCGTCGGCCTTCAGCCAGAAACTCATCAAACACTCCGGCTTGCCGGGTACACTGTAGAGTATGAATAAATGTTCTTTTTTCTGTTCATCACGCTTGACAAGACAGGTGATGGCCCTGGCCTGCCCCAACTGGGTTGCATACTGTTTAATCGCCTCACGGCTTTCGGGCCGGGTTTCGACGGCGATGGCGAGGACTTCATCCGCAAGCCCCATCTGCAGTCTCTTCAGGATATCATTGGACTGCTGCCGGACGGTGGCAAGGCTTGAATCACTTTCAAATTTTAACAGCCCCGCCAGATTGTGTTCAAACATATACCCCAGGCCAAGATAGTTCGACTCGAGCAGCTTGCTGTTGGTCATCACGGACCGCCATCCTTTTTTAAAGGAATTGCCCTCTGAAGAGAAGATGCGGCGGAAGTCACGGATCGTCTGGGCGGAAGATAAGGAAGCAGACAAATAAGGCGGTACAGAACTTCGCAGCCAGTGCGGCTCGATATCATAAGGCGGATTCCCCTGATTTCTCAAGGTGTCTCCCATGAACAGTTCCGCATCGGTAATACTGTTTCCACTTTTGCTTTTAGTCCACTCGGTGATCAGAGCCACATCGCTCCAGGGATGATAAAAGACCGCCAGTGCCGTATTGGAGGTAATAAAACTCATGGAAAATACGGACGTTTCAAAGAAATAAGCCCACCCCTTCGACGGATCCGTACTGGGGCAAAGCCTCCGGCCCAGAGGACCAAATAATTTCTGGGCTTTCTTACCCGTATAGGCCGTGAAGGCCTCTTCGGGCTGGGTTCTGGCCTGCTGGCGGAATGCCATGACCTGATCGATCAACTGGACTCCCAGAGACTTGCTTGTTTCAGTGGATTCCGGCACAGTCTGGGCCTGGGCATACACCGCAGACGTTACCACGAATAACAATATCAAGAAAACGATAGTTCTTTTTATGCCAACCATTCCACATCTCCTGTTCTGATCTTACCATATCCCGTTTTAACAGATCGTAGTACCCATTAATAGAGACTTGTTTCTACAGTGCATTAGAGACATCGGATATATCACTTGAGACCAATAGTGTGAGGAATGTGAAATTGAACAGGAACAACCATCAGGTTTCATCACACCACCACATAGGAGGTTATTATCAGACCTGAGGCTGGGTACAACCAGACGCTGGCCGGGTGGACAAAGATTATCTGCCCTTGGCCGGCTCAGCCTTGCCAAAATGTCGTCAGCACCCTCCCGAATATCAAGGCCTTCATGACCGCAGTTAAAAACAAAAATCCTTCGGGACAGGGGTATTCAAAATCTGTCCCGAAGGATTATATACTGATATTACTTGAAATATTCAGTTTCGTCGCCGCTAAGCACAGTAACATCAACCACGTGCTTCTTTTGCTCGCGGCAAAATCATACTCGTTGTATATCAGTTATTTCTGGCGAAACAGGTCCTTGCCGTCAATTTGTTCCCGCTGACCGCCGGGACGAGTGACATGAACCTCAAGGACTTCATCAACCGAACCTTCAAAATAGAGCACTTTGATGGGATGATATCCTTTTTTCAGCGCGACAAAGCCGCCGGCAAACTGGGCACTGTGCGGGCCGTCACTGTCAACTACTAATTCCGAACCGATAAACAGGCGGCTGCCGTCGTCGGACTGGGTCCAAAACTGATAGAAACCATCTTCCGGGGCGTTGTAGTAGCCGGTGAATTCCAGCCCGAACCCATCACTGCGTTTGGCGACGGAGATGTCAAAGTTGGAGCACTGGCCGCGTTCTTTGGGTTCGGATTTGGCAAAATCCGTCGTCCTCCGGAAATTGCCGACATAGAGAACGTAATTCAAGCCGTTCTCAAGACCAGCCACTTCGACAGCGGGATTCAGGGCCTTTTTAGTCACCGTCGTGCTGAGCACACTGCTGGGGAAACATCCCTCTTTTATTGCTACGGCTTTGACTGTCGTGGTTTGATCCACTTCAATCGGTTTTGTATAAAGACTTGATGAGGTATCCGGCTCGCTGCCATCGACGGTGTAGTGGATTTTCGCGCCATCGTCATCGCACTTGAATTCAACCATGATGGTATCAAGGAAGACCTGTTGAGAATTGGCCGGATACGGCATCAGCGTCAGCCGTTTTCCGGGAATGGAGAACGGCCGGTCCGCCTTGTCCAAACCCCACTGCTTATTCGGCTCGGCACCCATCGTGAAGACCAGCGTGCCGCCATTGATGATATCGGTATGCTGAATATAAGTCTTGGTGTAGGGCTTGCCGTTCAGCGTTGCAGACTGGATATAAATGTTCTTGTCGGAGACGTTGTCGGCGACCACTTTGAAGGCCTTGCCGTTTTCAAGGTTGAGGGTGGCAGACGGAAACAGCGGCGTGCCAAAGACATACATCGGCTGGCCGGGGCAGACAGGATAGAAACCCATGGCGCTGAAGACATACCAGGCCGACATCTGTCCGCAGTCGTTATTGCCGCAAAGACCATTGGGCTTGTCGGTGTAAAGAGTCTTGACGATTTGAGAAATCTTTTCCTGCGTCTTCCAGGGAACGCCGGCATAGACATAGAGATAAGCGTAGTTATGGCACGGCTCGTTACCGTGGGCATACTGACCGATCAGACCGCTGACATCGACATGTTCACGACCCTGGCGGACAAACATCTCGTCCATTTTCTTGATAAAGCCCTCGTCGCCATGCATCAGATCAATCAGACCCTCGACATCGTGCGGTGCAAACCAGGTGTAATGCCACGAATTGCCTTCGGTGAATTCTCCGGCTCCCTCGGCGGGAAGCTGATCCGGATTGAAATCCGGCTTCCAGGCGCCATCGACGGTTTTGCCGCGAATGAAACCAATCGAACGGTCAAACAGGTTTCGATACTGCTGCGACCGGCGTGTAAACAATTCATAATCGTCCTGATTGCCCAGTTCTTTGGCCATCAGGGCGATGCACCAGTCATCGAAGGCATACTCGGCCGTGCGTGAAACCGACTGCGAATCATCGGTCAGCGAGATGTATCCGAGCTTTTTATACTCATCGAGTCCCTGGTGGTCCTGCATGGCACTGTGCTTCATGGCGGTAAAGGCCTTGTTCACATCGTAGCCGCGAAGCCCTTTGGCATACGCGTCGGCAATCACCGGAATCGAGTGATACCCAATCATGCACCAGGTTTCGTCGGAAGCCAGTTCCCAGAACGGCAAAATGCCCCGCTGTTCGTATTTGCCGAGCAGCGAGTTGACAAAATCGTTGGTCCGTTTCTGCTCAATAAGGGTAAACAACGGATGAGCGGCGCGGAAGGTATCCCACAGGGAAAACACGGTGTAATTCTCGAAGTTGTCGGCCTTGTGGACTTTTTTGTCCATGCCGCGATACTGGCCGTCCACATCCGTGAACAGGTTGGGCGCCAGACAGCTATGATAGAGTGCGGTATAGAACACGGTCTGATTGGCCGCCGGACCGCCGTCCACGGTGATTTTGGACAACTGCTTGTTCCAGCTTTCCATGGCACCATTGCAGACCTGCTGGAAATCCCAGCCGGGGCACTCGGCATCCATATTCTTTACAGCACCGTCCCAGCTTACCGCCGAAAGCGCCACTTTGACCATCACGACGCGGTCTTTGGTGGTGTCGAAGCGGACATAGCACTGAATGTCTTTGCCTTCGGCCTGTTTGGAGGATTCATCCAGTTTGCGATTGACCACAATGCCGCTCTTTTCAAAGGGCTGCGAGAACCGTGCGACGAAATACAGGAACCGATCCGGAGACCAGCCGCTTTTGCGAACATAGCCGCGGACTTCACGGTCGCCGACAATCTCGGCCTTGCTTTCGCGGATATTGGAACCGCCGATATAATGGCCAAGGTCCATGATGACGTTGGCCTCTTTGGTGGCGGGGAAAGTATACTGATGAACACCGACACGACGGGTCGTTGTCAACTTCACATCAATGTCATAATCTTTCAGATAAACGCCGTAGAAACCCGCACAGGCCTGTTCCTGATCATGTGAAAACCGGGAGCGGTATCCTTCGTCGGGATTTCGCTTGGAACCGGGTTCAAATTGAAGTTCGCCCGTTGTCGGCATAAACAGGAAGTCGCCGAGGTCGGCACAACCTGTACCGTCCAGATGGGTATGACTGAAGCCCATGACGGAACTATCGCTGTAGTGATAGCCCGAGCACCAGTCCCAGCCATCGGTGCCGGTATCGGGACTGAGCTGCACCATCCCGAACGGCACGCAGGCGCCGGGATAGGTATGGCCGTGGCCGTCGGTGCCGACCAGGGGATTGACTTTGGCCGCAAGCGGATAGGCTTTGGCGCGATCTTGAAGTGTGGTGTCTGCGGATTGGCCCCAAACGGATGTGCCGGCCAGACCGGCCGCCACTGTCAGGACCAGTGTTGCTGCTTTCTGAAAACATAGGCTTGTCATCTTGATTTCCTCACAATTAAACTATATTCCCTGTTCTATTGCTTTATTTCCTGCAATTCCATAACATCCAATTTCATGCCGGTGCTGCTTTAAATTTGTGGGATTGGATAATTGCACCCGATGGACTTGGCATCCATTTCATTTTTTCGATTTTAACACATAAATCCTATTCGTAAATTGTATTATTGTATCCAACAACTCTCTTTTGTAACATTTCCGACAAATGGGTTCGTTTGGTGAAAATGAAAAAGGTAAAGGGTAAAAGGCAAAATTAAGGCTTCCGCCGAGGGCGGAGGCTAAGTTACTCTCAAGCACAGAGGCTTGAGCTACATTGGCTTTGTTTTGCGTATTTGGTTGTCTTTGCATGTTATTCATTTTTATATGCCTCCGTATAAGGGGCGTACTTGCGTTTTTTGTTCGAAAAATCGAAATATCGCAGGTCGTGAGTTTTTATAAGTATTTGCCTGGAAAGGAGAAGAAATTTTTTATTTTTTTGACGAATAGCAAGATAGTGCTAGCGTAATTTGTGCTATCTGGACACAATTGGTATTGAACCAACGAATAAAATCAATCGCTTGACTAAAACTATTGTTTTAATTATAATACAAAAATACATAGTCCTTATCAAAAGGTAAAACGATGGTTGCTCAAGAAATTGAAAAAGTTGACAAAGAACTCATTGCCAAGCGTGGCGATGGGACGCGGTATGCCCTGGTTCTGGCGGGACTGGAGCTTTTCGGCGAATATGGGCTGAAGGGAACCAGTACGCGGATGCTGTCCAAACATTCCGGCGCAAATGTATCCGCTATTCCCTACTATTTCGGCAGCAAGGAGGGCTTGTATAGGGCGGTTGTCGAATATATCGTCGAGCGGATCTCCGTCCACACAGGCGAGGTACGAAGCCAACTGCAGGAAACGCTGTCACGGGGTCCCCTGACGCCTCAACAGGCCGGAGAGGCCCTGAAGAAAATGTTTACCGCCATGGCCCATTTGTTCGTGGAATCCGATGAGCCCAAGACCTGGGCACGCATCATGGTGCGGGAACAGGCCAACCCGACGCCGGCGTTTGATATCTTTTATGAAAAACAAATGCGGCCGATTCAGAACATGATGACGCAACTGATTGCCGCCTATACCGGCCTTAACCCCGATGGCGATGAGATCAAAATACGCGGTCATGCCTTAATCGGCCAGATGCTGGGTTTTCTGATTGCCCGCGAAAGTATCCTGCGTCATCTGGGGGTCAGGAAACTCACCCATGAGCATGCCGAATTGATTCATAAGGTCGTACTGACTAATATCAAAAATTGTCTGGAAGTTCTGCGTTTAAGGGAGCCGCACTCATGATAAAGAAATTTCTCGTTTTAATCCTTCTTACCGCAGCAGCCGGCGTGGGGTACTACGTGTATCAGAATAAACAAGTCGTGAAGAAACATGGGCCGCTGATTTTGTATGGCAATGTGGATATCCGGGATGTATCCCTTGGCTTTCGCGTGGCCGGACGCATTGCCGAGATGCGGTTCGAAGAAGGCGACAAAGTCGCACAGGGGACCATCCTTGCCGTTCTCGACAATACCCCCTATGAAGAATCGCTGGCTATCGCCCGGGCGGAACTGGCCCAGACCGAAGCCGTATTAGTCAATGCTGAAAAGAGCTACACCCGCCGAGTTGATCTGGTCAAAACCGGTGGGGTTTCCAAGAGCGATTTTGATGAAACCATTGCAGCGCGGGATCAGGCCGCAGCCCTTGTCGAAACCGCCAAGACCCGTATAGAACAAGCCAAGACTCAGCTTGAGGATACCGAGATTCGTTCTCCCAACAGCGGCACCATCCTGACGCGGGTGTGCGAACCCGGTTCCATCGTGGCCGTGGGGTCGCCGGTTTATACGCTGGCGCTCGATAATCCGGTCTGGATTCGCACGTATGTGGATGAAGTCAATCTCGGGCGGATTTACCCGGGCCAGAAAGCCCACATCACCACTGATTCCGGCGGCAGTTACGAAGGGCAGGTCGGCTTTATCTCGCCGCAGGCCGAGTTTACGCCCAAAAACGTCGAGACCACCCAACTGCGGACCAATCTCGTCTATCGGCTGCGCATCATCGTCGATAGTCCCGACAATGGATTGCGACAGGGAATGCCGGTTACAGTCACTATGGAAAACAGAAAGGCCGGGCAATGACCGAGCCTGTCGTTGTCATTGAAGATTTGACCAAGCGATTCAAGGGCATGGATAAGCCTGCTCTCAATGGGGTGTCCACGACCGTTCTGCCGGGACACATCACCGGCCTGGTCGGCCCGGACGGCGCGGGCAAGACGACGCTGATTCGCCTGATGGTCGGCCTGCTTCATGCCGAGGCGGGCACGATTGCCGTCGATGGATTCAATGCCAAGACACAGGCTGAGGCAATTCACGAAATCATCGGCTATATGCCGCAGAAATTCGGTCTGTATGAGGACCTGACCGTCATCGAAAATCTTAACTTTCATGCCGACCTTCGCTACCTGAGCGGGACTGCACGAAAGGACAAGTTTGAAAAGCTGCTGCGTTTTACCGACCTGACTGCCTTCCAGAAGCGCCTGGCGGGCAAGCTGTCCGGCGGGATGAAGCAAAAGCTGGGGCTGGCCTGTGCGCTGATCGGCAATCCCAAACTGCTTCTATTGGATGAACCGAGTGTCGGCGTTGACCCCATCTCCCGCCGGGAATTGTGGGCGATGGTGCAGGAACTGCTGGCCGGCGGCATCGCAGTGGTCTGGTCCACATCCTATCTGGATGAGGCCGAAAAATGTGACTCGGTGATTCTGCTCAACGAAGGGCGAAAACTATATGACGGTCCGCCTGCCGACCTGCTGGGCGGTGTCGCGGGACGCACCTGGCAAATTCGCGGCATTGAGGAATCGCGTCGCCGTGCGGTGCTGATGAGCAAGCTGAAAGAGGATGGCGTTATCGACGGCGTCGTTCAGGGCCGGCATATCCGGATTGTCATGGCCAAAGACAAACCCAAGCCGCCGCTGGACGAGGGCCAGTGGATAGCCGTGGAGCCGTGGTTTGAGGATGCCTTCATCGATATCCTTGGCGGCGGTCCCGGCGGCCATTCCAAACTGGCCGAACAAATCAGCGAAAAGCCTCCGCAGGAAAAACCCGTCATTGATGTGCAGGGGCTGACCAAACGCTTCGGCGATTTTACCGCCGTGCATAACAACACCTTCCAGATTCGCCGGGGGGAAATCTTCGGCCTGCTGGGGCCTAACGGAGCCGGCAAATCCACGACCTTCTAGATGATGTGCGGCCTCCTGCAGCCGACCGAAGGCAGGGCCTTTGTGACCGGGCTGGACCTCAAGACAGCCACCTCGCAGGCCCGCTCCCGCATCGGCTATATGGCCCAGAAGTTCTCGCTATACGGCAATTTGAATGTCGTACAGAACCTGCGATTCTTTTCCGGCCTGTATGGTTTATCCGGCAGACGCCAGAAGGA
Organism: Anaerohalosphaeraceae bacterium; assembly: GCA_039679345.1. Classification (GTDB taxonomy): domain Bacteria; phylum Planctomycetota; class Phycisphaerae; order Sedimentisphaerales; family Anaerohalosphaeraceae; genus Anaeroglomus. The sequence goes on from JBDKVE010000350.1 coordinate 28,536, forward strand.
ACAGATCGACCTGATGATCGAGATATTCGACCTGAAGGAGCATCTGAAGATGAATGCCGGCACCCTGCCGCTGGGCTTCAAGCAGCGGCTGGCCCTGGCCTGTGCGGTCATGCACCAGCCGGATGTGCTGTTCCTCGATGAGCCGACCTCCGGCGTTGATCCCATCACGCGGCGGGAATTCTGGACGCACATCAACGCCATGGTCGAAAAGGGTGTCACCGTCATGGTCACGACGCATTTTATGGATGAAGCCGAATACTGCGACCGCATCGGCCTGATTTACCGCGGCGAAAACATCGCCACCGGAACACCCGACGACCTGAAAAAGCTTGTCCAGTCCGACCAGCTTCCCAACCCCACGCTGGAGGATGCCTTCGTCACGCTGGTCCATCGCAGTCACCTGGAAAACCAACTGCAGGAGACGGCATGAGACGGCTGATGGCACTTATCCGCAAAGAGACGCTGCAGATACTCCGGGATCCCAGCACGTTTCTGATTGCCTTCCTCCAGCCGCTGATTCTGCTGTTTATCTTCGGCTACGGCGTCAACCTCGACAGCAACAGAATCCGGATCGGCCTGGTCGTCGAAGACAGCACACCCGACACCGCCAGTTTGGCCCGCGCCTTTACCAACTCGCGCTTTCTGGAAGTCCGGCTCGGACAGGACCGGCGCGAATTCGAACACGACCTGGTCATCGGCCACATCCGCGGCATTGTGGTTGTCCCGCAGGATTTTTCCATCGACATGGCCCTCAAGACCGGTGCGGTCAATCTGCAGGTCATCGCCGACGGCGCCGAGCCGAATATCGCGTCCTTTGTTCAGAACTATACCTTTGGCGTCGTGCAGGTCTGGCTGCAGCATGAGGCCGAAGACCGTGGTCAGTCGGCAGCCGCTTTGCCCATCCGTGTCCTGCCGCGCTTCTGGTACAATGCCGAACTCAAAAGCCGCAATTTCCTCGTGCCCGGCTCCATCGCCATCATCATGACTCTCATCGGCACGATGCTGACGGCGCTGGTGATTTCCCGCGAATGGGAACGAGGCACCATGGAAAGCATGATGGCCACCCCGGTCACCATCACCCAGATTCTGCTGGGAAAACTCATCCCGTATTTTATCATGGGCATCGGCTCGATGAGCCTGTGTACGCTGGTCTGCACCCTGGTCTATGATGTGCCGTTTCGCGGGACGTACCCGGCGCTGCTTGCGGCCACGTCGGTCTTTCTGCTGGCGGCTCTGGGCCAGGGGCTGCTGATTTCCTCAGTCGCCAAAGATCAGTTTGTCGCCTCGCAAATCGCGCTGATGGCGGCGTTCCTGCCGGCCCTGATGTTGTCGGGCTTTATCTTCGAGATTCATTCGATGCCCCGGCCGATTCAGTTGCTGACCCATATCTTCGCGGTGCGGTACTTTGTCACTTCCCTGCAGACGCTATTCCTGACCGGCAATGTCTGGCCGCTTCTGATTAACTGCATGGCGGCCATGCTGGTCATCAGCGTGGTTTTCTTCGCCCTAACCGCACTCAAAACCAAAAAGAGGCTGGACGCATGAGAACCTTTACCGGACGAATCGCTGCGCTGATTGTCAAGGAACTGCTGACGATGTTCCGTGACCCCAAGGGACGCGTCATCCTGATTGTCCCGCCGATTATGCAGATGGTGGTGTTTGCGTTTGCCGCAACGCTGGAGGTCAAGAATATCGGCGTGGTCATCTATAACCAGGACTCCGGCTCGCACGGTGCTGAAATCGTCCATCGCCTGGCCGGCTCGCCCGCTTTCACCGAGATTGCTTTCATGGACCGCAACGAGGCAATTCGCCCGGCCATTGACCAGCAGAAGGCCATCGCCGCGATTTCCATCCCGCAGGATTTTTCCCGTGATATCGAGGCGGGCCGTGCCGCCGTGCTGCAGGTCATCCTCGACGGCCGCCGTTCCAATGCCGCCCAGATTGTCAATGGCTATATCACCACCATCATCACCGCCTATGGAAACGAAATCGAAGCGGTTCGCGGTACGACCCAGCCGTCCATCCGGATTGACGGACGCAACTGGTTTAACGAAAACCTCCTCTACCGATGGTTTACCCTGCCGTCGCTGGTGGGGATTCTGGCGATGATGATTGCGCTGGTGGTGACATCCCTGTCGGTGGCGCGGGAACGCGAACTGGGGACCTTTGACCAGCTTCTGGTCTCGCCGCTGATGCCGCTGGAGATTCTGGTCGGCAAGACCGTCCCGGCCGTCATCGTCGGCATCGCCGAAGGACTGCTCATCTGGACCGTCGCGATTACGGTCTTCGGTATTCCGTTCAAAGGGTCGTTTTTGCTGCTGCTGTTTGCGTTGTTTATTTTCATCATGGCCACTGTGGGTACGGGACTATTTATCTCCTCTATATCCAAAACTCAGCAGCAGGCGGTCCTGGGCACGTTCATTTTCATGGTGCCTGCCGTGACGCTGTCCGGCTACACCGCCCCGATTGAAAATATGCCATTGTGGCTCCAGAAGGTAACGTATCTCAATCCTTTGAAATATTTCCTCATCACGCTCAAAGGGCTGTTTCTCAAGGATATGTCTTTCCACGATGTCTGGACCAACACCTGGCCGCTGCTGATTATCGGCGGACTGACGATGTTTCTGGCCGGGTGGTTTTTCACCAAACGCCTGGAATAATCCACCCACCCTGATTTGGCTTTGGCAAGGGTATTGACATATTCCTACTGGATGAGTAGAGTAATTGTATTAAGCCCGCCGCAGGTATTGCCGTGGGTGCAGTTCCGTGCGGGTGTTCAAAGGAAAAAGTGGAAGGACACGCTTATGACACATTCACATCGTTTCCCCATTGCGACAAGTTTCTGTCTGTTTGTTGTGCTTGCAAGCTGTGTGCTCGCCCAGGACTGGCCCCAGTGGCGCGGGCCTAATCGGGATGGCAAGGTGACCGACTTCACCGCTCCCAAAGAATGGCCCCAGAAACTTACCGAAAAATGGAAGGCCACCGTAGGCACGGGGGATGCCACTCCGGCTTTGGTAGGCAGCAAACTCTATGTCTTTGCCCGTCAGGGGGAAGAAGAAGTCATGCTGTGCCTGGATGCCAACACCGGCAAAGAACTCTGGAAAGACAAATACGCTGCTCAGGCCGTCACCGGTGCGGCCGCCCGGCATCCCGGCCCCCGAAGCTCGCTGGCGGTGGCCGATGGCAAGGTGGTTACACTCGGGGTCGGCGGAGTCCTGTCGTGTCTGAATGCCGACACCGGCAAGATGGAATGGCGAAAAGATCCATTCCCCAAGATTGTCCCGCGGTTCTTTACCTCCACCTCGCCGCTGATTGTCGATGGCATGGTCATCACTCATCTGGGCGGTCAGGGTAATGGGGCGATCATGGCGTTCGCTCTCGCCGACGGGCAGGAGAAGTGGAAATGGGCCGGTGAAGGGCCGGACTATGGCTCCCCCGCCCTGCTGACGGTCGATGGCGTTAAACAGGTTGTGACCCTGACTGAAAAGAGCATCGTAAGTGTGGGGCTGGCGGACGGAAAACTCCTGTGGCAGCTTCCGTTTGTGCCGCAGGGGCGGGCGTATAACGCCGCAACGCCGATTGTCGATGGGCAGACGGTTATCTATACCGGCGCCGGCCGCGGCACCTTCGCGGTCAAGGTCGAGAAAAAGGGTGATGCGTTTACCCCCACGCCGCTGTGGAGCAATCCGGATGTCGGCGTGCAATATAACACCCCGGTCTTGCATGAGGGCAAGCTGTTCGGCATGTCCAATAGCGGCAATCTGTTTTGTCTGGATGCCAAAACCGGAAAGACGGATTGGATCGACCCCAATTCCCGCGACCGGGGCGGATTCGGGGCGATTGTCGATGCAGGTTCAGTCCTGATGGCCCTGCCCAGCAGCGCCGAATTGCTCATTTACAAACCCAGCGATAAAGGTCTTGAACCCGTCGCCCAAATTAAGGTCTCCGAGACCCAGACCTACAGTTGTCCCATCGTGACCGCCAACCAGATTTTCATCAAAGACCAGGATAGTGTAACCTTGTACACGCTCGGGCAGGGATGAGATGAGAAGAAATAATTTGTAATTTTCCATTTGGAAATTAAGAACAGCGTGGATATAGGTCAACCTGCAGAGAACCGACTCGATGGGTATTTTAAGGATTTTCCATACGGAGTGCCTTCAGAGAAGTATTATGTTGAACACTGTATAGAATTGCACGTATCAGTAGAATTAAATTGTTCGGCGATTAGTGATAGATTGAATCTTTTCAGAGGAGATACTATGAAATCGACCAAACGAAAGGGCTATGTGCCCGCAGTTGCTGCTGTTCTGCTGGTTATGTCCTGCCTGTTTGCGGGGTGCGAATTCCGTCAATCCCCGGCACGCGGGGCGAAAAACGTGTCCTGGTCGCATTCGGGGATGGATCATCCGGCCGTGCCGGGAATCGACAGCGCGGATGTCCATATCTATGTATGGAATGATGGCGCTGCGTTTGTGGTCTGGAGCGATGGGGCCGGCGGTACCCATGGGACCCTGCCCCGACAGCCCGGCGACCCGAAAGGCAGCGCCCGCTATCAAGGCAAGGTCGGCAATCAGACCGTGGAATGCCTGACCACAGACGGCAAGACCGGCAAGGTTAAAATCGGCGACACATCATACGATCTTGGCGATGGGCCCCTGTTTCTGGTCTCGACTCAGGGTCAGAATCCTCGGATTAAGCAGTTTGCCCTGAGCAAACTCAATTTGAAGCCTGATGGGGCTCTAACTGTAGATCAAATCACAATTGAACAACTTGAGGGAGTAGCCAAGTCCGATTCTGATATCCGTCAATTCTTTATTGAGGCGGCTCCGCCCGGCGAGGCTCAGCGTTAATAAATCATATAAACAATCAGATATAACCTCGGTTATCAGGAGAAAACCATGGACAGAAATGAAAAACAATCCAAATCTGAGCTGAATCGTCGTGAATTTATTGCCGCGTCCGTCACCGCCGGTGCTGTCATGGCTATGAGCGGAGGGGCCGCGGCTGGAGGCGAAGCAGCGACGGCACCGTTTGTGCTGGAGCCCTTGCCGTTTGCCGAGGAAGCTTTGGAGCCGGTGATTTCAGCAAAAACGCTGAGTTTTCATTACGACAAGCATCACCGGGGGTACTTGAACAATCTGAATCGACTGATCGATAATACGCCGTATGCCAAGATGCCGCTGGAACAGATCGTGCGTGAAACGGGGGGCAAAGCCGAAGCGACGGGACTGTTCAACAATGCCGCACAGACATGGAATCATACCTTTTACTGGAAGAGTCTCAAGCCCGGCGGCTGCGAGGTTCCGGCCGCATTGCGGTCCAAAATTGAGGCCGACTTTGGCAGCGTTGAAGCGTGCACCAAGGCGCTTGCAGAGGCCGCGGTGACACAGTTTGCCAGCGGGTGGGCATGGCTGGTCTCCGATAACGGACGGCTGAAGATCGTCAAGACGTCCAATGCCGAAACACCGCTGACACAGGGCTCTAAGCCCCTGCTGACGATTGATGTGTGGGAACACGCGTATTATCTGGATTATCAGAATCGGCGGGCTGATTATGTCGCGGCGGTCATTGCCAAATTGCTGAATTGGGACTTTGCGGCAAAGAATTTACAGGCGTAAGTGGATATTGTAGTTGATATAGTGGTCGGGCAAGATTCAACCCCTGCGGGGTTGGTGGGTGATGCGGTGACTTTTCTCCAGGTTTCGCTTCGCTCACCTGGAGCTATTCGGGTTTGACCCTGCGGGTCGGGAATGGAAATTTGCACTTTTCGATTTTCGATTTTCCATTTGGAAATTCGCATAGGCGGCTATTTTATTTACTTTTTCCCCGATCGGTCACGTCAATCCATGTAAAATCCGTTTGATAGACAGGTAAGTATTCAAACTTGTTCTTGGGAATGAGTTTGTAGTCGTTTATAAGAGATTGAGCCAACTCCGCCCTTCTGCGGGCTTCGGCGATTTCGCCGGCATGCAATCTTTTCTCGAGGATTTCTTTGGTCTCATTCAGCTTCGATCGATCCGACCTAAACAGTGATTTTTTGTGGTCCAATAAGATATAAGTCCATTTGAGCAGTTCAGTCGGATCGCAGGGATATTCTTGCAGATCAGATTTCGAAAGCTCCTCTTTTTGCTGATCTTCAGAATCAAGCCTCTTCTCGAACTCTTGGAGCCCATGATAATATTTGTAAAAAACATGCAACTGAGCCTCGACATCACCATACAGCACGGCATCTCGATATACATTTTGTTTTTTGTATTCCTCCCAGGTTATGACCGGATTTGATGAGATAGTCAAATTGGGATTGCTGCTTTGCAATGCCTGAAGGTTCGGACTGGTGACCTGAGTCTGGCCCAGCGTTACATATCGCAGATTGGGCAATTGCTCGATCCGTTTCAGGGTGGAATCCGTGATTTTTGTTTTGGTTAATGCCAGATTCTGCAAGCCTTTGAGCTGTTCGATTCCCTCAAGGTGCTTGTCGGTTATCTCGGCCCCGGTCAGCAGGAGCGTTTTGAGATTTTTAGCATTTTTAAGTTTTGCAATCGCATTTTCGGCCAGTCGTGTATAGCGCAGGTCGAGAATTTTCAGATTCGGCAGCTTGGCTAATTCTTCAAAATTAGCACCGGTTATCAGGGTACCACTGGCATTAATAAATTGCAGACGGTCCAAAGAGAATAATAGGTCAACTGTAGCGTCATTACTGTCAATCGGCAGGCCGATGTATTCCAGGGATTTAAGTGCGGACAAATTCTGATGAACATTGAATTGTTTTATACTGCAATCAAATAATTCAAGATTTCTTAACTTTTTAAAACGATTCAATAGTGCTAACCCTCTATACTCTTTACCACGCCAGCCAGAAGGCTCTCTCACATCACAATACATATACCACAAGAAGGGATAATGATATGCACTAATATCTTCCTGTACAAGAATACACAGAGATTCGATGCGACAGAAACCTTGTTCATCTTTGGTTTTGGATAATTGAAGCATGATCGGAGACATCATTTCAAAAAATAATCGCCCTTCTATATCATCATTCAGCTTAAGCAAGGCATCCCATTCTTCCGAAGCCAGCGAAGAAAAACTGGTGTCTTTCTTGGATGTTTCAGCGGAGTATGCATGTAGAATAAAATACGCCCCCGTTTCAGGCTTCACAATTTCACGATAATGCGTCAGGAAGTTAGGCTCAGAATGAAAACGGACGCCTCCATATCTATAGACAACCTCCGCGTCCCAATAGGGCAGAGAATTCTGTGAAAAACACACCCCGCTGCTCCAGAGAACTAGCAGAGCGAAAAGAAAATATCTATTGTTCGTAATCATCTCTTCTATCAGTCTTTATTAGAACGATACTTTCGTAGTGAATAATCCATTTACAAAACCTTCTTTTAGACAAATATTAATACTATAGATGTCCATTTCGTGTATTAAATTTCATTTAAATTCGCAACAAAATTTATTCCAGATTATTTTGGCAGCAAGGCGGTGAAGGAATAGCTGCCCGATTGCATTTTATAGATCAGGCAGTGGCCTTCGGTGCGGACAAAGACGGCGCCAGACGATTGTGTTGCGGACTGTCCTGCTTCGTTGACGGCGGCGGCATCCCGGGCGGGGACATAGACTAAGGCGGTGGTGTTGGCCGGGATGGTGACGTTTAAGGTGAGAGTATCGTCTTTGCACGTCCAGTGGCTTTCGATGCGGCCATACACGGAATCATAGGCAGCCTTGACCCACTGGAGGTCATTAAGGATGGCGGGCCTGATGATGATGTTTTTAAAGCCGGGGGCGGCGGGGTCCGGCTGGATGCCGGCAAGGTCGTGATAGAACCATTCCATAATCTGGCCGAGCATGAAGTGATTCTGCGAGGAGGCGCGGCCGGCATCCCAGGCCTCGGTCAGGCTGGTCGCCCCCATTTTCAACTGATAGCCGTAGCCGGGCTTTTCGGACTGGTTATTCATCTGATAAATCACATCCGACCGGCCGCCGTCGGCCAGGGCACGCAGCAGGTAGCGGTAGCCGACATCGCCAGAGGTCAGGCCGCGGGTTTGCACATCGTTGACGATGGCATTGAGGACGGACTGGCGGTTGGCTTCCTCGACAAGCCCGGTGACCAGCGACATGGCGTTAGCAGTCTGGGAACCCGTGGCGTACTGACCGGTCTGGGGATTGAAGTATTTTTTGTTGTAGGCTGTTCGGATGACTTCAGCACGGCGGGTGAAGGCGGCGGCATCGTCATGATAGCTCAGCAGCTTAGCCGCGCGGGACAGGATACCGGCGCATTCATAGTAGATGGCGGTGGCCGTCAAATCCACCGGCGTGAGCTGTGATTTGCCCGGGCCGGCGGGGCCGATGTCATACCAGTCCCCGAGGCTTCCCCGAATGGAAAGAATACCATCGGGGGCAAAGGTGCCCAGATAGTCAAAATAGCGTTTCATCGGGCTGTAAAAGCGACGCATCAATTCGATGTCGCCCGACCAGAGGTACTGCTGCCAGGGGACCTCGATGAGGGCGCCGCCCCATTCGACCGATTCGCGGAATTGGGTGTCTCCACCCTGCGGAAAGATGACGTATTCGGGGGCGATGTTGGGTATCAGGCCGTTTTCGAGCTGGGAGTCGGCCATGTCGTTGGTGCCTTTGGTGAATAGGGCCGCCAGGTCGAATTCATAGCGGAGCGATGGGCCGTTAAGATGGTACTGCTCCAGCCAGCCGAGCTTTTCGCGATGGGGGCAATCGGTGATCACGCTGACCAGATTGCTGCGCTGAGCCCAGCGGATGAGTGTGTGGATACGATTGAATAAGTCATTGGAGCAGGCAAATTCGCCGATGGGGGTGGACGAAGAATGGACGACCACCCCTTCGATGGACTCAAGCTGGGCGTCTTTGGAACATTCGACCCGCAGGTAGCGGGCGCCGCGATAATAAAAGGTGGGCTGCCAGGTTCGGGCCGGACCGCCATCGTGGGTGTAAGTCAGATAGGAATTGCCGCCGCAGGCGACGTCTTCGATGTCGCCGTCAGGTCGAATCAGTTCGGATGGAATAACCTTGACAGTGGCACCCGCCGGGCCAGTCACGGTCAGACGGGGCATAATCGAGGCATTCTGTCCGAGGTCATAGACCTTTATGCCGGGACTGAGGTCCGTGACATGGACTGGCTTGAGGACATCAAAAGCACGAATCGGCGGTGCGGCACAGGAAAGACCCCGGAGCTGGCCGCCGGGGCCGCTGGCGATTTTTACGGCATCCCAACCGGCGGCATCGAAACCGGGAGTATCCCAGCCGGACTGTTCGAGGCGGGCATCGTAATCTTCGCCGCCATAGACACAGGTGAAGGTTACGGGGCCGGGATGGGTACGCCAGGCGTCATCAGTAACGACAGTCTGGGTGGAACCGTCGGCGTAATCCAGCCGGAGGTGAGCAATTGCTTTTTGCGGGCCAAAGGTGCCGTCGAATTTGATATAGCGCCCGCCGGGAACGTTATACATGCCGTTGCCGAGGAAAAGCCCGGCGGCATTGGGGCCTTCTTTGAGCAGGCCGGTGATGTCATAGGTGTCGTAGAGGCAGGTCTTTTTGTAATTAGACCAGCCGGGAGCCAGCAGGTCTTCGCCAACCTTCTGGCCGTTGAGGGTCATCTGGTAATGGCCCAGTCCGCAGACAAACACAACCGCACCGGTCAGGCCGGGCTTGACGGTAAAATCGCGACGGAGCAATGTTGTAGCGTAGGCCTTGCCGGATTTTTGCTCCAGATCGAGCAGGCCTTTACCGTCGGTGAGGCTGTCTTTGCCCCAGCCATATTGCTCGACGGTATCTTTGGCGGTGACTGCGGCGCCAACGGCTGCATTTTTGCCTTTAGACAGAACTTCGATCTGATTGAGGGCCAGGCAATATTTTGTCGTGTATTTGCCGAGCTTGATGGCAGTCAGGCGGACATAGCGGCCGCTGGTATTGCGGGCATCCAATGCGACGGGCTTAACGCCGGGATTGGGAAAATCTTCGGTGGTGTGGTCGGCAATCAGTATCGTCTGCTTGAATTCCGGCTCGTTTTCAATCTCCACCTTAAAACGAATCGGGAAGCCGAAGCCGTCTTTGTCGGCATGACGCATCGGGAGCAGGCGGACGGTTTCTATCGGCGTGGTCTGTCCCATATCCACCTGCACCCATTTGGTGTCATCTTCCCGGTCGGCTTCGGCAGCGTGATAGCCGCGTGCGGTACGTCTGTCGGAACCGACGGCCATGATCCATTCGGCCTGCCAATCCTCGGGTTTGAGCAGTCCCATGGTCCAGCTTGCGGTCTGGCTCCAGGGGGAAGGCTGGTCGGCGTGATCCCAGATGCGGACCTTCCAGAAGACCTGTTGGCCGGAGGCAAGCGGTTTACCGGCATAGACGACGCCGGCGCTCTGGTCGGACTGGACTTTTCCGCTGTCCCAGAGGTCGGGCTGGTCCTTGGCAAGAACGTCTGCGGAGGATGCGGCCATGACCTGATATGCAGTTTGCATCAGGCCGCGAAAGGTCGGGTCCGCGGGCTTGATAATCCAGCTCAGGCGGGGCTGGGGACTATCGATACCCAAGGGGGTGTCGCGGAATTCACAGCGGAGGGCTGTCACACTAACGGGGTCTGCGGCCAGTGCTGGGCCGTAAAATGCCGTAATCAGAACCAAGAGAATCAAAAGAATACCGTTATCCGTATTGGACCTTTGTGTAATCCACTTGCCTTGTCTCATCGTATGGCTCCTGTGAAAAAGTTTTTCACAATGTACCATAATTTGAAAGACAAGTCTATAGCGGTAAACAGATTAAAAAGGTCAGCACAAAGTCCTAAACAAACCTGATCCTATTTGAACTGCCTGCGGTTTTCATGATCTGCGGCGGCGAAGCAACCATCCGCCCAAAGCCAGGATGACCATGGATGTCGGCTCGGGCACAGCGACTCTAAAAAACTGAGCACCCGCAAACTGGTTCAGGTCAATGCCCGACAGAGAGCCTGTAAATCCACCCGCACCATCACCGCCGAGATTGCCGGTGCCGGCGGGCAGGCCGCCAAGAAACTGGTTGGACAGGTAATCATGATTGCTGCCGTTGATCATGGCGCTGATCTCAAAGACGGTGTTGGGGTTGCCAATCGCCGACAGCGGGATTGTCAGCTCAATGCCCGTAGCCACTGCAAGCGCAGCGGCCTGATTGGCGGCCCCGGTTCCGCCGAGAATCCCTGCGGCATTGCTGTTGTTAAAAGCAACACCGATACCGTTGGCCAGCGCAGAGGCATTTGACCCGGTGGTGGTACCGCCGAAAATATCCGTGGCGGCCAGGAAATTGCCAAGCCCCCCGCCAACCACGGCGTAGTCGATATCGAAACGGTTGCCGCCAAAGTTGCCGTTCCGCAGCGAGAGCATGTAATCGGCTTCGAAGCCGGTATCGAAAGTCATACCTGCATGTTTGCCGGCCCAATTGTCGTTCTCAGGATTGGTACCGCCATTGTTTGCGTTATTCTGTATAACGTTTTGTCCGCCTGCATGCGAGTCGATGAAAATATTGAGCCTGTTAAAGTTGTTTTCGAGATTTCCGGTCAGCATCAGATACAGTATGCCGCCTTCGACCGTCGCATAGGCAGCGTCAAGCTCGCTATTGTTATCGCCAAACTGCGTCTGAACCGTCTGGACCGCCACCGCTGAACCATACGAGACATCACGCGTGCCATCCAAAACAGGTATAGCCGATGCATTCACGCTAATGTATAAACCGAATCCTGCCAGCAACAGTACGACCGGCCGATTCGTACGCACAGAGAATTTATTGAACCATTTCATCTTGGTCTCCCTTCAACTAGCATCACCCATTTGAACTTGTCCGGCTACAACACCGGGCAACGCTAAGGCTTTATACAAATCGCCCTCTTTTATTGTTCCATTATTTATTACCGCTTTGTTGCGCTTTGACAAAATAGGGAAAAATAGGGATAACGACACCGGTAAATAAACCGTATGAAGAGAACTTGCCTGATTTACCAGAAGTCGACATTTTGTACCATTTTTTTCTTTGTTTCATAGGGTCAAGGTACAAACCGGAGTCATTTTACTGGATAACGCGGACTCATGCCGGCCGGGGTGGACTGCCGATATACAACAAACCACCGTGTGATGACAACCTGAAGATTGTTAAAATAGTAAATTAATCAAAAGCTGTAATTCGGAGTATTCCTGTAATGAAACTTGGCAACTTTGTTCTGGCAGGGGCAATTTTTTGTTTATCGGGCATGGTGACTGCCAGCAGTGATTCCGGCAAAAAAGTGGACCTTTCGGCCGTGCAATGGGTTACGCAAAATTCCCCCACCGGCGATGAGTTGAACTCGTGCGTGCGGGTGGTGGAGTTCTGGGCGACGTGGTGCTGGCCGTGCAGGAGCCAGATATCCCATTTCAAGTCGCTGGCTAAAAAGTATGAAGACCGGAATGTTATTTTTATCGGGCTTTCCAAGGACCAGTCGGCTGGCACTGTCAGCGAATTTGTCGCAAAAAAAGAGATTAATTATCATGTCGGCATGGACAGCGGTATTGGCGACAGTTGGGGAGTGGTCAGCATTCCGACGGCCTTTGTCATCAGCCATGAAGGCAAATTTCTGTGGTGCGGGAATCCGCGTGATGCCCAGTTTGAAGCAACGATAAAACAGGCCGTTGCCGCCGCGCCGAAACCGCTGCTGGCCGGAGTGGACCTGGGGCGGTTTTCCCATTTGCGAATCAAGCTGTGCGGGGGAAAACATTTTACCGAGGCCTATACCGCACTGGAAGGCTATGCCAAAGACTGCGGGTGCGCCGAGAAGCTGTGTGCATGCAAGGTGCTTGCGAGCGTCAACGCCAAGCTGCGCGAAAAAATCACGGCCGCCCAGACGATACGCCATAAAGACCCGCAGACAGCACTGACCCGGTACAAGGAAATCGTGGACAAGTTCGGGGGTATCAGTCTGACCCGCGAGAGCGAATTGATCTATGTTCAGCTTCTGCAGGAAATCGGCGGACAGATGCCTGCGGTTGCGAAGGCCGACTAAAACAGGCAGTGACAGATTTTTCCTACCCTGCCCTGCATTAGAACGCCCTAATTCCCTCTTCGGGTGCCCCAAATACCCATCTGGATTCGATCAAAATCGGCATTATTGAGTGCGGCCTGTGCAGCATCTATCGGCCCGCCTTTTTTAAAGTAATTGTACTCTACATACTGAATCGTATGCTCATCCTCCCATTTCCAGTATTCGGCATGGTTGTCGGCAAACGACATAATCCCGCCATTGCTGTGCTGAATGGGCGGCAAATCCCACCATTGCTGCCGATCCGGATAAATGGTCCAGCCTTCAGAAGTCTCCCGGCCTTCATCGATAAAAACGATTTGCTTACCGGTGTTAGTCAGCTCAGATATTTTTTTAAACGGCATACCCTCTTTGACACTGCCATCGCTGTCTTTAAGATAGTATCCATTCATGGAATCGACAATCGCATACGAGCGAATCCGCTTTGCCGCGTCAGGCTCCGTACTGGAGCGGGCATAGACTTCGTGATTGGTGCAGCGATAAATTTTAAGCGTATCATTGTAAGGATAAAACGTCCCCAACTGGATTGCCCCCTCCAGGGCGTTTTTGTTGTCCACCGACCCTCGCCAAATTCCCGTCCAGGTTGGCCTGGGGTGGATGGTGGTGAAAGACCAGCTATATCGTGGAGGATTGGAAGACACTTCAGCCACATCGGCGGTCTTTGCCTCGGCCAGTTCTCCGCTGTTTTCGGAGGCATAGGTATTCCAGGCCGTTGTCAGCATCCGGATGCTCGACATACAGAACAGCCGCTTGGATACTTCCCTGGCCGCTTTCAGGGATGGCATCACGATAGCCAGCAGCAGCGCAATGATTGCAATGACAACCAGCAATTCGATCAGCGTAAACCCCTGCAACCTCGTTCCGGAATGTTTCATCGGACTCTCCTATATTCAATTGACAGTCTTCATGACAACCGGGCCGAACAGGCCCGATGCCTCACTATCTCCATAACTGTTATTGATGAGATTAGCGACACGAATGCGGATTTCGTTGGTTCCGGGACGAAGGGCGCTGCTGATGTCATAGACATACGGCCCCCAGAGCCTGACACCAACCGGCTTGCCGTTGACCCAGACTTCGGCTGCGTGACAGACCTTGCCCAAATCCAGGAACATCGGTTTGTCCACGTCATCCACACGGATGGTTTTGGTATAGTCCATCAGACCGCTGAATTTTTCTGTGGTCCAGGCCTTCCAGTCTTCCAGAGGCTTTTCGACACCCTTTGCAAATTCGGCGGGCGGTGTCGAGGGATATTCCATCGTCGGCTGAATTTTGGCGTCAAAGGTGACTTTCCACGGACCGGTAACGGTAAGAACCTCTTTCGTTTCCGGTTCTGCCGGAACGACTTTAGCGGGCTGCGCGGGGTCCAATACCAGCCAGTAGGCTTCCAGCGGTTTGAAACCAAGTGCCAGCCTGCTTCCGTCGGCAGCGTCCGTTGAAGTAAGCGTCCGGATCTGGCCATTTTCACAATCCCATATCGAGGCGGCGCCTTTTACGCCGTGAATCAGGACTTCGCAATTCTGCTGCTGTTCGGTATTATTGACCAGCCAGAAGAAGTCTTTACCATTGATGCGCCGTCGGTGCTGGAGCATCGTAAACCGGCCGGAAACGAATTTGACAGGGCTTTCCAATCCTGTTGCCCCCCTGGCAATCGCGGACTTTAATCCATCCGGACAAGTCGAGAAAGCCGATAACGTTTTCAATGTATCCATCAGTTGCTTCATGGCTGGATCGTTCATGCCGTTTTCAGCCGATGCGGCGGGCAGTTCACCCAGTGCGTACACCCGGCCGCCGGTCTTTGCAAACTCAACGATTTTCTCTGCGGCTTCCAGTGTCAGGATATCCAGCGGTGGAAGAACTAATGTACGGAACGAAAAATCGCCTCGGACCAATGTCCCGTTTTTCACATCCATCTGCTTGAGATAAAACCGGTCGCCAATCAGAAATTCGATGCGTGCATTAGTCAGTTCATCAATTGCCGCCGCATAGACTTTATCAATCGTATTGATTCGTTTGCCGCCGGGGTTATTTTCCGGCATGGACCACATTTCAGCATCCAGCACTGCGGCCTCCGCATTCATCCACGCTGATTCCATGGGATTATACAGGAGCACATCGGGAACGGCACATCCCATGGAGTTGATGTAGCTGGCACGACGGGTAAAATCCGTCCAGCGGTCCAGATAAGGATACATTGGATTGTCCGAATACCAGTCCGGCGGCCAGGGATTGCCCGTGAGTTTGCGGGCTGTGAACACACCGTGAGGAATGACATGACTCATACCCCAGGCGGTGACGGCATTGATGGCCTGCTTCAGAAAAACCGGGTTGAAAGTCCCCCACGGCTTGCCCTCAAACGCACCGGCACCCATCAGTTCGGTGGCCGCACGCACATTGCCGAATTCCGCAACCGACTCGATTTCCTTGAAATCATGCACGCGCAGGGGTTTTCTTCCCAGACAGTCCTGCCCGGGCATGGTTAGTGCCCGCAGGATTTTCATGTGGTCGCCGACGGCATTGATTTGCGGAGGAAGGCCTTCTTCCCAGACATGGGCCGTGGTGTACATGCCGCGCTTTTCATGCCAATCGGTGACTTTACGGAAGTTGCCGGCATACAGGTCCGACACGAGGTCGAACCATTGCCACCGCGCCCGGGCATAAAGTCCTTCGGCATCCTTATTCACTATCAGCGGCAAAGCCAGACGGATGTCTTGACCGTACCGCTGCTTGAATTGTCTGTCCAGAGCATCGGACCACGCCAGCCCCCTGCCGTAATCGCCTTCATTGTCAATAAAGTCGCCGGGGATGGATTTGCCGAGTTTGTCGCCCAGACGCCGGGCATAGGGTTCCAGAGCAATCTCAACAAAGGCATCGCCGAGGCGATCATTAATCGTATTGACCGCACCGCCATCAATGCCGGGTTCGTGATATTTGTTGAAGACATAGATTTGCCACATCCCACCCCGCGGCGCCTTCCATGTAAAGGCCTGCCCCGAACCGATAATCTGTACTGTCTTACTGAGAATCGTTGCGGGTTTTTCAAAATTGCCGATGGAATTCCACGGACTGGCACCGGCCTGGGCAATCTCATGGACAGTGACCCATTTTGATGTGTCATAAGCAAGACGCTCAAATCCCTCGGCCGGAGAAAGTGAGGCAAGCCAGGTCTTGTCGGAACAAATCTCCAGAGCCGCTCCGTCGTCAAACTCAGCACATAGCCCCGCAATCAATCCAAACGCCCCATCGACATTTTTGGCCTCGACGGCCAGGATATTTTTACCAGCCGAAAGCACCGTGCTCAAATCAAAGGATGAGGCATTCATCCAGACAGTACTTTCTCCGATTCGTTTTCCGTTGACATAGAGAACAAAGGAATTGTCGGCAGTCATGATCATTTTTGCGGAAGCAACCACTTCGCCCTCCGGAATTTCAAAGACCTTGCGGAACCAGCAGGTATGGGTATTGGGCTGGGCGTCCGGATGCCAAATCCACTTGCCGTAAAGAGGCTGGCGCGGCGGTTTTTTCCCATCGGGGCTGTCCACCTGTGCGGCAACAGCAAAGAACGAGGCCGGTACCTGGACTTCCGTTCCGCCTGCCGCCTTGAGAATCTGCCAGTTCAGGGATTCCGCCTTCAGTTCCGGATGCTGCTTAAGCACTCGGCCATGAGCCTGAAAGCTGGGCCACCAGTATTCATCACAATAGCCCAGGTAGTTGTTTTGTTTTTCTGCTTCTTTCAGTGCACTGCCAAAGGCATTAAACCATGGATCGCCCAGCCATTGCTCATCCAGATTGGGGGTGCCCACCATCGATTGGCGGGCATGGGCATAACCGGGACTAAATCTCTCAGAACACATCACCCGCGACATCTCGGCCATTTTATCGGCATTGAGCGGTTCATCCCAGAACCAGAAGATAAACGGCGCATAAATCATATCGGGATTCTCGAAATCCTGCGTCAGGGCCTCCCACGAAACCGATTTACGCTGTCCCCAGTTTGGAGGATTCTTAACCGGGTCGGATGCGGCAGCATTCGAAGTGGCAGACAAAAGCATACCGGCTAACAAATTAAATATCATCATTTGTTTTATCATTCCTGTTTCCTCAATTCATTATTGATATTTGTTTTGGAGAATTTCTGTCTAATCCATGTGAAACATTTCGTGCAACGAAATCGCCACCGGCGTATGGTCCGGATTGTATTCCATAATATCGGACATATAATCCCACCATTTCCGGACAACTGGGTCATTCGGCAATTTATCTGCCGTATGGCCGGGAGCCAGTTTCTGAAAAGCAAACAGCGTATTCGTCTGTTCGTCCAGATAAATACTGTAATCCGAAACGCCTGCGTTTTTCAACACCCTGCTCAACTCCGGCCAGATTTCATCGTGCCGTCGTTTGTACTCGGCCGCAAAGCCGGGTTTGAGCTTCATTTTGAACGCATTTCGATACAGCAGATTCCCCTGATTTTCCCCATGCTTTGAATCTTTATCCACAGTCTCTTTTTTCATCGTTTGCCTCACTAATAAATTGCACGATAGTCTGTCGTTTTTGTATTATTTTCAATATTGCCCAAATTCACGAGCGGCATCAATCATCACCTGAATTGTTTCCGGCGTGACATCGGCCTGTAGGATATGGGCCGGGGCCAGCAGATACCCTCCATTGGCACCCAGCACCTCACAGCGATATCGAATCTCCTGTCGAATGGCATTTGCATCTCCTGCCGGCAGAAGCCCCTGCTGATCAATCCCGCCGAAAAATGAAATGGAATCTCCATATCTGCCCTTTAATTCTTTCGGATCTGAACCAGGGACATTCGGCTGAACCGGATTATAGACTTGGATGCCCATTTCAATAAAATCATCCAGAAGCGGCGAGACCGCACCATCCGAATGCATAATAAAAATCACATCGGAATTGACTTTTTTAATCTGCTCGAACATCCGCACATATCGATGCTTAAATGTTTTGCGCCACATGTCAGGAGAAATCAGTGTGGACGTCTGAGAGCCAAGATCCTCTCCAAACCACAGGGCATCGACACCCATTCGAGCCAGATTTAAAGCAATCTGAGTGGTCCAATACTCGACTTTATCATAGAGGGCCGTCAGCCAATCCTCCTGCATCGCCATGGCCATGAGATGGGTTTCCAGTCCGGTCAACTGCCAGGCCAGCTCAAAAAGACTCAGCTCACAATCGCCGATCACGAAATAATCATTACCATATCGTTGAATATCCTGCAACGCCCTGTCAAACCGGCCGGGAGCATTGGGATCCGGAAAAGGATAGGTTTCGATGTCCCGAATGGAGGTTGCCGTTCTTAATGGAGGCTCCACCACTTCCACATAGAGCTGCGTCGGCTTCATTTTCATGCCGAATTCATTGATCGTCATATCATCCTGCACGGGGATGGGCACAAAACCCGAAGCCACCGTACCGCCGACCACCACGCAGTCGCTGCCCAGACGGGTTCGAATTGCATTGGCGGATATGCGATAGGATAAATCCTCGTAATAGGACCAACTGAAACCGCGATTAATATGAAATTGCTTTGAATAATACTCAATCAGGGATTTGCATAAATCGAACTGAATGGGAATGCGGTCGGGAAGACCTTTTCGGGACAGCGCCAGCCTGACTCTTTCTTTTGATTTCACAATATGGTCCTTTGGGATTTTGATCCGGAACACTACTGTATTTTAACAGGTTAAAGCATAACGCAACAGGAGTGTAGATAAAAACCATTTTAGGAAATTTATTCACCATTTTAAGAAATCATCTTGCCGACCGCAGGGTCCTGATTTAGAATGCAAAAGTCCGATGAAACCTGTTTTTACGGCGGATCAATGAAGAAAACACCCAAAGTCATTTTGCTGATTGAAACAACCCATGCGTATGGCCGTGGGCTGATCCGGGGCATTGCTCAATACTCCCGGCATCACGGCCCGTGGAGCTTTTACCGGGAAGCTCCTTTTTACGGGAAACAGGGGCAATCCAAAATACGCATGTCCGAATTAAAGAAAATCAACGCCGACGGCATCATTGTCCGAGAGCCGGAACATATTGAAGATTTTCTGTCCCTGAAAATCCCCATCATTACCTCCCCCAGCCTGATCCACCCCAAAATCCCGACTATTCTAACCAGTGCGGATAAAATCGGCATCCTGGCCGCGGAACATTTGCTGGAACGTGGTTTTAAACATTTTGCTTACTGCGGCTTTGAAGCTCTCCACTGGTCGGTCCATCGCCACCGCAGCTTTATGGAAAGAATTCAAAAGGCGGATTTTCAGACAGATTATTTCTTTGGTTCTGTAAAACAGATCAGCAGTCCTTCGGAAAAACAGCGGAGACGGCTGGCCGACTGGCTGATAGCTTTGCCTAAACCCGTTGGCATCATGGCCTGTAATGATGATATGGGACGAACCCTTCTTGAAGCCTGCAAATCCGCCGGGATTCCGGTGCCTCAACAGATTGCCGTGGTGGGGGTGGATGATGATTCGCTGACCTGCGAGTTGACCGATCCGCCGTTATCCAGCGTGGCCCTGCACTCTGAAAAGGCCGGGTATGAGGCGGCACAATTGCTGGATCGCCTGATGCAGGGCGAGAAAATGAAGGGGCAGATTATTCCTCATGATCCTTCGCATGTCATGTGCCGTCAATCGACCGATATCCTGGCCGTTGAGGATCCGGATGTAGCCAAAGCACTGGTGTTTATACGCAGTCATTTCAAAGAACCCATTTCAGTCGAAAACGTATCCAATGAAGTCGCGGTGTCAAGCCGAAATCTATATACGAAATTTATGGATACCCTGGGACATTCCGTCCACAGGGAAATCCAAAAAGAACGCATCCGGCATATTTGCACCCTGCTTGCAGAATCCGACTTATCGATCCAGCAGATTACGCTGGACATGGGATTTACCGGCATCGAACATATTTCCAGATATTTTTATAAGGAAAAAGGCATGAGCCTGCGGGAATTCCGGAAGAAATTCGGCAGATAAGCCTTACAGCGCTATGCTGTCTGTAACACTAATAGACTTGATAATCTGGGTCTATGGCATCATGCATCTTTGTCGACACTGCTGCAATGCTGTCCGCTGTGAACCTTCATAATCACTTTTGAGCCGGGGGTGATGTCTCCGGCAAGTTTGACCCTAAATCGTTTCCAGTCTGCACCTTTCCCGACTCTGCTGCGCGGTACATAGGTATCCTCGGAAATGGTTTCATACTGAACGGAACCATCTTCCGACAGAATCTGAATATCCACATGAGTTTTGATGGGGTTGGAGTGAAAAGCCTGCTGCTTTAAGGCCCCATACGCCCACGCCTGGCCGTCCTGCGCATAGACATCCGCCCACATACGTGCAACCTCGGGGCCGGTCTGTG